>NZ_JBVUBB010000008.1:0-293699 GCF_055791185.1 Bradyrhizobium ingae
CCCCCCCCCCCCCCCCCCCCCCCCCCCCCCCCCCCCCCCCCCCCCCCCCCCCCCCCCCCCCCCCCCCCCCCCCCCCCCCCCCCCCCCCCCCCCCCCCCCCCCCCCCCCCCCCCCCCCCCCCCCCAACAAAAAACCCCCCCCCATGTGTATAAGAGACAGCTACAACTCCTCCCTGGGGTTATCGGCCCTGGCCTTCGCCAGGGCGACAGTCACTCCATGTTCTCGCTGAACGTCGCGCGGAACGGATGTCCCGGGTACACGCCGACGATGCGGAATTCCCGCGAGAAGAACTTCAATTCCTCCAGCGCGAAGGCGAGCCCCTTGTCGTTGGGGTGGCCATCGACATCGGCATAAAACTGCGTGGCGAAGAAATTGCCGTCGACCATGTAGCTTTCGAGCTTGGTCATGTTGACGCCGTTGGTGGCAAAGCCGCCCAGCGCCTTGTAGAGCGCGGCGGGCAGGTTGCGCACCCGGAATACAAAAGAGGTGACGAGCGGGCCCGAACCCTGCTCGGCCCATTTCGCCTCGCGGGCGAGCACGACGAAACGCGTGGTGTTATGGGCCTCGTCCTCGATGTCCTCGGCCAGAATGTCGAGGCCGTAGATCTTTGCGGCAAGCCGCGAGGCGATCGCGGCGACGCTCTTGTCCTTGCGCTCGGAAATGTCGCGCGCGCTGCCCGCGGTGTCGGCGGCCACGATCGGTTTGACGCCGAGCTTGCGGATCACGCGCCGGCACTGGCCGAGCGCATGCACGTGGCTCTCCACGCTCTTGATGTCTTCGAGCCTGGTGCCCTTCACCGCCATCAATTGATGCCGGACCGGCAGAAACCACTCGCCGATGATGAAGAGGCCGGAGGCCGGCAGCAAATGATGGATGTCGGCGACGCGCCCTGCGACCGAGTTCTCGATCGGGATCATGCCGAGATCGGCCTCGCCCGAGGAGATCGCGGACAGCGCGTCCTCGAAGGTCGCGCACGGCAACGGCTCGGCGTCGGGAAATGCCTCGTCGATGGCGATGTGGGAATTGGCCCCAGGCTCGCCCTGGAATGCGATTTTCATCTTGCTCATGTCGGGCCTTGTAACAGCGGCTCAGGATTTGGAAAGGATGCTGCGGGCGGTTTCTAGATCGGGCGGCGTATCGACGCCGCGGGGCACGCTGTCGACGATGATGATGTCAATGCGCATGCCGGCTTCCACGGCTCGGAGCTGCTCCAGATTTTCCTGAACTTCCAGGGGGGAGCGTGGCAGCGAGACGTAGCGCTCCAGCGCCGCGCGGCGGTACGCGTAGAGGCCGATATGGTGGTAACGCGGTCCGTCACCGTAGGGGGCGGTGGCGCGAGTGAAATAAAGTGCCCGCATCCGTCGCGGGCCGATCGGCGAGCCGATGGCCTTCACGACGCTCGGGGCGAGGTCCTCTTCCTCGGTGTGGATCTGTGAGGCCAGCGTCACGATGTCGACGCCCGGATCGTCGAAGGGCGGTAGCACCTCGCGGATGGTCTGCGGCGTGATGGTCGGGAAGTCGCCCTGGAGGTTGATCACGATCTCGGCCTTGCCATCCGGGTCGAGCTTCTGCATGGCCTCGTGGATACGGTCCGACCCGGACGGATGCTCGGAGCGGGTCATCACGGCGACGCCGCCATGCGCGGTGACGACGTCGGCGATCTCCTGCGTGTCGGTTGCCACCGCAACCCGCCCGATGGCGGCAGCTTCGGCCCGCCGCAGCACATGCACGATCATCGGCTGCCCGGCGATATCGGCAAGCGGCTTGCCGGGCAGGCGGGTGGCCGCCATGCGGGCAGGGATCAGCACTAGAATGCGGGGATCGGTCATCGGGTCAAGGGCCTGGAAACGGGGCGTTTTCCGCACCGGGAAATCGGGTGGGGACGGGAGAAAAGCGGGGCCGTTTATACGGGTTGCCAGACCACGGGCAAACCGATATCTCAATGTCAAAACTCGGGGGAACGATAAGGAACATTTGATTCTCCCGAGGCACGTCCTGGCGGCCGCTTGGGCCGCTTTATCCTTCTTGCGGTGTGGGGCCTGGCCGGAAATGGACTCTTTCGAACTCAACAAGATCCTCGGTGCCATCCTCGGCACCTGCCTCATTGTCCTGGTGACGAGCTTCACCGCCCAGGCGCTGTTCGCTGCGAAGCCGCCGGAGAAGCCGGGCTTTGAGATCGCCGTGAAGGAAGAGGCTGGCGGCAAGGAAGGCGGCGCGGCTGCGGCTGCGCCCTCCGAGCCGATCGAGAAGCTCCTGCAAACCGCCTCCGTCGAGAAGGGCGCGGCTGCCGCCAAGAAGTGCCAGGCTTGCCATACCTTCGAGAAGGGCGGCCCGAATCGCGTCGGTCCGAACCTCTTCGGTATCGTCGGCGATCACCGGGGCGAAGGGCGCGGCGGATTCAATTTCTCGGCTGCGATGAAGGCCAAGGGCGGCACCTGGACGTTCGACGAGCTGAACAAGTTCATTGCCAATCCCAAGGCCGATATTCCCGGCACGGCGATGGGCTTTGCAGGTATCCCCAAGGACTCAGAGCGCGCCGACGTGATCGCTTATCTGAACAGCCTGTCGGATAGCCCGCAGCCGCTGCCCACGGCATCGAAGTAGCATTCGCGGACGTCAATACCGACGATGCGGCCAGGCTGAGCCTGGCCGTTTTCTTATTTGGATGCTCGCAGCGTTGTTATCGGGGCGTTTCGCCGCAGCGAACCGTCCTCTCCGGCTTCCAAGATGAGGAAAAAGCAACACAATCGGTCGAAACCTTGCCGTATATTGGGGCCTTAAAGGGGTAACCTCCTTCAAGACAGGGACGTTCATTTGGCCATTACCCGACGCGATCTTCTGCTAGCCGGCGCTGCGACTGCTGCGCTCCCCGCCCTTGGTTCCGCCGCAGGTGTTCCGATCATCGCTGCCGCGCAGGCGCAATCGGCCGGCGAGCTCCCCTGGCGCCATGGCTTGTCCCTGTTCGGCGACATCAAGTACCCCGCCGATTTCAAGCGCTTCGACTACGTCAATCCGGACGCGCCGAAGGGCGGCGTCGCGCGCATGATTTCGATCGGAACCTTCGACAATTTCAACATTGCGGTCGCCGGCATCAAAGGCGTGATCGCGCCGGCTGCCGGCCTGATCCACGAAACATTGATGACGCGCGCGCAGGATGAGGTGGCGACCCAGTACGGCGAGCTTGCCGAATCTGCCCAGCATCCGGACGATTTTTCCTGGGTGATCTATCGCCTTCGCAAGGAAGCCCGTTGGCATGACGGCAAGCCGGTGACGCCGGATGACGTCATCTTCTCGCTGGAGACGCTGAAGAAGCAGAGCCCGATGTACGGGTCTTACTACAGGCACGTGGTGAAGGCCGAGAAGGTCGGCGATCGCGACGTCAAGTTCACCTTCGACGGTCCCGGCAACCGGGAGCTGCCGACCATTGTCGGCGAGCTCACTGTGCTGCCAAAGCACTGGTGGGAAGGCACTGACGCGCAGGGGCGCAAGCGCGACATTGGCGCGACGACGCTTGAGATTCCGCTCGGCTCAGGTCCATACCGGATCAAGGAATTTGTCGCGGGACGTTCGGTCAAGCTCGAACGGGTGAAGGATCATTGGGGCGCCAATCTCCCGAGCCAGATCGGGCAGAATAATTTCGACGAGCTGCGCTTCGAGTTCTTCCGCGACAACATCGTTGCGCTTGAAGCGTTCAAGGCTGACCAGGCCGACTGGATCGCAGAGAATTCCGCCAAGCAATGGGCGACGGCTTACGACTTCCCAGCGGTGGCCGAGAAGAGGGTGATCAAGGAAGAATTTCCGATCAACGATTCCGGCCGCATGCAGGCCTTTGTGGTCAACAACAGGCGCGATCAGTTCAAAGACGCGCGGGTGCGGCGGGCCTTCAACTACGCCTTCGACTTCGAGGAGATGAACAAGCAACTCTTCTTCGGTCAGTACAAGCGGATCAACAGCTATTTCGAAGGCACGGAGCTCGCCGCGACCGGCCTGCCGCAGGGCGACGAATTGCAGATCCTCGAGACCGTGAAGGACAAGGTGCCGCCGGAAGTCTTCACCACGCCTTATCAAAATCCCGTCGGCGGCAATCCGGAAGCGGTGCGCGCCAATTTACGTGAAGCGGCAAAGCTCCTGAAGGAGGCGGGCTTCGAAGTGCGCGATCACAAGCTGGTCGACGCCGCGGGCAAGGTTCTGACCGTCGAGATCCTCGTGCAGGATCCCTCGTCCGAGCGCATCGCGCTGTTCTACAAGCCGTCGCTGGAGCGGATCGGGGTCAACACGTCGGTCCGCACGGTCGACGATGCTCAATATCAGAACCGGCTGCGCAGCTTCGACTTCGACATGATCATCGATCAGTGGGGCCAGTCGCTTTCGCCGGGTAACGAGCAGCGCGAGTATTGGGGATCGCAGACGGCCGACGTGCCCGGCGCGCGCAACACCATCGGCATCAAGAATCCGGCCGTGGATGCATTGATCGAGAAGGTGATCTTCGCCAAGGATCGCCCCGGTCTCGTCGCCGCAACGCGTGCGCTCGATCGCGTGTTGCTGTGGAATTTCTACGTCGTGCCCCAGTTTACCTATTCGTTCTCGCGCTACGCCCGGTGGGACCGCTTCAGCCATGCCGAGCCGCTGCCGAAATATGGCAGATCCGGCCTGCCGACGCTGTGGTGGTACGACGCCGAGAAGGCCGCCCGAATCGGAAAACGCTCTTGATGAAGCTTTCGCGCATGGCGCAGCTTTCACGCCGGCGGGTGCTGGCCATGGGCGCTGGCGGCGTTTTGAGCGCATCGCTGAGCCCGGCCTGGCTGTGCGGTGCGGCTGCATCCGAGATGCCGGAAGAGGCGCACGGCATCTCGGCGTTCGGCGATCTCAAATACGCTGCCGACTTCCACCATTTCGACTACGTCAATGTCGATGCACCGAAGGGCGGCACGTTTTCGCTGATCCCGTCGGCGCGCTCCTATAATCAATCCTTCTTCACGTTTAGCTCGCTCAACGCCTTCATCCTCAAGGGCGAGGGCGCGCAGGGCATGGATCTGACTTTCGTCTCGCTGATGGCGCATGCCGGCGATGAGCCCGATGCGATGTACGGCTATGCCGCCAGATCGGTGCGGATCTCCCCGGACAAGCTCGCCTACCGCTTCACGATTCGGCCCGAGGCGAGGTTTCACGACGGCTCGAAGCTGACCGCGCATGATGTCGCCTTCTCCATCAACACGCTCAAGGAGAAGGGCCATCCGCTGGTCCAGTTGCAGATGCGCGACGTCAGGGGCGCCGAAGCGCTCGATGACTCTACCGTGGTGGTGAATTTCGCCGAGAAGCGCGCGCGCGACGTGCCGCTCTATGCCGCAGGCTTGCCGATCTTCTCGAAAGCCTATTACGCGACGAGGCCGTTCGAGGAATCGACGACGGATATCCCGCTCGGTTCAGGCCCGTACAAGGTCGGGAAGTTCGAAATCAATCGCTACATCGAGTTCGAGCGGGTGAAGGACTGGTGGGCCGCCGACCTGCCGGTCTGCCGTGGCAGCAACAATTTCGACGTGATCCGCTACGAGTACTACCGTGATCGCGACGTCGCGTTCGAGGGTTTTACCGGCAAGAACTACCTCTATCGCGAAGAATTCACCTCGCGCATCTGGGCGACGCGCTACGATTTTCCGGCCATCAAGGACGGCCGCGTCAAGCGTGAATCGGTACCGGACCGAACGCCTTCAGGCGGGCAGGGCTGGTTCATCAACACCCGCCGCGACAAGTTCAAGGACGCCAGGGTTCGCGACGCCATGAACTGCGCGTTCGACTTCGAGTGGACCAACAAGACCATCATGTATGGCGCCTATGCGCGCACACTCTCTCCGTTCCAGAATTCGGACCTCGTTGCGCAAGGCCTGCCTTCGCCCGAGGAGTTGAAGCTGCTCGAGCCCTATCGCGGCCAGGTCCCCGACGAGGTGTTCGGCGAGCCCTATGTGCCGCCGGTGACGGACGGTTCGGGCCAGGACCGCACGCTGTTGCGCAAGGCGCAGCAGTTGCTCCAGGAGGCAAAGATTCCGGTCAAGGACGGCAAGCGTCTGCTGCCGAATGGCGACGTCTTCACCGTCGAATTCCTGATCGACGAGCCGTCGTTCCAGCCGCATCACGCCTCTTTCATCAAAAACCTGAACACGCTCGGGATCGAGGCCAGTCTGCGCGTCGTCGATGCCGTCCAGCATCGCGCGCGGGTCGAAGCGTTCGATTTCGACGTCGCGATCGAGCGCATCAGCATGACGCCGACACCCGGTGACAGCCTGCGGACCTATTTCACGTCGCAGGCCGCAGCCACAAAGGGATCCCATAATCTGGCCGGCGTCGCCAGTCCCGCGATCGACATGCTGGTCGAGAAGGCGATGGCGGCCAATACGCGCGATGAACTGACGGTCGCATGCCGTGCGATCGATCGCGTCTTTCGCGCCGGACGCTACTGGGTGCCGCAATGGAATAACACCAGCCACCGGCTGGCCTACTGGGACATGTTCGATCACCCGAAGGAGTTGCCGCGCTACCAGTTGAGCGACTATTCCAGCGACGTGGGAGAGCGGACCTTGTGGTGGTATGATGCCGCAAAGGCCGCCAGGCTCGATCAGGCGAAGTAGCTCATGAGCGCCTATATCGCCCGCCGTATTCTCCTGATGATCCCGACGCTGCTCGGGATCCTCTTCATTTCCTTCGTTGTGGTGCAATTCGCGCCGGGCGGCCCGGTCGAGCGCGTGATCGCGCAGCTCTCCGGCGCCGATACCGGCGGTTCCTCGCGCATCTCGGGCGGCGGTGATTTCGCGCAGCGTGCCCCGGGGCAGGTCGGCGCCGGGGCCGACGCCGTCAACTCGAAATACCGCGGCGCCCAGGGGCTCGATCCCGAGTTCATCAAGAAGCTGGAGCAGCAGTTCGGCTTCGACAAGCCGGCGCCCGAGCGCTTCCTGATGATGGTCTGGAATTTCGCGCGGTTCGATTTCGGCAACAGCTATTTCCGCACCGTCAGCGTCATTCAGCTCATCAAGGAGAAGCTGCCGGTCTCGATCTCGCTCGGCATCTGGCTGACGCTGATGACGTATCTGATCTCCATACCGCTGGGTATTCGCAAGGCGGTCAAGGACGGTGCCCGTTTCGATACCTGGACGTCGGCGGTGATCGTGCTCGGCTATGCGATCCCCGGCTTCCTCTTCGCAATCCTCCTGATCATCCTGTTCGCCGGCGGGTCGTTCTTCAACTGGTTCCCGCTACGCGGGCTGACTTCCGACGGCTGGTCGCAATTCCCCTGGTATTGGAAGATCATCGACTATTTCTGGCACCTGACCTTGCCCCTGATCTCGATGGCGCTCGGTGCATTCGCGACCATGACGTTTCTCACCAAGAACTCGTTCCTGGATGAGATCCGCAAGCAATACGTCATGACCGCGCGGGCCAAGGGCTGTAGCGAGCGTCAGGTGCTCTATGGCCACATCTTCCGCAACGCCATGCTGATCGTGATCGCGGGCTTCCCCGGCGCCTTCATCAGCGCCTTTTTCTCGGGCTCGCTTCTGATCGAGACCATCTTCTCGCTCGATGGGCTCGGGCTGCTCGGTTTCGAGAGCGTTCTCAACCGCGACTATCCCGTCGTGTTCGGCACCCTCTACATCTTTTCGCTGATGGGTCTCGTGGTCAATCTGATCTCCGATCTGACCTATATGTGGATCGATCCCCGGATCGATTTCGAGGCGCGGGAGGTCTGATGTCGGTCACCGCGCCCACCCCGATCGAGACCAAAACCCAGGTGCCGCTAGGCGAGGCGGTGCCGCCGACGCGCAAGGCATTCGCCCCGTCGCCGCTCAACCGGCGGCGCTGGCAGAACTTCAAGGCGAACAGGCGCGGCTACTGGTCGTTCTGGATCTTCATGGTCCTGTTCGTGGTCTCGCTGTTTGCCGAACTGATCGCCAACGACCGTCCTTTCATGATCAAGTTCGACGGCCGTCTCTACTGGCCCGCCTTCGTCACCTATTCGGAGACCACTTTCGGCGGCGATTTCGAGACCGCGGCCGACTATCGCGATCCCTATTTGCAGAAGCTGATCAAGGACAAGGGCGGCGTGATCGTCTGGCCGCTGATCCGCTACTCCTACGACACCCACAATCTCGACCTGCCGACGCCCGCGCCGTCGCCGCCGACCTGGATGCTGACGGAGGCGCAATGCAAGCCGGTGGTGGAGAAGAAGGGCCTGAAGAGCTGCCGCGATCTCGAATACAACTGGCTCGGCACCGACGATCAGGGCCGCGACGTGGTCGCGCGGTTGATCTATGGCTTCCGCATCTCGGTGCTGTTCGGCCTGATCCTGACCATCGTCTCGTCCGTCGTCGGCATCATTGCCGGCGGCGTGCAGGGCTATTTCGGCGGTTGGATCGATCTGTTGTTCCAGCGCTTCATCGAGATATGGAATGCGATTCCCTATCTCTATCTGCTGCTGATCATCTCGGCGGTGCTCCCGCCGGGCTTCTTCATCCTGCTCGGCATCATGGTGCTGTTTCACTGGGTGGCGCTGGTCGGTCTCGTGCGTGCGGAATTCCTGCGCGGGCGCAATTTCGAATACATCCAGGCCGCGCGGGCGCTCGGCGTCTCCAACGCCGTGATCATGTTCCGTCACCTGCTGCCGAACGCCATGGTCGCGACGATGACGTTCCTGCCCTTCATCGTCTCATCGTCGGTGATGACGTTGACGGCGCTCGACTTCCTGGGCTTCGGCCTGCCGCCCGGCTCGCCGTCGCTCGGTGAGATGTTGGCGCAGGCCAAGGCCAACGTGCAGGCGCCGTGGCTCGGATTCTCCGGATTCTTTGCCGTCGCGATCATGCTGTCGCTCCTGATCTTCACCGGCGAAGCGGTCCGCGACGCCTTCGATCCGCGCAAGACGTTCAGGTAAGCGATGGACGCGATCAACCAGCCCCTGCTCAGCGTGCGCGACCTCTCGGTGGCCTTCCACCAGGGCGCAGGCACGACGCTCGCCGTCGACAAGGTGTCGTTCCAGATCAAGCGCGGCGAATGCGTGGCGCTGGTCGGCGAATCCGGCTCCGGAAAGTCGGTCAGCGCGCTCTCGGTCATGAAACTGCTGCCCTATCCGAACGCCTCGCATCCCTCGGGAAGCATCCGCTTCAAGGGGCGTGAGATCCTCAACCTCTCGGAACAGGAGATGCGCGGAATCCGCGGCAGCGACATCTCCATCATCTTCCAGGAGCCGATGACCTCGCTCAATCCGCTGCACACGATCGAGGCGCAGATCGGCGAGATCATCCAGCTCCACAATCCAACCAGCAATGCGCTGGCGCGCAAGCGGACGCTGGAACTGCTCGCCCAGGTCGGCATCCCCGATCCCGAGACCCGGCTCGCGAGCTATCCGCATCAGCTTTCCGGCGGTCAGCGCCAGCGCGTGATGATTGCGATGGCGCTCGCCAACGAGCCCGACCTGTTGATTGCGGACGAGCCGACCACGGCTCTCGACGTCACGGTGCAGGCGCAGATCCTGGCGCTGCTCGCCGAGATCCGCTCGCGCCTCGGCATGAGCATGCTCTTCATCACGCACGACCTCGGCATCGTGCGCCGTATCGCCGACACCGTCTGCGTGATGAACGGCGGCAAGATCGTCGAGCAGGGGCCGGTCGAGCAGGTCTTCAACAGCCCCAGGCATCCCTATACGCGCGACCTGCTCGCGGCCGAGCCGAAGCCGGATCCGGCGCCGCCGCAGCCGAATGCGCCGGTCGTGATGTCGGCGGATGCGCTGAAGGTCTGGTTTCCGATCAAGCGCGGCTTCCTGCGCAAGACCGTCGGCCACATCAAGGCGGTCGATGGCGTCAGCATCGCCGTGCGCAAGGGCGAGACGCTCGGCGTCGTCGGCGAATCCGGCTCCGGCAAGACCACGCTCGGGCTCGCGCTGTTGCGGCTGATCTCTTCGAACGGCCGCATCGTTTTCCTGGGGAAAGACATCCAGGGCCTGCGCTTCAAGGAGATGCGCCCGTTTCGGCGCGACATGCAGGTCGTGTTCCAGGATCCGTTCGGCTCGCTCAGCCCGCGCATGTCGGTCGCCGATATCGTCGGCGAGGGGCTTTCGGTGCACCAACCGAACCTGTCGCGCGAGGACCGCGAGGCGCGCGTCATCAAGGCGCTGGAGGATGTCGGCCTCAATCCTGAGACGCGCTTCCGCTATCCGCATGAATTCTCCGGCGGCCAGCGCCAGCGCATCAGCATCGCGCGCGCGATCGTGCTCGAGCCGGATTTCGTCGTGCTGGACGAGCCGACGAGTGCGCTCGACATGCTGTTCCAGGCGCAGATGGTCGATCTCCTGCGCGAATTGCAGCGCAAGCGCAATCTCACCTACATGTTCATCTCGCACGATTTGCGCGTCGTGGCCTCGCTCGCCAGCCATCTCATCGTGATGCGCGGCGGCAAGGTCGTCGAGGAGGGGCAGGCGGCCGAGCTGTTCAAGAGTCCGAAGACGGACTACACGCGCGCGCTGTTCGCGGCCGCGTTCCGGCTGGAGACGGCGGGCAACGGGGCGGTGGCGACGTGACCGCCGTCAGAACCGCTTGATCGCGACGATCTCGCTTCCGGCCGTCTTGATCCGCGCAACCGCGTCCTTCGTGTTTTCGATCACAGTCGCCATGTGATGCGCATTGGCGTGCACTATCGTGTGGGCATCGCGGACGATGGCGACATGGCCGTTCCAGAAGATGAGGTCGCCGCGCCGTAATTGCTTCGCTTCAGCGGTGCTCAACGCGCGCCCGAGTCCTGCCTGCTGCATGTCACTGTCGCGCGGGCAGCCAGTGCCGGCGGCATCCAACGATACTTGGACGAGCCCGGAGCAGTCGATGCCAAGACTGCTCTTGCCGCCCCACAGATAGGGCGTGCCGACGAAGCGTTCGGCAATCGCAACAAAATCGGACTCATAATCATGCAGGTCAGCAAGGTGTTGCTTAGGCACGTATTGTTTGTCATGCGTGATGGCAAAGGCGCCATCTTCGCGCGTGATTTCGACCCACGAGCCCATCACCAGCGAATCCGAAGGTGGTAGTTTGATTGAGGGGCCGGGGAATGCGAGCGTCCGGATGGCAGTGACCTTGTGGGTCGGTGCGGTCGTTTCCCCCACGAGTGACGCATCGGGGAGCCAGCCCACATAGCCGTCGGTATTGAGTTGACCCCAGGCCCAGCCTTCACCGTTGCGGTCGTAGACGGTGACGCGCTCGCCTTTCAATGCCTGCGTCATCAATTCAGCATCCGCCGCTGGCGCTCGCCGCAGCGGTACGATCGTTTCCGTCACCTCGCAAATTTCGCCCTCGACGAAGCGCTCGGCTTGCACCTTGCCCTCGAGATATTTCGCGGCGATGTCGCCCCGCGCCGGCGTCAGCCGCGGGTCATGCATAGCGTTCGCTCAGCAGTTGGTAGAGTGCGCGTGCGGCCTGGCATTCGCCGCCCTCGGGGCGCGCTGGCTTTGCCGATGGCGTCCAGGCATAGATGTCGACATGCAGCCAGCTCTTCGCCTGCTCGACGAAACGCTGCAGGAACAGCGCGCAGGTGATCGAGCCGGCAAAGGTGCCCGATGGCGCGTTGGTGATATTGGCCGTCCTGGAGTCCAGCCAGGAATCGTAAGCCGGCCATAGCGGCATGCGCCACAACGGGTCGTTCTCCCTGACGGCGCAGCGCGCGACGTCGGCGGCAAGCGTTTCATCATTGGTGTAGAAGGGCGGTAGATCCGGCCCCAGCGCGACGCGTGCCGCGCCAGTCAGCGTGCCCAGATCGATCAAGAGATCGGGCTGCTCCTCGTCCGCCAGCGCCAGCGCGTCAGCGAGCACCAGCCGGCCTTCGGCATCGGTGTTGCCGATCTCGACCGTGATTCCCTTGCGCGAGGGGAAGATGTCGAGCGGCCGGAAGGCGTTGCCGGCGACCGCGTTCTCGACGGCGGGGATCAGCACGCGCAGCCGCACCTTGAGCTTGGCGCCCATCACCATGCGCGCGAGCGCCAGCACGTTGGCTGCTCCCCCCATGTCCTTCTTCATGATCAGCATGCCGCTCGACGGCTTGAGGTCGAGCCCACCGGTGTCGAAGCAGACGCCCTTGCCGACCAGCGTGACCTTGGGATGCGCCGGGTCGCCCCAGGTGATATCGATCAGGCGCGGCGCGCGGGTCGAAGCCATGCCGACGGCGTGGATCAGCGGAAAATTCTGCGCTCTTAGTTCTTCGCCGACGATGCAGCCGAAGTTCGCGCCGAATTCGGCGGCAAGCGCCTGCGCAGCCGCAGCAAGTTCCTCCGGCCCCATGTCGTTGGCAGGCGTGTTGACGAGATCGCGCGCCAGACACGCAGCTTCCGCAATTCGTGCAACTTCGACAATGTCGACGCCATCGGGCGGCACCAGTCTGACCTCGGGCGCATCCGTCTTGCGGTAGCGGGCAAAGCGATAGCTGCCGAGCGCGAAGGCGAGGGCGGCGAGGCGCGTATCGTGCGGGGCGTTGGCGAAGCGATAGGTGCCCGGCGGCAGCAGCCCCGGCAGGCTGCCTGGGCGGAACAGGTCCCGCGACCTTGCGGTCTCGTCCTCGAGGCCAAACAGCACCTGTGCGACCGTGCCATCCGGCGCCGGCAAGGCGAGATAGGCGCCCGGCTTTCCGGCAAAGCCGTTGGCCGTAGCGAATTGGCGTTGCGGCGGGGGCAGCGTCTCTGCGACTCGGTCCCAGTTCGACTTGGTCACGAAGGTGATGGCAATGGCGGCAGGCGACGTCTCGAATACGGAAGGCATTGGCGGATCCGGCCCAAGATGACTCAGATGGATGCCAAGAGACTTCGCAGAGTTTGGCTGCACCTGCAATCGGCTTCGCCGCCACCGGCGCGGGCGGGCCGCTACTCGCTTCCCCGCCACCATGCTAGGTTTCGGCAAAACTCGCCCGCGGCGTCAGAGCCCGCGGGGTCCAGGACTCTGCCGGGAGGGAACGCAATGGAATTTCTGTGGAGCGTGGTCGCGTTTTTCGGCCAGGCCATCGAGGCGGTCTTCACCTATGTCGAACATCATCACTGGATCTTCGCGTTCCTCGCCGGCGGCTACGTTTTCTATCTCCACGACCGCGCCGTCCATGCGCGCTTCGACGCGCTCGACAAGCGTATCGATGAAGTGAGGAAGCGCCTCGCCATGGAGTATTGAGCCGCGCCGCGTAAGCCGGCCGCGCGGCGCTCCGCCGAGGAGCGACGAGCCCGCGTTAACCGGGCGTTAGGGTTAACAGTCTATTGCTGACGCGTTCGGCTCGATCAATCGGCTCGAGAGTCAAAGCGTCATGCGTCAGCGGTTCAGTGTTGCCCGGCTTCTTGCATCCAGCTCGCTGGTGGCGGTCTTGGCTGCTGGCCTCGGCGGCTGTACGGCGATGTCCAAGATCTCCGACATCACAGGTTCGACCGGACCGCGCGCGGAAGGCGCTGCGCCCACCGATCCGGTCCGCGCCGCCGACGTCTATGGCGAGCGGTACCGCGCCAATCCCAAGGATCCCGACGCCGCGCTGGCCTATGGCCAGGCACTGCGAGCCAATGGCCAGCGCGCGCAGGCCGCCGCGGTGCTGGAGCAGGCAACCATCGCCCACCCCGGCAACAAGCCGCTTCTGGCGCTCTATGGCCGCGCGCTCGCCGACAACGGCAATTTCCAGTCGGCCTTCGACGTACTGTCGAAGGCGCACTCGCCGGACAACCCGGACTGGCGCCTGCTCTCCGTGCAGGGCACCTGCCTCGACCAGATGGGCAAGCACGAGGAGGCGCGCCGCTACTATGTCAGCGCCCTGAAGATCGCGCCCGGCGATCCCGGCGTGCTGTCCAATCTCGGCCTTTCCTACATGCTCACCAAGGAGCTGCCGCAGGCCGAAGAGACGCTCCGGCAGGCCTATGCCTCGCCACGCGCCAGCGCGCGGGTGCGGCAGAATCTTGCGCTGGTGGTCGGCCTGCAGGGACGCTTCGCGGAGGCCGAGACCATCGTCAAGGCCGACCTGCCGCCGGACGAAGCCGCGGCCAACGTCGCCTACCTCAAGGAAATGCTGAACCGCAACGACGCGCCGCGCAGCCCGACCAAGCGCATGTCGGTGCCGGTCGCTTCCCTCAGCCAATCCGAATAGCCGCTAGAACAGGACGAGTCTCCGGCTCGCGCTTGATCTCATCGCGCTCAACGCCTGTTCGGCGGCGCGAGCGATCAATGCAGCTCGGAGACCTTGATGCCGGTCGGCCCGAGAATGACGACGAACAGCACCGGCAGGAAGAACAGGATCATCGGCACGGTCAGCTTCGGCGGCAATGCGGCGGCCTTTTTCTCCGCCTCGTTCATGCGCATGTCGCGGTTTTCCTGCGCCATCACGCGCAGGGAGTGTCCGAGCGGCGTGCCGTAGCGCTCGGCCTGCTGGAGCGCGAGGCAGACCGATTTGACGCCCTCGAGGCCGGTACGCCGCGCGAGGTTCTCATAAGCGACCTTGCGGTCCTGCAGGTAGGACAGTTCGGCCGTGGTCAGCGTGAATTCCTCCGACAGCGCGATCGACTGGCCGACGATCTCGGTCGCGACCTTCCGGAACGCCATCTCGACCGACATGCCGGACTCGATGCAGATCAGCAGCAGGTCGAGCGCGTCGGGGAAGGCGCGCTTGATCGAGAGCTGGCGCTTCGAGATCGCGTTCTTCAGGAACAGCATCGGCGCTTGCAGGCCGAGATAGGCGGCGCCGACGCAAATGCCGATCTTGATCGGCAGCGACTGCTGCATATGCGCGATCAGGAACACGTAGAGTATGGCACCGACGAACAGCACGAGCGGCGTCACCATGCGGGCGAACAGGAATGTGATGTAGGGCGCCTGGCCGCGATAGCCCGCCATCACGAGCTTCTCGCGCGCGGCTTCCTGCGCCAGCCATTTGGTGAGATTGAAGTCCTCGACCACCTTGGAGACGAGCTGCTTCGGCGTCTGGCGCAGCGAAACCTTCTCGCTCTTGGCGAGCCGGTCTCGTTCGCGCTGCCGGATGCGCTCGCGCTCGCTTGCCACCGCCTTCATGCGCTTGGCGAGGCCTTCGCCGGCGAATAGCGGCATCACCAGCGTGTAAACGGTGGCGCTGGCGGCGATTGCCGCCAGCAACATCGTCATGAAGTGAACGTCGTGCAGTTTCGTGACGAGGAGATCGACCATACGCGCACCGTCAGAAATCGAAGTTGATCATTTTCTTCATCACCATGATGCCGATCGACATCCAGACGACGCAGCCGACCAGCATGAGCTGACCGGTGGGATGGGTCCACAGCAGCGAGATGTATTGCGGGGTCGTGAGATAGACCAGGAACATCACGATCGGCGGCAGCGAGCCGATGATGCCGGCCGAGGCTTTCGCCTCCATCGACATCGCCTGGATCTTCTCCTTCATCTTCTTGCGATCGCGCAGCACCTTTGAAAGGTTGCCGAGCGCCTCGGAGAGATTGCCGCCGGATTTCTGCTGGATCGAGACCACGATGCCGAAGAAGTTCGCCTCCGGCAACGGCATGCGATCATAGAGACGCGAGCAGGCTTCGCCGAGCGGCATGCCGATGGCCTGGGTCTCGATGATTGCCAGGAATTCGCTGCGCAGCGGCTCGGGCGAATCGGCTGCGACGACCTTGATCGATTCGAACAGCGGCAGGCCGGCCTTGATGCCGCGGACGATGACGTCGACAGCATCGGGCAGTGCGGCCAGAAACTTGTTTTCGCGGCGCTTCTTGAGAAAGCCAAGGGCCCAGCGCGGCAGGCCGAAACCGCCGGCAAAGCCAAGCCCGACCGCGCCGATCACGCCGCCGCCGACGAGCAGCGCGGTGAAAAAGAACACGGCGCCGACTACTGCGGAGACGATCCAGAATTTCTGCGTCGTCCAGTCGAGCCCCGCCTGGGACAGGCGAATGTGAAGCGGAACGCTCTTTTCCTCAAGGCGCCGCGCCTCGAGATCCTTGAGGGTGCTTTCGACCTGCTCGCGGCGCGAACGCTGGGTCTTCTCTGCCTGCCGTGCCGCGACCGGCTCGGCGCGCGCGACGGAGGCGCGGCGGCTCTCCGCCTTTCGCTCGCCTGACAACAGCGGGTAGAGGAAAACCCAGGCGATGCCGCCGACGGCGGCGGTGGCGAGAAAGGCGAGGGCGAGGACCTGCATCTTCATGGTACGCTACCGCTCACGTCGTTGCCGCCACTTCCGCCGCATCGAGCGCGGCGGCCAGGCGCTTCTCCTCGCCGTAGTAGCGGGCGCGTTCCCAGAAGCGAGGGCGGCCGATGCCGGTCGAGCGATGTCGTCCGATGATCTTGCCGTTGGCGTCCTCGCCCACGAGGTCATAGAGGAAGATGTCCTGGGTGATGATGGTGTCGCCTTCCATGCCCATCACCTCGGTGATGTGGGTGATGCGGCGCGAACCGTCGCGCAGGCGGGCGGCCTGGATGATGACGTCGATGGAGGCGCAGATCATCTCGCGGATGGTCCGCGAGGGCAGGGAAAAGCCGCCCATCGTGATCATGGATTCGCAGCGCGACAGTGCCTCGCGCGGGTTGTTGGCGTGCAGCGTGCCCATCGAGCCGTCATGGCCGGTATTCATGGCCTGCAACAGGTCGAAGGCTTCGGGTCCGCGGACCTCGCCGACGATGATGCGTTCGGGGCGCATACGCAGGCAGTTGCGCACCAATTCGCGCATCGTGACCTGGCCTTCGCCTTCGATGTTGGGCGGGCGGGTTTCCAGCCGCACCACGTGAGGCTGCTGGAGCTGGAGCTCGGCCGCATCCTCGCAAGTGATGACACGCTCGTCGTGCTCGATGTAGTTGGTCATGCAATTGAGCAGCGTCGTCTTGCCCGAGCCGGTACCGCCGGAGATCAGCACGTTGCAGCGGACCCGACCGATGATCTGGAGGATTTCGGCGCCCTCCGGCGAGATCGCGCCGAATTTGACGAGCTGATCCAGCGTCAGCTTGTCCTTCTTGAACTTGCGGATGGTGAGTGCGGGGCCGTCGATCGAGAGCGGCGGTACGATGGCGTTGACGCGGGAGCCATCGGCGAGGCGGGCGTCGCAGATCGGCGAGGATTCGTCGACGCGCCGGCCGACCTGGCTGACGATCCGCTGGCAGATGTTGAGAAGCTGCTGGTTGTCGCGGAAGCGGATGCCGGTGCGCTGGATCTTGCCGCCGACTTCGATGAACACGGTGTTGGCGCCGTTGACCATGATGTCGGCGATGTCGTCGCGCGACAGCAACGGCTCGAGCGGGCCGTAGCCGAGCACGTCGTTGCAGATGTCGTCGAGCAGCTCCTCCTGCTCGGCGATCGACATCACGATGTTCTTGATCGCGATGATCTCGTTGACGATGTCGCGGATTTCCTCGCGCGCGGATTCGGAATCGAGCTTGGCGAGCTGGGCGAGGTCGATCGCCTCGATAAGAGCGCCGAAGATCGTCGCCTTTACCTCGTAGTAATTGTCCGAGCGGCGGCTCTCCATCGGGGGAGGCGGCGGAGCCTTGATCGGCGCCAGCGGAGGCGAGGCGACGGCCGGGGGCGGCGGCGCGCGCGAAACACTCGGCGCCGGGGCCTGGGCAGGCTCTGGCGACACGGCACCGGGCTTGGGAGCCCGAAAGTCGGTGTCTGTTCCGCTACGCTTACCGAACACTTAACAACTCCATGCGGCGGCTATTTTCCGCGCAACTTCTCAATCAGGGGTGAAAGGAATGACGACTTTTGCTTCTTGGTCTCGCTGCGGCCGGTCAGGCGCTGGGCGATCTGGAGGAACATGTCGATCGACTTATGGTTGGCCGAGATTTCCGCGATCATCTGGCCGTTATTGGCGGCGGAGCCGAAAGTCTGGGGCTCGAACGGGATCGAGGCGATCGGCTGGCTCTCGATCGCCTTGGCGAACTCGGTGGCGGCGATTTCGGGCCGCTTGGGGACGCCGACCTGGTTCAGGCAGTACAGTGGCGGCCGGTCGTTCGGCCGGGCCGCTTTCAAGAGGTCGAACAGGTTCTTGGTATTGCGCAGGTTCGCAAGGTCGGGTGCGGCCACGATCAGGATGTCGTCCGCCCCGATCAGGGCGCGTTTGGTCCAGCCGGTCCACTGGTGCGGGATGTCGAGCACGATGCAGGGCATGGTCGAGCGCAGCGTGTCGAACACGGCGTCAAAGGCGTCGGTGCCGAAATCATAGACCCGGTCGAGCGTAGCCGGTGCGGCCAACAGGCTCAGATGGTCGGTGCATTTCGACAGCAGACGGTCGACGAAGGCGGTGTCGACGCGGTCCGGCGAGAACACGGCGTCCGCGATACCCTGTGGCGGGTCCTGGTTGTAGTCGAGCCCGGCGGTGCCGAAGGCGAGGTCGAGATCGGCGACCACCGCGTCCATGGCGAGGTCGCGCGCGATCGCCCAGGCGACGTTGTGGCTGATGGTGGAGGCGCCGACGCCGCCCTTGGCGCCGACGACCGCGATGATGCGGCCGACCGCCTTGGCTTCCGGCGCCGAGAACAGATTGCAGATCGATCGCACCACGTCGATCGCGCCGACCGGTGCCAGCACGTAGTCGCTGACGCCGCGGCGCACGAGCTCGCGATAGAGCATGACGTCATTGATGCGGCCGATCACGACGACGCGGGTGCCGGCATCGCACACGGTCGCGAGCTGATCGAGCCCGCCGAGCAGGTCGGTCCGCCCATCGCTCTCCAGGACGATCACGTTCGGTGTGGGGGCAGAGCGATAGGCTTCGGCCGCAGCCGTGATGCCGCCCATCTGGATCTTCAGATGAGCCTTGCCGAGGCGGCGGTCCTCGCCGGCCGACTGCACGGCGGCGGCGGTCTCCACGGTCTCGCAGAACGCCTGGACCGAGACGCGCGGGGCAGGTGCAATATGCTCCTCTGCCGGCGGCGTCGCACCCTGCGGCTGTTCTTCTTGAGTCTGGCGAGCGTAGCTGATCATTTGCCGGTGTCGCTGAGTTTGGCCTTCTCGGCCTCGGGATAAACGGTGGCCGTCGTCTGACCCTTGCCATATTTCTCGAAGGCTTGAGTGCGGCGCGTCGTGTAGGCCGGCGTTTCAGGCCTCGGCTGCTCGAGGTCCGACGGATTGTCGACCATCGCGGCCATATTGCGCTGATAGGCGCAGCCGAAATTGTAGTAGGACTTGTTCTCGAACCATCGCTGGTTCTTCATCGACGGTCCGATATCCTCCGGCCACAGCCCGCAGGGACCCGCGACGGCGGCGATCCTGGAATAGGTCAGGCGGATCGGCGGCAGGAAACGCGGGTCTTCGGGATGATAGCGGCGCACGATGACGCCGCGCGGCGGCACGCCGGCGGCGGCCAGCATTGCCTGGATTTCCCGCAACGATTCCGCAGCCGGCCGCGCATTGGGTGTGTCGCCTGGCACGTCGATATGGATCGCGCCGGTGCCCTCATGGGTCCAGGTCGACGCCAGACCCATGACGTCGGCGCGCTGGGCCGCGGTCAGGCCGCCGCGCGCGTGACCGACGAAGACGACGATGGAGCGGTTCTGCTCCTCGATCGCGATCGGGTGGCGCTGCTTGTAGTCATCGGGAATGGAGGCCGTGACGGCTTCGTCGGTATGGGTGCAGGCGCCGAGCGCGATCGCAATGCCGACGAGCGCGCAGCTGGCGCGAATGGCGCTCTTGCGATTCTGGGGTGATCTGGTGGTCATGCTCGAAGTCCCCGTTCCGCCTCAGTCCGTGATGAAGCCGTAGGTGCCGCGGTAATTCCGCGCGGGATCGATCCGGCCCGGCACGCCATAGATGCGGTTGATGTTGCCGAGCAGCTCGGCCTGCGGATCGGAGGGCGCGGCAAAGCCGTCATCCGGACGCGACAGGTCCTTCTGCGCGACGGCGCGCACGATATAGGGCGTCACCAGAACCATAAGCTCGGTCGTGTTGTTGACGTAGTCGCGGCTGCGGAACAGTGTGCCGAGCACCGGAAGCTGCATCAGCCCGGGCAATCCGCTGACCGCCTGCTTGGTCTGCTCCTGGATCAGGCCCGCCATCGCCATGGCGCCGCCGGAGGGAATTTCCAGCGTGGTCTCCGCCCGGCGAGTCCTGATCGAGGGCACCGTGAGCGAGTTCGTCGTGGTCGAGGAGACCGCCTGCGACAGCGTGATCGAATTGTCGTTGGAGAGTTCGGAAACCTCGGTCATGACGCGCAGGCTGATCTTGCCCTCGGTCAGCACCACAGGGGTGAAGTTGAGCGAGATGCCGAACTTCTTGAAGCTGATCTGGTTGGTACAGACGTGCGTTGTCGGATCGCAGGCATAGCCCGCCGGCACCGGAAATTCGCCGCCGGCGATGAAGGTCGCCGATTCGCCCGAGATCGCCGTCAGGTTCGGTTCGGCGAGCGTGCGGATCACGCCCGCTGTTTCCATCGCGCGGAGCGTCGCCTGCACGGAGGGGGTCGAGCCGAATGACGTGGTCAGGCTGTTGCCGGATACCAGGTTGCGGCCCAGGGCCGTGAACGGGTTGGCGTTGGTGAAGTTCACCACCGCGGTGCCGTACGCGAGATTGGCGGAGAGATCGATGCCGAGCTGCTTGACGATGTTGCGCGCGACTTCGGCGACCGTCACCTTCAGCATGACCTGGTCGCGACCGCGAACCACGATGGAGTTCACGACCTTGTCGGCGCCGCCGGCAAGGCGGGTGGCTAGATCGTTGGCCTGCTGCGCCTCGACCGGATTCGCCGCCGTGCCGGTCAGAATGACGCCGTCGCCGAGGCCGTCGATCTGGATGTCGGAGTTGGGGGCGACCTGCTTCAGCGCGGCGCGGATGCCGTTGAGGTCGCGCTTGACCGCGATGTCATAGGCCGCGATCTGCTGGCCGGCGGCATCGAAGAACACGATGTTGGTCTGGCCGACGGTGGCGCCGATGATGTAGGCGCGCTGCGCCGAGCGAACCACCGCGTTGGCGATCTTGGGATCGGCGACCAGCACATCCTTGATCTCGCGCGGCAGGTCGATCACGATCGACTTGCCGACGCCGAGCGACAGGAAGCGCGCGTTCATCTGGCCGTCGGCGGCGATCGGTGCCGCGTTGCGGTAGTCGGCGGCAATGACCGGGGTGAGCGCCGGATTGAGCGTCAGTGCCAGCGCGGCTGAAAACGACAGGGCGCGGACCATGCTGGTCCGCAACGCCGCCCGATTGCCCCTGCATTTCATATCGAAGGTCCCCATCGTCACTTCTATGCGGTCATCTGGCTCGGAATGCCGAAGCCAATGACCGGGACGCTCTCGCCGCGCCGGCGCGCCGGTCGTCCGCGTTCTCGTCTTCGTTCTTGGTGTTGAGGTCGGCGATGAATACGGCGCTGACCGTCGCGGCCGGCCGGGTCTGCCACTGCATGTCTTCGGATTGGGCGATTTGACCGAGGTCGCTGTCGGACCCGCTCGCAAGGTACGCGGCGATGCCGCCGGCACCGATAGCGACCGTCAGGACGACAATGCGTGCGGTATTCATTACGCTTCACTTTCCACAAGACGCCGCGACGCTGCCGCCGCCGTGATGGCAGTTGACCAGCTAAACGTCAAAGCATGGTTAATGAGGCGTATCTAAATCGCCTTAACGCCGGGTTTATCCGGTGCGTTCAGCGCAGCGCGAGGTGAGCGAGATCAATCGCTTTCACCCATTCCGTCTCCGGATAGACCATCAGCGCGCCGATCGCGAGCGCGATGCCGTAGGGGATGTCGCCTTCCTTGGCGTGCAGCCGCGCGAGCCAGGCCTGTCCGGCAAGTCCGTAAGGCAACGGCCATTGCCGGAACTGGAGCAGCAGCAACGTCAGCGCGCCACCGAACAGCGAGGCGTAGAGCAGGAAGTTCAACAGGTGGGTAAAGCCGAACCAAAGCGCGACGGAGGCTGCGACTTTCGCGTCGCCGCCGCCGATCCAGCCCATGGCGAAGCAGGCGAATGCGACGACCAGCATCAGGACACCGGCGCCGACGTGGGTCAGCAGGTCATAGGGCGCCATGCCGCCGACGAGGGCAAGAACGAAGAACCCGGCGATCAGCGCCAGCGACACCCGGTTCGAGATGGTCATCGTGAGCAGGTCGCTCGCGGCGGCGAAGGCCAGCAGGGCGGGGAAGAGCAGAAGGTGCGCAAGGTCGAGGATCATGATCTGCTTCTCAAGCGAGCGCTGGCCTGCGCGGGATCGGTCTCGCGGGATTCTAGCTGCCAGTGCTAAACAAACCTGAAACGGGATGCGGCGGAAATCACCAGATGCTGGCGATTCGGGCCGCGAGCGTGACCAGTGCGAGCATCAGCGCAAGGCAGACCCAATAGGTCGGCGCCTCGCGGTGCGCGGAGGCTGCCGTTTCGAACACGGCACCGGTTCTGGTCTTACGCAACGCCACTGGAACTCGAGGCTTTCCGGAAAGACAAAGCCCCGGACGTATCCGGGGCTTTTGCTGCAACTGGTCGGACGCTTACTTCAGCGAGCTGCTGATCGAGCCGAACTTGGAGTTCAGCGAGGTGCCGAGGTTGTTGACGACGGTGATGATCGCGAGCGCGATGCCCGCGGCGATCAGGCCGTATTCGATGGCGGTGGCGCCGGATTCATCCTTCACGAAACGCGCAATCAGGTTTTTCATGATCAAAACTCCATGTGGGTGTGGGGTCGCCTCGTTCGGCGCAATTCTCAAGCGTGACGAGGATGAGAGCGCAGCCGTTGCGGTACGGTTAACCCGATCACGGAAACTCGATCGTGGGGCGATGCTTTTCAGCAGAGTCAATTTCTTCTTAAGGCGCGAGCGCACAATTCGCGCCATTGGCGGCGCGCAGGAACAAACACCGCCAATATGCGGAGCGGCTTCACGCTCCCTTAAATTTCGAGGCGTAGGCGTAAGGCCGATAGAGATGAAAAGTGAGACGCTGATGTCGAGCCTGCCCATGGACGTCGCCTTGATGCTCGGCGAGACCATCGCAAAGGTCATTCCGGTTACCGCGGCGCTCGCGGTGGTGTTCACGGTGCTCGAGCATTTCTGGGCCTGCAATCCGGGTGTGCCGTGGTGGCGCAAGCGCGAGATCGTCACCGACATCTGCTATTGGTTCTTCGTGCCCGTGTTCGCCCGCACGATGCGGATCGGGCTCTTGATCGTCGCGGCCGGCGTCATCTTCAACATCCACGGTCCGGACGAGCTGATCGCCTTCTACGACAACGGCCACGGTCCGCTGTCGGAGCTGCCGCTGTGGGCGCAGGGGGCGCTGTTCCTCGTCCTTTCGGATTTCATGCTGTACTGGCTGCACCGGCTGTTTCACGGAGGCGGCTTCTGGAAGTACCACGCGATCCATCATTCCTCGGAAGAGCTGGGCTGGATCTCGGCGGCGCGCTTCCATCCGGTCAATCTGGTGCTCGGCACGATCGGCGTCGATGTCGCGCTGCTCACTGCCGGCATTTCGCCGAACGTGATGATCTGGCTCGGGCCGTTCACGACTTTCCATTCGGCGTTCGTGCACGCCAACCTCAACTGGACGCTCGGGCCGTTCAAATATGTGCTGGCGACGCCGGTATTCCACCGCTGGCACCACACCTCGCTCGAGCAGGGCGGTAATACCAATTTTGCGGGCACCTTCCCGCTCTGGGACATCCTGTTCGGAACCTTCCGGATGCCGGCGAACGAGCTGCCGCAGGACTATGGCAAGGACGAAGCGGAGATGCCGAGCGAGATCGGCGGCCAGCTCGCCTATCCGTTCCGGCACTAGGACGGACAGGCCGGAGTCATTCCCGACGGCCGCAAGACAAGGCTGAAACCGCCGTTCGCCGCGAGTTGGAGCAGGCTCATTAACGCCGTTTTGACGTATAGCTGGCTAACTTTTGGAGCGGCGGCGAGTCCGCTCGGGGTTGTGTGAGAGTAGAGTTATGAAGCCCGCGCGTTTTATTGTCCTGGCGATCGCCCTCATAGCCGGCGCCCTCGCTGCCTACCTCGCAAGCAGCTCGAGCGACACCGCTCCCCCGCCTCAGCCGGTTGCGCAGTTGCCGACCATCGATGTCCTTGTGGCCAAGGTCGACATCGGATTGGGACAGACGGTCGGCCCCAACGAGCTGCAGTGGCAGACGTGGACGCAATCCTCGGCCAGCAGCAGTTTCATTCGCCGCCCTGATCGTCCCGAAGCAATCACGCAGATTACGGGCTGGATTGCCCGTCAGCCATTCATCGCGGGCGAGCCGATCCGAGAGCAGAAGCTGGTCAAGGCCGATGGTTCGGGCTTCATGGCGGCCATCCTGCCTTCGGGCAAGCGCGCCATCTCGACCGAGATATCCGCGGAGACTGGCGCGGGCGGCTTCATATTGCCGAATGACCGCGTCGACGTGATCCTCACCAAACGCGAGAAACCGCCTGCCAACTCCGACGCGCCTCAGGCCGACACCATTTCGTCGCAAGCCATTCTGACGAACATACGTGTTCTGGCGATCGATCAAGCTCCCAAGGAAAAGGAGGGGCAGAATGCGGTCCTGGGCAAGACGGCTACGCTGGAGCTGACACCAAACGAAGTTGAATTGCTCTCTGCATCGCGTCAGAGCGGCACGCTGTCCCTCGCGCTGCGCAGCATCGCCGACAACGAGAAGAAGAATGTCGTTGCCGAGAACGACACCAGCAACCTCATTACGGTCTATCGGGGCGCCACCACTACGGAGGTGCTCAACTGCAAGCTCTCGTGTGGCAAAAAATAGCGTCCATTCGGCAGGCGTGCGCGGAAACTGGTTTGCGCACCGTTGACGCCCGTCGCCGCGATCCGCCGTTCCCGCAAAACATCTAAGCACTATCTGATCCTCTGCGAGGTCAGCTACGCCTACACGCCGACGATCGGCTTCGTGCTCAAGAACGCGATCACGCTGAGCGATGGCGCCTATACGCGCCGGCGCCAATCGACTTGCTCCGGTCTTCGGGCATGAAAAAAGGCCGTGCGCAACGCACGGCCTTTTCGCTTTGCTTCAGTCCGCTTGGAGCGGGCCAGCCTTAGCCGGCGGAGCGGAGGTTGTCGGCTGCCGACTTGCCGGAGCGACGATCGGCCACGATCTCGTAGGAGATCTTCTGGCCTTCGCGCAGCGTGCCGAGGCCGGCACGTTCCACGGCGCTGATGTGCACGAACACGTCCTTGCCGCCGTCGTCGGGCTGGATGAAGCCAAAACCCTTGGTCGCGTTAAACCACTTCACGGTTCCCATGCTCATGGGGGTAGTCCCTTCTCAGATACATAGTGTCGATGCCCGCTTTCGCGGACGGGTTAGATCGAATTTCTGGAAGGGTCGTCAGCGTGTCTGAACCGGCTGTACCGGTGGATGCTAATGTCGTCCGGCCGAAAATCGATTAATTCATTTTATTGGAAAGGGGTTTTCAAAACAATCCTGACGTGCACGATTTTTTGATCCGCCGCCCGGGCGGGCGGCAGATCGCATCAGACCAGAATCTTAATTCCGTATCGCGGCACTGCCGCGAGCCTTAGCGGCGACGGAACTGTCCGCCGCGTTGCGCTCCGCCCCGCGGCGGGCCGCCGGTCGGACCCGGACGCTCGTCCTTGTGGCGGAAAATCAGCCGTCCCTTCTCCAGATCGTAGGGCGACATCTCCACCGTCACGCGGTCGCCCGCGAGCGTCTTGATGCGGTTCTTCTTCATCTTGCCGGCAGTGTAGGCGACGATCTCGTGCCCGGCGTCGAGCTGCACGCGGTAGCGCGCGTCGGGGAGGATTTCGGTGACCAGTCCTTCGAACTGGATCAGCTCTTCCTTAGCCATGAATTTCTCCAGGTCGTGGGACGGCTAGTTACTGCGAAAAGGGTTTGCGGTTGGGCCGACCGTTCGGACGACTCTCGCGGCGTAAAAACGCAACGCCTTGTATCCCATCAGACTGGCCGGCGCCATGCGCAGGACGCTGTTCCGACCGATCGTTTGGTGACGAATTCATCTTACCACCGGAACGGCGGCGGCGAGACCCCTTTGAGGCCTTGTGGCCGTCGCCAAGCCTGCCATCAGGCCTGCCATCCACATGCCGGCCATCGCCATGGCCATGGCGCGCGCCCTGCGGACGCGGACCAGGGCGGCCTGGACGATGCTGCTTCGCGGGAGCAGACGGCGCATGCGCCGCTTCGCGGCCGGCGTCGGTACGATGATCCTCGCGCGGGAGCGCGACGCGGATCAGGCGCTCGATGTCACGGAGATAGCTGAGTTCCTCGCCGCCTGCGACCAGCGAGATCGCGGTGCCGTCGGCGCCGGCCCGCGCGGTGCGGCCGATCCGGTGGACGTAGGTCTCCGGCACGTTCGGCAGGTCGAAATTGATGACGTGGCTGATGCCGTCGACATCGATGCCGCGGGCGGCGATGTCGGTCGCCACCAGCGTGCGGATCTCGCCCGAGCGGAACTGGGCCAGCGTCCGTTCGCGGTGGTTCTGCGACTTGTTGCCGTGGATGGCATTGGAGGCGATGCCGGCCTTGGCCAGCGTCTTCACCACCTTGTCGGCGCCGTGCTTGGTGCGGGTGAAAACCAGCGCCCGATCGATCGGCTCGTCCTTGAGGAGCTTGGTCAGGAACGCGGGCTTGGCGGAGAAATCCACCTGGATGATGCGCTGGCGGATGCGCTCGGCGGTCGAGGACACCGGAGTGACGGCGACGCGCGCGGGGTCGCGCAGCATGGAGTCGGCGAGCTCAGCGATGTCCTTCGGCATGGTGGCCGAGAAGAACAGTGTCTGGCGCTTGATCGGCAGCTTGGCGACGATTTTGCGGATGTCGTTGATGAAGCCCATGTCGAGCATGCGGTCGGCTTCGTCGAGCACGAGGAACTCGACGCTCGAAAGCTTCAGCCCGTTGCTCTGCACGAGGTCGAGCAGGCGGCCAGGGGTCGCCACCAGCACCTCGATACCAGGCATCAGCGCGCGCACCTGGCGGCCCATCGGCACGCCGCCGATGGCGAGCGCCGAGGACAGGCGGATGTGACGGCCATAGGCGTTGAAGCTGTCGAGAATCTGGCCGGACAGTTCGCGGGTGGGCGACAGCACGAGCACGCGGCAGGTCTTGGGCTGCGGCCTGACGCGGTTGTCCAGCAGACGGTGCAGGATCGGCAGGGCGAAGGATGCGGTCTTGCCGGTGCCGGTCTGGGCAATGCCGACGACGTCGCGTCCGGTCAATGCCAGGGGGATGGTCTGAGCCTGAATGGGGGTCGGCGTGACGTAGTTTTCTTCTTTAAGGGCACGCGAAATGGGATCGGCCAAGCCGAAGTCCTGAAATGAAGTCAAAAGAGGGGTTCTTTCCATGTCAAAAGCGGGCGCCCACGCTGTTTCCGCGTGGCGCGCGCAAGGGTGTCGAGAAGACACCTGCGTGTTTGGGGTGTCGGATGGGCTTGATGAGAGGGGCAAGCCAGAGGCCCAAACGGGCTTAAGAACACGCGGCTCGCTACGACCCCTGGTCATTCGGATGATTCGCAGAGGTCTCGACACCCCATATGGAACATCCCGGAGGCGCTTTCAAGGCGGCGCGGCCGCAGCCTGGCGTTGCGGTGCAGGAATGGTTATGCCGGAAATTTAGTCAGCGGGTGCTTTTTGATCAAAAAATAGACTGAGTGCCGCTTAAGCATACATTTTTTCTGCCCAAAATTTGGGCCGGTCAAGTGTGTCAAATTCTTGGTTCAGGCTGAATTCTCGCGACAGACCAATGGCTTATCTGTCTCCAGGTCCATGGCACGGTTCTTGCGATTCCGTTAATCGCAGACGGCCGTGGGGCCGTCTCGCAGCGTTTTCACGTCTGCGTCAGGGAGATGATACCTCATGCTTACTAAATCCACTCACGATATAGCGGCGCCATTTAGCCGCCGCGGCCTGCTCGCCGCGACCGCCGGACTGATGCTCGGTCTGGCATCCTTTGGCGGCGCCAAGGCCGCGGACGACACCATTAAGGTCGGCGTGCTGCACTCGCTCTCGGGCACCATGGCCATCAGCGAGACCACGCTGAAGGACACCATCCTCTTCCTGATCGACGAGCAGAACAAGAAGGGCGGCGTGCTCGGCAAGAAGCTCGAGGCCGTCGTCGTGGACCCCGCCTCGAACTGGCCGCTGTTCGCCGAGAAGGCGCGCGAGCTGATCACCAAGGACAAGGTCGCCGTCGTGTTCGGCTGCTGGACCTCGGTGTCGCGCAAGTCGGTGCTCCCGGTCTTCAAGGAGCTCAACAACATCCTGTTCTACCCCGTGCAGTACGAGGGTGAGGAGAGCGAGCGCAACGTGTTCTACACGGGTGCTGCACCGAACCAGCAGGCGATCCCCGCCGTCGACTATCTGATGAAGGAAGAGAAGGTGAAGCGCTGGGTGCTCGCGGGCACCGACTACGTCTATCCGCGCACCACCAACAAGATCCTGGAGGCCTACCTGAAGTCGAAGGGTGTCGCCCAGGAAGACATCATGATCAACTATACGCCGTTCGGTCACTCCGACTGGCAGACGATCGTGGCCGATATCAAGAAGTTCGGCTCGGCCGGCAAGAAGACCGCAGTGGTCTCAACCATCAACGGCGACGCCAACGTTCCCTTCTACAAGGAGCTCGGCAACCAGGGCATCAAGGCCAAGGACATCCCGGTGGTCGCGTTCTCGGTGGGTGAGGAAGAGCTCGCCGGCATCGACACCAAGCCGCTGGTCGGCCATCTCGCCGCCTGGAACTACTTCGAGTCGATCAAGACTCCGGCGAACGAAAAGTTCATCAAGGAGTGGCAGGCCTATACCAAGAATCCGAAGCGCACCACCAACGACCCGATGGAAGCGCACGTGATCGGCTTCAACATGTGGGTGAAGGCGGTCGAGAAGGTGAAGTCGACCGATCCGGACAAGGTGATCGATGCGCTTCCCGGCATCGAGGCGCCGAACCTGACCGGTGGCACCTCCAAGATGCTGCCGAACCACCACATCACCAAGCCGGTGTTCATCGGCGAGATCAAGGGCAACGGCCAGTTCGACGTGGTCTGGAAGACGCCGAGCCTCGTGCCGGGCGACGCCTGGTCGAAGGAGCTCGATGGCTCCAAGGACCTGATCGGCGACTGGGTCGAGAAGAAGTGCGGCAACTACAACGTCAAGACCAACAAGTGCCTCGGTTCGGGCTCCTGATTCCGGTCTGATCGCACATTGCACGATCGGAGAAGGCGGCGATCCCGCCGCCTTCTCCACCCATTTCTGCCGGGGTAATTCACAGTGCTCGCAAAATTGCCAGCCCGTCTCTGCACGCTTGCGCTTTCGTTTTTCCTGATCGCGTTCGCGCTGCCGGCCTTGGCCGGTCCATTCGAGGATGCGGTCGCCAAGTTCGCCAACGACGATTTTTCCGACACCGAAGAAGCAATCGGCGTGGTCGCGAGCAGCGGCAATCCGCTCGCTTTTCCGATCATCAACGCGTTGCAGGACGGCCGTCTGATGGCCGATCCGGACAGCAAGAAGGTTTACGTCACAGGCACGGACGGCAAGTCGATCGATGCCGCGACCGGTCAGCCGGTCGCGAGCGTTCCCGACAGCGCCAGCGCCGTCCGCCTCAACAATCGCCTGCGGCGCAGCGTCGATGCCGCGCTCGGCAGCCTGACGCTGCAGTCGCCGGATCTGTCGACGCGCATCCAGGCCGCGCAATCCGTCTTCAAGTCGCATGAGGAGACGGCGCTTGAGGCCGTTGAAAGCGCGCTGTCGAAGGAAACCAACAGATCCGCCAGGACCGCGCTCGGTGAAGCGCGCGCAGCGATCCTGCTGTTCAAGTCCGATGCGACCGAAGTCCAGAAGCTCGAGGCCGTTGCGACGATCAAGGCGCGCGGCGACCAGGACGCGCTGGCCATCCTCTCCGACATCGGCAGCGACCAGCCGGCTTCCGTGACCAAGGCCGCGGCCAGCGCGATCGCCTCGATCCAAAGCTCGCTCGCGGTCTGGTCCACGGTGCAGAACGCCTGGTACGGCCTGTCGCTCGGCTCGGTGCTGCTGCTCGCCGCGATCGGGCTTGCCATCACCTTCGGCGTGATGGGCGTCATCAACATGGCCCATGGCGAGATGGTGATGCTGGGCGCCTACACTACCTTCGTGGTGCAGGAGGTGATCCGCACCCGCTATCCCGCCTTGTTCGACTATTCGCTGCTGATCGCCGTGCCGCTCGCCTTCCTGGTGTCGGGTGCGATCGGCGTCCTGATCGAGCGCAGCATCATCCGCTTCCTCTACGGCCGCCCGCTCGAAACGCTGCTTGCGACCTGGGGCCTGTCCCTGGTGCTCCAGCAGGCGGTGCGCACCGCATTCGGTCCGACCAACCGCGAGGTCGGCAACCCTTCCTGGATGAGCGGCGCGTTCGATCTCGGCCAGATTACCATCACCTATAACCGGCTCTGGATCCTCTGCTTCACGCTTGCGGTGTTTGCGATCCTGCTTGCGATGCTGCGCTACACCGCGCTCGGCCTCGAGATGCGCGCGGTGACGCAGAACCGCCGCATGGCGGCCTCGATGGGTATCGCCACCTCCCGCGTCGACGCGCTGACCTTCGGCCTCGGCTCCGGCATTGCCGGCATCGCCGGCGTCGCGCTGTCGCAGATCGACAATGTCAGCCCCAATCTCGGCCAGAGTTACATCATCGACAGTTTCATGGTCGTGGTGTTCGGCGGGGTCGGCAATCTCTGGGGCACGCTGGTCGGCGCCTTCACGCTCGGCATCGCCAACAAGTTCCTGGAGCCGGTCGCCGGCGCCGTGCTCGGCAAGATCGCGATCCTGGTCCTGATCATCCTGTTCATTCAAAAGCGCCCGCGCGGCCTGTTCGCGCTCAAGGGCCGTGCGGTGGAAGCATGACCCCTCACATGCTCACGCGATCGCTGGATCGCGGCGCGACGACGTTTCTCGCCATCGTCGCCGCCTGCGGCATCCTGATTCCGCTCTCCAATCTGCTGTTGCCCGCAGGCTCTTTCTTCCAGGTGCCGACCTATCTGGTCGCGCTTTGGGGCAAGTATGTCTGCTACGCCATCCTGGCGCTGTCGATCGATCTGATCTGGGGCTATTGCGGCATCCTCTCGCTCGGCCACGGCGCGTTCTTCGCGCTCGGCGGCTACGCCATGGGCATGTACCTGATGCGCCAGATCGGCACCCGCGGCGTCTACGGCAATCCGATCCTGCCTGACTTCATGGTGTTCCTGAACTGGCAGAAGCTGCCCTGGTACTGGTACGGCTTCGACATGTTCTGGTTCGCCGCGCTGATGGTGCTGTTCGTGCCGGGCCTGCTCGCCTTCTGCTTCGGCTGGCTCGCCTTCCGCTCACGCGTCACCGGTGTGTACCTGTCGATCATCACGCAGGCGATGACCTATGCGCTCTTGCTCGGCTTCTTCCGCAATGATTTCGGCTTCGGCGGCAACAACGGCCTGACCGACTTCAAGGACATCCTCGGCTTCAACGTGCAGGCGGAGGGCACGCGCGCCACGCTGTTCGCGCTGAGCTGTCTCGCCCTCATCGTCGGTTTCCTGATCTGCCGGGCCATCGTCACCTCCAAGCTCGGCAAGGTGCTGATCGCGATCCGCGACGCGGAATCGCGCACGCGCTTCCTCGGCTACCGCGTCGAGTCCTACAAGCTGTTCGTGTTCACGGTGTCGGCCTGCATGGCCGGCGTCGCCGGTGCGCTCTACGTGCCGCAGGTCGGTATCATCAACCCATCCGAATTCGCGCCGGGCAACTCGATCGAGGCTGTGATCTGGGTCGCTGTCGGTGGCCGCGGTACCCTCGTCGGCGCGGCGCTCGGCGCCGTCGTCGTCAACTATGCCAAGACGCTCTTCACCTCCGGCGTGCTCGCGCCGTACTGGCTGTTCATGCTGGGTGCGCTGTTCATCCTGGTGACGCTGCTCCTGCCCAAGGGCATCGTCGGCACCTTCAATTCCTGGTGGGAGCCGTTCAAGGCGAAGCGCCCGACGAAAGCCGCCGAGAGCGCGGCGCGTGAGGACGGCGTCAGCGAACCCAAGATGGCGGAGTAGGCGGCAATGAACGTCATGGATACCCGCGCGACTTCCGCGATGCTCTATCTGGACGGCGTGCACGTCTCGTTCGACGGCTTCCACGCCATCAACAATTTGTCGTTGACGCTCGCGCCCGGCGAGATGCGTGCCATCATCGGCCCGAACGGCGCCGGCAAGACCACGATGATGGACATCATCACAGGCAAGACCAAGCCGGACGAAGGCACCGTGCTGTTCGACGGCGTCACCGATCTCACGCGTCTCGACGAGACCCGCATCGCCGAGCTCGGCATCGGCCGCAAATTCCAGAAGCCGACGGTGTTCGAGAGCCAGACGGTCGAGGACAATCTCCTTCTCGCGCTCAATGTCGATCACTCGGTCCGCGGTACGCTGTTCTGGAGCGGCAGCAAGACGGAATCCGAGCGCATCGACAAGGTGCTCGAGACCATCCGTCTCACCGATGCGCGGGGCCGCCTTGCCGGCAGCCTCAGCCATGGCCAGAAGCAGTGGCTGGAGATCGGAATGCTGCTGGCGCAGGACCCAAAGCTCCTGCTGGTCGACGAGCCGGTCGCGGGCATGACCGACGTCGAGACGCATCTCACCGCCGAGCTGCTCAAGGAGATCAACAAGACCCACACCGTGATGGTGGTCGAGCACGACATGACCTTCGTTCGCGAATTGGGCGTGAAGGTCACCTGCCTGCACGAAGGCTCGGTGCTTGCCGAAGGCACCATCGACCAGGTCTCGTCCAACGAGCGGGTCATCGAAGTCTACCTGGGACGCTGAGCGATGCTTGAGGTCAAGGACATCAATCTCTTCTACGGCGCGGCCCAGGCGCTGCGCGGAGTCTCGATCGCAGCCGAGCCCGGCAAGGTTACTTGCGTGCTCGGGCGCAACGGCGTCGGCAAGACCTCGCTCTTGCGCGCCATGGTCGGCCAGTATCCGATCTCCTCGGGCGCGATCGTGTTCGACGGCAGCGATATCACTGCGCTCAAGCCCTACGAGCGGGCGCGCAAGGGCATCGGCTTCGTGCCGCAGGGCCGCGAGATCTTTCCGCTGCTGACGGTCGAGGAAAATCTCAAGACCGGCTTCGGCCCGCTCAAGCGCGACGAGCGCTTCATCCCCGATGACGTGTTCTCGCTGTTTCCGGTGCTGCAATCCATGCTGGGCCGGCGCGGTGGTGACCTCTCCGGCGGCCAGCAGCAGCAGCTCGCGATCGGCCGCGCGCTGGTGATGCGCCCGAAACTGCTTCTGCTCGACGAGCCGACCGAGGGCATCCAGCCGTCGATCATCAAGGACATCGGCCGCGCCATCTCCTATTTGCGCAATCTCGGCAATATCGCGATCGTGCTGGTCGAACAATATCTCGACTTTGCCTGCGAACTCGGCGACAGTTTTGCCGTGATGGATCGCGGTGCGGTGAAATTCACTTGCGATCGCACCAATCTCGACCCGGGCGAGATCAGCCGCCAGATGGCGCTGTAAGCCTTTCATTCTGCCGCGGCCGGCTGAGGAGGCGAATGCGCAGCGAGCTATCAGCCACGTCCATGGTATTCGACGCCAATCGGGCCCGCGGCGCCGTGCGCTTCGATGTGCATGCACGCGATGGAGTGACGCGGCGCGGCAGCTTGCACGAATCCGGCTCGTTGCGCGTGCGCTTTCCTTCGCCGGAAGGCGAGGGGCTCTCCGGCGTGTTCGTCAACACCGCAGGCGGCGTCGCCGGCGGAGATCGCTTCGATATCGAAATTTCCGCGAATGAGGCCTCGCGCCTGACGCTGACCACGGCGGCAGCCGAGAAGGTCTATCGTGCGCCCGGCGCGGCGGCGGAGCTCAATATTGCCCTGAAGGTCGCCGCGGGCGCGCATCTCGGCTGGCTGCCCCAGGAGACGATCCTGTTCGATCGCGCGCGGGTCCATCGCCGCTTCGACATCGAGCTGGATTACTCGGCCTCGCTCCTGCTCTGCGAGATAGTCGTGTTCGGCCGCACCGCGATGGGTGAGCGCATGGAGCAGGGCGAGTTCGTCGATCGCTGGCGGATGCGCCGCGGCGGCAAGCTGGTGTTCGCCGAGACCGTCAGGCTCGACGGCGATATCGGTGCCAGGCTGGCGCGCGCTGCGGTGGCCAAGGGCGGTGCCGCGATCGGTACCGCGCTGATCGTCCCCGGCGATGAGGCCCTGGTCGAGCGCATCAGGGAAGCCTCGGAATCTTTCGCCGGCGAGGTCGGGATATCCGCCTGGAATGGCTTTGCAATGGCGCGGTTCTGTGCCCAAGATGCGGCGCGCCTGCGCGCCGACATGATGGCGGTGCTGGCGCGCACCGGCGCCGCTCTGCCGCGGCTGTGGCTGAATTGACGAACTCACGAACAGAGATTTTGCATGAACCTGTCTCCCCGCGAAAAGGACAAGCTTCTGGTCTCGATGGCAGCCATCGTGGCGCGGCGCAGGCTCGAGCGCGGTGTCAAGCTCAACCATCCGGAGGCGATCGCGATCATCTCCGATTTCATTCTGGAAGGAGCGCGTGACGGCCGCACCGTCGCCGAGCTGATGCAATCCGGCGCTCAGGTCCTGACCCGCGACCAGGTGATGCCGGGCATCCCCGAGATGATCCACGACATCCAGGTTGAGGCGACCTTTCCGGACGGCACCAAGCTCGTCACCGTGCACGAGCCGATCAGGTAGGAGCAGACATGATCCCCGGCGAACTCTTCATCCAGGACGGCGAGATCGAGCTCAATGCGGGCCGCAAGACCGTTACGCTGACCGTCGCCAACACCGGCGACCGCCCGATCCAGGTCGGCTCGCACTATCATTTCTTCGAGACCAATCCAGCCTTGAAGTTCGATCGCAAGAAAGCCCGCGGCATGCGTCTCGATATCGCCGCCGGCACCGCCGTCCGCTTCGAGCCCGGCCAGACCCGCGACGTCCAGCTCGTCGCCCTTGCCGGCAAGAAGACCATCTACGGCTTTCGCGGCGACGTCATGGGGAAGCTGTAAGCGCGTAACGCGCATCGGGGATTGGCTGCCGTGATCGTTCGTGAGGTGAGCACATCTGTCTCGCTCCCTCCCCCCTTGCGGGGGAGGGCTGGGGAGGGGGGTAAGTCCCGGGTTCCGGCAGGAGTGATGTCGCGCGGCCGCGCGATCCAGATCCGCGACGCGATCGATGATGTCGAACGCGTGATCCTCACGATGCGTCGTTCAGCGGAGCAAGGTGCACCCCCCTCCCTGCCCCTCCCCCGCAAGGGGGGAGGGAACGGAGAGAGCGGTGCGTCCAATGGCGAGGAGGCTTAAGGCATGCTCTCCCCCATCCGCCTCATTTCCGAGGCTGCCGAGCTTGCTGCGCGTCGCCACAACGGTATGGCGCGCAAGGGGCGCGGCAATGAACCCTACATCAACCACCTCGCGGAAGTGGCCAGCCTGCTAGCCACCGCGACTGACGGTGCCGATGCGGAGCTGGTCGCCGCCGGCTGGCTGCACGATACGATCGAGGATACCGACACCACGCGCGAGGAGCTGGCGGAGAAATTCTCCGACCGCGTCGCCTCGCTTGTCGTCGAATGCACCGACGACATGAGTCTGCCAAAGGCCGAGCGGCGGCGCCGTCAGGTGATCGATGCGCCGAAGAAGTCGGCCGGCGCCAAGCTGATCAAGATCGCCGACAAGATCAGCAATATCGGCGCCCGCATTCATGCGGATCCATCCGCCGAGGAGCGCAACGATCTCGTCGACTACGCCGGCTGGGCCAAGCAGGTCGTCGCTGGTTGCCGTGGCGGCAATCCATGGCTCGACACGAAATTCGACGAAGTCGTGAAAGCAGCGAGAGCTTCGCTGTGAGCACTGACAAAGCATTCAAACGCAAACGGGGCTTGTGATGTCCGTCAAGATAAAACGTTCCGTCTATGCCGACATGTTCGGCCCGACCACCGGCGACAAGGTGCGGCTGGCCGACACCGATCTCATCATCGAGGTGGAGAAGGATTTCACCACCTATGGCGAGGAGGTGAAGTTCGGTGGCGGCAAGGTGATCCGCGACGGCATGGGGCAGTCGCAGGTCACCAACAAGCAGGGCGCGGCCGACACGGTCATCACCAATGCCGTGATCGTCGACCACTGGGGCATCGTGAAGGCCGACGTCGCGATCAAGGACGGTATGATCTCCGCGATCGGCAAGGCCGGTAATCCCGACATCCAGCCCGGCGTTACGATCGTCATCGGCCCCGGCACCGATGTGATCGCGGGCGAAGGCAAGATCCTCACCGCCGGCGGCTTCGACAGCCACATCCATTTCATCTGTCCGCAGCAGATCGATCACTCACTGATGTCGGGCGTCACCTCGATGCTGGGTGGCGGCACCGGTCCCTCGCACGGCACCTTCGCCACCACCTGCACGCCAGGGCCGTGGCACATGGGGCGGATGATCCAGTCGTTCGACGCCTTTCCAGTCAATCTCGGCATCTCCGGCAAGGGCAACGCTTCGAGGCCCGCCGCGCTGGTCGAGATGATCAAGGGCGGCGCCTGTGCGCTGAAGCTGCATGAAGACTGGGGCACGACGCCGGCGGCGATCGACAACTGCCTGTCGGTTGCCGACGACTACGACGTCCAGGTCATGCTGCATTCCGATACGCTGAACGAATCCGGCTTCGTCGAGGACACGATAAAGGCCTTCAAGGGCCGCACCATCCACGCCTTCCACACCGAAGGTGCCGGCGGCGGCCATGCCCCTGATATCATCAAGGTCGCAGGCCTGAAGAACGTGCTGCCGTCCTCGACCAATCCGACGCGCCCTTTTACCCGCAACACCATCGACGAGCATCTGGACATGCTGATGGTGTGCCACCACCTCGATCCCTCGATCGCCGAAGACCTCGCCTTTGCCGAGAGCCGCATCCGCAAGGAGACCATCGCGGCCGAAGACATCCTGCACGACCTCGGCGCGCTCTCGATGATGTCCTCGGACTCGCAGGCCATGGGCCGGTTAGGGGAGGTCATCATCCGCACCTGGCAGACCGCTGACAAGATGAAGAAGCAGCGCGGCTCGTTGCCGCAGGACAAGGGCAAGGACAACGACAACTTCCGCGTCAAACGCTACATTGCCAAGTATACGATCAATCCCGCGATCGCCCATGGCGTGTCAAAACTGATCGGTTCGGTGGAGAAGGGCAAGCTCGCTGATCTCGTGCTGTGGTCGCCCGCGTTCTTCGGCGTCAAGCCGGACTGCATCGTCAAGGGCGGCACGATCGTCGCGGCCCCCATGGGCGATCCCAACGCCTCGATCCCGACGCCGCAGCCGGTGCACTATCAGCCGATGTTCGGCGCGTTCGGCAAGGCGCGCACGGCGTCGTCCGTGGTGTTCACATCGAAGGCCGCGGTCACCGGCGGGCTGGCACGCAAGCTCGGCATCGAGAAGAAGCTCTATGCCGTCCAGAACACCCGCGGGAAGATCTCGAAGAAGAGCATGGTCCACAACGACGCCACGCCCCATATCGAGGTCGATCCGGAGACCTACGAGGTGCGCGCCGATGGCGAGCTTCTGACCTGCGCGCCGGCCGAGGTGCTGCCGATGGCGCAGCGGTATTTCATGTACTGAAATTACCATCCCACGTTGCGCCCTCGGCGTCTGTCCGAGGGCGGATTTTCCGATTTTGCGTCTCGTCGTGCTTGGTCTAATGTCGAGCCCGGCATCTTGAAGCCTTAAAGAAAAAGCCGGGAGGATTTGTCGTGATCTACGTCGTTGCCACCTTGACCATCAAGCCCGAAACGCGCGCCGAGTTCATTGCAGCCGCCACCGCCTGCATCAGGGAGACGCGCAAGGAGCCAGGCAATATCGCCTATGATCTGCACGAGAGCGTCACGGATCACACCAAGATGGTGTTCGTCGAGCAGTGGCAGAATGCCGAGGCACTGGTGCCGCATCGTGCGATGGATCACATGAAGACGTTCGGCCGCGTGGCAGTGAAGTGCTTCGCCGCACCACCGAAGGTCGAAGTGATCACGCCGGAAAAGGTCGAGACACGGTAACGGGACCATAGCAGCATGATCCGGGCGACACAGGTCAAGGGACAACACCGCTTCACGGAAGCCGCGGCGGATACCGTCGTGCTCGATTTCGACGACCGGCATCGCCGCCGCATGGCGATGACCGGCACCCGCGGCCTTCAATTCCTGCTCGATTTGGAAAACGCCATCGCGCTGCGCGGCGGCGATGCCCTGGTGCTGGAGGATGGCCGGCTGGTCGAGGTGGTCGCGGCTCCAGAGCCGCTGCTCGAGATCCGCGGCAACGATCCGCACCATCTCATCCGCGTCGCCTGGCATCTCGGCAACCGGCACCTGCCGACGCAGATCATGGCGAAAAGCCTGCGTATCCGAAAGGATCACGTCATCGAGGCGATGGTGAAGGGTCTCGGCGCGCGGGTGATCGAGATCGAGGCTCCTTTCGATCCCGAAGGCGGTGCCTATGCCGATGCCGGCCACGCGCATGCTGATGATCATGGGCATGAGGACCATGCGCATCACCACGATCATGACCATCATCGCCATGATCATCACGGTCATGAGCATCACGGTCATGAGCATCACCATCATCACCACGACGAGCATTGCGACCATCCCGACCATCATCAGGACCACGGCCATGCTCATGACCACAAATGAGCCGGTCGACGCCGGTCGCCTGACGGAACGCGAGGCGGCGGCGCTGTACCGGCTGATGACGTGGTTGTCGCCGGCATTCCCCGTCGGCGGCTTTTCCTACTCCAGCGGCATCGAATGGGCGGTGGAGGCGGGCGACATCACCGATACGGCGACGCTCGCGAACTGGCTCGACGCGATGCTCGGTGATGGCGCAGGCTTTTGCGACGCCACCTTCCTGGTGCAGGCGTTTCGCGCGGCGGAGGTGGGCGATGAGGCTCATTTGCGCGAAGTTGCGGAGCTTGCCGCGGCCTTCGTACCCTCGCGCGAGCGGCAGCTCGAGACCAGCGCGCAGGGGCGCGCCTTCATCGACATCGCGCGCGCGGCCTGGAATGCGGACGGGCTCGACGCGATGGTCACGGCCTGCGCGGGGCCGCTGGTCTATCCCGTCGCGGTCGGCGTGGTCGCAAGCGCCCATGGCGTCGGGCTCGAGCCGACGCTGCACGCCTTTTTGCATGCGCTGGTCTCGAACTGGATTTCGGCGGCGAGCCGGCTGATCCCGCTCGGCCAGACCGACAGCCAGCGCGTGCTCGCCGCCCTGGAGGGCGCCGTGGCCGTGACCGCCGCGCGCGCGTTGAGCGCGACCTTGGACGATCTCGGCAGCGCCACGTTCCGCGCCGATCTCGCAAGCCTGCGGCACGAGACCCAATATACGCGGCTGTTCAGGTCGTGAGAGCTGCGGCAGACTCCGTCGTCGTCCTGGCGAAAGCCAGGACCCGTAACCACAAATGCGCGTGGCTATGGCCGGAGGTGGCCTCAGTTTGCCGCAACGATACAATTCGGTGGTAATGGGTCCTGGCCTTCGCCAGGACGACGATACAAGGAAAGTGCAATCGATATGTCGAAGTCTCACGGCCCCCTGCGTGTCGGTGTCGGCGGTCCCGTCGGATCGGGCAAGACGGCGCTGATGGACCTGCTCTGCAAGTCCATGCGCGAGCGCTATGACATCGCGGCGATTACCAACGACATCTACACCAAGTGGGATGCGGAATATCTGGTGCGCTCGGGCTCGCTGACGCCGGACCGCATCGCCGGCGTCGAGACCGGCGGCTGCCCGCATACCGCGATCCGCGAGGACGCTTCGATGAATCTGGCGGCGGTTGCCGATATGCGCGCGAAATTTCCCGGACTCGACCTGGTGCTGATCGAATCCGGCGGTGACAATCTTGCTGCCACTTTTTCCCCGGAGCTCGCCGACATCACCATCTATGTCATCGACGTGGCCGCGGGTGACAAGATCCCCTCCAAGGGCGGACCGGGCATCACGCGCTCCGACCTCCTGGTCATCAACAAGATCGACCTTGCACCGCATGTGGGCGCCTCGCTGGAGAAGATGCAGACCGATGCCAAGCGGATGCGGGGCGAGCGGCCTTTCGTCATGACCAACCTGAAGAAGAGCGAGGGGCTCGACCGCATCATCGGCTTCATCGAGGCCAAGGGCGGGTTGAAAAGGGCGGGTTGAAGGGAGCCGTGCGCGCGGCGACAGGAAACGGTCTGACACGACCCGTTAATATCTGCGGCAAAATGCGTCTCGGCGGAACCAAACTTCGCCATGGTGATTAACTTACTTCGGTGCCCGGAGCGCTGAAGCCTCGGCTGGCGGGTTAAGCATTCCGGTCAACCCAAGTTGCGTCCCGATGGCTCCTCCTTCATTATCGCTTTCCGTGGGGTTTCACTCTCTTTCGGCAATTGGCCGTTCGAGCGGCGTTCAGATGCTCCGTGTTATTCGCCAGCCTCTCACCTTCTGAGTAAACGAGTGGTTCGGCTGGGATTCATCATCGGTTTTATCGCGCTGCTCGGGATACTGCTCTCCGGGCTCGCGGCCTATCGCGTCCACGATCAGGAGCTGGCGATCGATCGTATCGCGCTGGCCCGCGCGATCGACGTTCATGCGAGCCTGGTGCAGGACCGCCTGACCGAGCGCGAGCTTCTGGCGCGTGTCGCCTCCGGCCTGTTCCGCACGCCCGCCGTCATCAAGCCAAACATGCTGGAGCCGCTGCGCTCGGCCATCTACGCCTTCAAGACCGATTTCGTGGTCGCCTCCTGGATCGCCCGGCTCAAGCCGGCCGAACTGAGCGCGGCGCAGATGGCACTCAGCTCCGCCGGCTTTCCCAATTCGAGCATTCGCAACTACGACGATACGCCGCTCGACACCACGAAGGTCACCCAGCCGATCGACGTGCTGATGGATCTCGAGCCGCGCAGCGAGGAGACCAAGGCGCTGCCCGGCCGCAGCTACGATCAGGACGGCGTGCGCGGCGCGATGCTGGCGCGGGCCATGGCCGAGAAGAAGTCGGTCGCCTCCGATCCGGTGCCGCTGCTTCGTTCGAACGGCCCGATGGGCATCATCGTGGCCGCGCCCGTCATTCCGGAAGGGGCGACGGAGCCGGCCGGGTTCATCACGTTTTCCTACGAACTCGCCTCCTTGATGCTGACCAATGACGACATGTCGCTGTTCTCGGTCGCATTGCGCGACCCGCGCGCGACGGGTGGCGAGCTGATCGCCAACGATCAGGGCGTCGTCAGCGCGCGGGCCATTTCACAGGATGGTCCACAACCCTCCGCGACGCGCACGGTCAGCTTCGGCGGCCGCGACTGGCAGCTCAGCTACTTCGCCAAGACCAATTCGGCGCGGCGCGCCGAGCAGACCGCCGTCATCGTCGCGGCGATCGGCTTTGCCATCACGGCGATGGTATGCGGCCTGTTCGGTTACGTCGCTTACAACAACTTAAGGCTCAGCCGCGAAATCCAGGTTCGGATTGGTTTCGAGCGCCGGCTGACGGCTGTCATCGACGAGCTGAATCACCGCGTGAAGAACATTCTGGCGGTGATCCAGTCGATCGTGACGCGCACGCTGCGCCACGGTTCCGACATCGACGTCGCGCGTGAATTGTTGATCGGGCGCATTCATGCGATGTCCAACGTGGTTTCGCTGCTCAGCGAAAGCCAGTGGCAGGGCGTCAAGCTGAAAGGCCTGTTCGAAGCGCGAGCCATTCCGCATGCCGATCGCATCGCCATCAGCGGGCCCGACATCGCGGTCAGCGCGCGCGCCGCGCAGAGCCTGTCGTTGCTGTTCTTCGAGCTCGCCTCGCATTCCGACGAGGGCCTGTCGCTGGTCGGCAAGCATCCGCATATCACCGCGAACTGGACGGTGACGGGTGAGGAGCCCGACACGGTCTTCCATTTCCGCTGGGAGGAGTTCAACACCAGCGAGGCGACGCGGCGCACCGATTCGGATTTCGGCCTGATCCTGCTCGACCGCGTTGCGCCCGAAGCGCTCGGCGGCACCGCCAAGCGCTACTTCACCGATGCGTCCTACGTCTATGAACTGACCGCGCCGATGGAGACCGTCGTCGACATGACCGAGCGCGACCGTACGGAAAAATTTTCCGCGCCGGTCAGGCCGGTGCGCTGAAGTCGTGGTGCGCGCTGCTCTTTCCTTCTCCCCTTGCGGGAGAAGGTGGCGCAAAGCGCCGGATGAGGGGTTCTATCCGCGAATCCAAATCGACAGATTTGCGCGCTGAGAGAGACATCGCACTTCATTCGCGCGCGTCAAGGCGGCCACGGAAGTGGCCGCCTTTCCTTACTTCACCATTCCGGCCGAAGCTGTGTCCGTCAGCCGCCGCTGCCGCCGATCACGGCGCGTACGGTCTCATCGGGGCCGAAATCTTCGGCGCCGTCGACATACAGCAGTGCTGCGAGCTTCGAACGCGCGCGGTTGACGCGGCTCTTGATGGTGCCGACCGCGCAGCCGCAGATCGAGGCCGCGTCCTCGTAGGAGAAACCGGACGCACCGACGAGGATCAGCGCTTCGCGCTGGTCCTGCGGCAGCTTGTCGAGCGCTGCGCGAAACTCCTCGAACTCGAGATGCGCATTCTGCGACGGCTGGGTCTTCAGCGTCTTGGCATAGTTGCCTTCAGCATCCTCCACCTCCCGCCGCCGCTTGCGATAGTCGGAGCGGAACAGGTTGCGCAGGATGGTGAACAGCCAGGCCGGCAGGTTCGAACCGGGCTGGAACGAGTCGATGTTGGCGAGTGCACGCAACAACGTCTCCTGGACCAGATCGTCGGCACGGTCGGCATTGCCGCTCAGTGAGATGGCGAACGCGCGCAGGCTTGGAACTGCCGCCAGGATGTCGTCGCGCAGGGATTCCGTGAGAGGCATTAGTCCCTCCCATTGTTGTCGTTGGATCCCCCATTGGTTTGATCTTGGGGTGTCCCTCCCGGCGTATCAAGCTTCTTGATCAGCTCGGCGAACCGCTCGGGAACCCCCTGCCGCACGACGTCGTCGTACATGGCGCGCAATTGATGGCCGATCCGGGACTGGATTTCCGGTGTCAGCCCTCCCTTGCCGGGGGTCGTGTTTCTGCTGGCTTGAGATTTGAGATCTTTCATGACCTGTTCCACGTTTCCCCGAGTTAAGTCACTGTCAAATCGAGAAATTTTCTCAACCGGGAGCCGTTCCCTAGAATGGCCTAATGCGAAGTTGCACAAAAAGTTCCAGCCATTCCGGAACTTTTCTGTGGCTGAAGCGTAGTCACGCCAGCGGGGGAACCCGGGCCGCCCCTGACCGATGTCTGGCCCGAAGACGAATGGAGTGGGGATGTCCCGTTCACAGCTTGTTGCTGAACACTTGCCGTTGTTGCGCCGGTACGCGCGTGCCCTGACGGGCAGCCAGCCGTCCGGCGACGCCTATGTCGCAGCCATGTTGGAAGCCATGCTCGGGGATCCGGCGATGCTCGACGAGAGCCACGGACCGCGCGCCGGCCTGTTTCGGCTGTTCACCCAGATCTGGAATTCCGTCTCGCTCAATGATGATGCGGAGGTGACGACGCTGCCGATGCCGCCGGAGCGGCGGCTGTCGAACATCACGCCGCTGCCGCGCCAGGCCTTCCTGTTGCTGTCGCTCGAGGGATTTTCGGAGGAGGAAGTCGCCTTCATCCTCAGCACCGACGTTGGTGAGACGCGCAGGCTCGCGGACGCCGCGGGCCGCGAGATGGCGGCGGAGATCGCAACCGACGTGCTGATCATCGAGGACGAGACCTTCATCGCCATGGACCTCGAGAGCCTCGTGAAGAATCTCGGGCACAACGTGGTAGGCGTTGCCCGCACCCATGCGGATGCGGTGGCGCTCGCGAAGAACAAGCGGCCTGGCCTGATCCTCGCCGACATCCAGCTCGCCGACGGCTCCTCCGGTCTCGATGCAGTCAACGAGCTCCTGCGCAGCTTCGAAGTGCCGGTGGTGTTTATCACCGCTTACCCCGAGCGCTTCCTCACCGGCGAGCGGCCGGAGCCGGCATTCCTGATCTCAAAGCCGTTCCAGCCCGCGATGGTCTCGGCAGTGGCGAGCCAGGCGCTGTTCTTCCAGCGCAACTCGCGCAACCGCGCGCCGAAGGCGCCCGCGGCGTAGAGAAAGCGCCCGCGGCATAAGACACAGAACGTAGCGACGTACTGATCCGGCGCGCCGACCAGGGGCGCCGGATTTTTGTTGTTCGCCCGGCGCGCTTGACGGCCGCGGAATTCGTCCTCCATAGGTGATGGAAACGGTCGCGAGGGCGGCCGTGATCTGTCCGGAGAATTTGCCCATGCTCGATCAGGCGCAGCTCGATCGTCTCGCCATCCGCGATCTCCTCGAGAACTGGGTGGTCTGGCGCGACGCCGGGGACTGGGAGCGCTTTGCCACCGTCTGGCACGCGGAGGGGTGGATGTCGGCGACCTGGTTTCAGGGACCGGCGGCGGAGTTCATCCGGGTCAGCCGCGAAGGCTTTGCCAAGGGCGTGCGCATCCTGCACTTCCTCGGTGGCACCAGCATCGATCTCGCCGGCGATCGCGCCTTCGCGCAGACCAAGATGACGATTTCGCAGCGGGCGCCGGTCCACGACGTCGTCTGCGACGTGGTCTGCACCGGGCGCTTCTACGACTTCCTGGAGAAGCGGCAGGGCCAATGGGGCATCGTTCGTCGTCAGCCGATCTATGAAAAGGACCGGCTCGATCCGGTCGATCCCGCCGCGGTCCTCCGGCTCGACGCCGAGCGTCTGGCTGCGCTTCCCGAAGGCTACCGTCACCTCGGCTACATGCAGGAGTTGATTGGCTACAAGGTCAAGCGCGACATGCCGGGCCTGATCGGCGCCGAGGTCGAGAAGCTCTATGGGGAAGGGCGGGAGTGGCTCACCGGCAAGGCCGCGTGGGCCGTCACCTGAGAAGGGTGGCATAAGGCCAAGCAGCCGACAGAAGCCGCAGCAATTTCTGTCACCAAGCGTGGGCGGAGTGTGCGCGGACCTGCCGCAGAAAAAAGTAAGGCGCGACTGGCATCACCACAGTCGCGCCCTACGTCGCCGGTTTATGGGGCAGGGGGGAATAACCGGCTGCCATGATGACTCCGGCGCGCGAGAGTCGTTCCAGAGCGCTGCAAATTATTTTTCCAGAGCGCTGCAAATTATTTTTGATGCCGCGCTTCCGGCTGTCTCTTTTTCGCACACGGTTAAGTGATCGTAACGCCTGAGAACCCCGGACATTCCGACAGCGTTGTTCCAGCGATCGCCATGGGGCGAGGGACGAACAATCATGTCACAGATCAGCAGAGCGTTTTTGAGCGCGGTCGCCATCTCGCTGACGCTTGGTGCCGTGCAACTGGCGTCCGGCCATGATCTCGCCGATCGCTGGCAGGCCGTCGCCGACAAGCCGAGCCACGTCGTCAATCGCGCCGGTAAGGCGGACCGCATCGCCGATCCGCGGCCCGCGGCCGTTCCGACCCGCACCGTGTCGATGCGCCTCAACGATCTCGCCGATACGTCAGTGCTCCTGCGTGTTCCCGCGACGATCGAGACCGGCAGTGCCAAGTCGCCGGTGTTGCTGCAAAGGCAGGGGCGCAAGCCTACTGTCGCCTGCGAACCCGTCGTCAGCTCGCTGACCGAAGTCGCAAAGCTGCTCCAGCCCGGCCGCTGCGTAACCTGATCAGTTTGAATTTTACTCGATAATTACTCGGCCGGCTCAGGCGAGGCATCCTCTTCGGATGTCCCGGCCCGGCTTGCCATGATCCCGAGCGCCACGCCCCCGATCGCAAGGATGGGAAGCAGCCGTTTGACGCCGATGGCGCGGACGATCTGCAAGCCGGTGGCGATCAGCATCGGATCGGAAAGCATGCTCTGCGCTGCGGATCGCGCGGCTTTTTCCGCAGCCTGTCGCGCGCGCTTCTCGGTCTGTTTCTTGTAGGCGAGGTAGCTTCCCGCCGCAGCAAGCGTGAGCAGGAAGAAAACGCCGGCGCCGGCGAGGCAGGCCTGCACCGGGCCATAGTTCTGCAGCACCAGGATGAAGACTGCGGCGCAGAGAAACGCCGTGGTGATGAAGAGCGCAAGCGCTGCCGCTGCCGCCAGTGAGGTCAGTCGCAGGGTTGCCCCGGTCGAGGCGCTGATGCCGTCGATCATCCGCTGAAACATCGCCCTCGCTCCTCAATCCCCCTCCGCCAGCGTTTAGCGGCGCCAGGCAATGCCGATCAGGAAGCCGATACCGAGCGCCAGGCCCACGGTCGCGAGCGGACGCTGCGTGATGGCATCCTCGAGCGTTTCCTCCAGCGAGGACGCTGCGTCCTGCGCCGCATCCATCATCGCGCTGCCGCGCTCGGAGGCGTCATCCATCGCCGAATCCATCTGCTGGCGCGCCTGCTTGTAGCCGCGCCGGGCCTGCTTGCCCGCGGAGTTGGCAAAGGTGTTGAGGGCATCTGTGATCTGTTCGGTGAGGGCGGCGATATCATTTTTCACGGCTAGGACATCCTTTTCGAGGCGTTCGCGGGTGGCCTTGTCGGTCCAGTCTTTCATCCCTGTTTCGGCATTTGACATCGAAAGCTCCGGATCGTTGGCAGTGAGCTAGCCGGGAAACGTTCCGCCGTGACGGAAGTTCCCGTTTCGGAAACCGCTCAGTCGCCTGGCAGTTGAGGCGCATCGGGGGGAGCCAGATGCTCCTTCAGGATCAGTGCGACGATCAGAAGCGGCGACGACAGGAATGCGCCCATCGGGCCCCACAGCCAGGTCCAGAAAGCGAGCGCGAGAAATACGGCCAGCGCATTCAGTGCCAGCCGCCGGCCAATGATGGTGGGCGTGACGAAATGTCCCTCCAGGAAGGTGAGGCCGCCGAAGGCGAGTGCTGCCATCAATCCGCTACCGAGCGTCGGAAAGGCGATCAGGCCAACCACGACCAGCACGACGAACATGGCGATCGGTCCGATGATGGGGATGAAGTTCAGCGTCGCGGCCAGCGCACCGAGCCCGGCAGGATTGGGCATGCCGGTCAGCGCACAGACGACGCCGGTGGCGATGCCGACGCCGACATTGATGACCGTGACCGTCAAGAGATAGTTGCCGAGATGGACTTCGATCTCGTTGAGGATTCGCAGCGTGCGCAGTCGCGCGTCGCGATCGCCGAAGGTCATGATCAGGGCGCGCCTCAGTTCGCGCCAACTCGCGATGAACAGGATCAGGGTCGCGAAGAACAGCAGGAATTCGGTGAAGGTCGGCGACAGGAATTCAAGGGTCGGCTGCACCCATTCGAATTTCGGCATCTGAAAGCTCGGCAGGCCTTCCGAGCCGCCGACCATCACTTGCAGCTCCTGCCACAGCGCGAGCGGCCGGTCGAAGAAATGCAGCTTGTCCTTGAGCCGCGCGCCGAGCTCCGGCAGGCGCATGCTCCATTCCATGACCGGCGAAGCGATCAGAGCGACGACGAAGGTGACCATCGCAGTGACCGTGACCACGATCAGCACCGCCGCCAGCGCGCGTGGCACCCCTCGTCGCTCGAGAAATGTTGCCGCCGGCGACAGCATCGTGCCGGTGACGAAGGCCATTATCACGGGAAGGAAGAACGGCCTGCCGACATAAAGCACTGCGACGACCGCGATCAGAAGCATACAAGCGAGCGAGAAGGCAACGAATTCGGTGCGCCGGATCACCGGCGGCAGGTCGCTCTTGCTGTCGGGAAGTGGTGTGCCTTCGCTGTCTTTGGAGAGTAGACGTTCACTGGGAAGGACGCGCACAGCCATTCTCCCGCACGGAGCTCACGCTTCGCGCGCGTAAGACTGCTGAAGAACGTGGCTCGGATGGGAAAAGTTCCATCGCGGATTCGTGAAGTTGCCTTCGCTTGACTGTGAACCGCCGGCGGCAACAACGCGCGGAACTTGAGTCGTTGCAACCGCGTTTGTTTCACACTGCGCATCACCCAGATGCGTTTCGATTCAAACGGGGCAGCACATGACACAGTTATCTGCATCCCACCGCCGGCGTTTGCCGCGCGCCTTCACCACGTTTGCCTTTGCGACAGCATTGCTGACGATGCCGCTCGGCGCTGCAAGCGCGCAGACGTTCGGCTTTGCGCCGATGCAACAGCAGGCCTTTCCGCAAGGCTATGCGCAAGGCCAAGGTTATGTGCAAGGTTATGCGCCCGAGCAGCCGCAGGCCTCGGACGATGCGGTTACCTCGGACGATTCCGTGCTGCCCGAGCGGCTGCGCCGGCAGATCGTCGGCTTCGACGGCAGCCAGCCGGCGGGCACCATCGTGATCGACACCGGTAATACCGTGCTCTACTACGTGCTCGGCCAGGGGCGTGCGATCCGCTACGGCGTCGGCGTCGGGCGCGACGGCTTCACCTGGTCAGGCGTGCAGTCGATCAGCCGCAAGGCGGAATGGCCGGACTGGCATCCGCCGACGGAGATGATCGCGCGCCAGCCCTACCTGCCACGCTTCGTCGCCGGCGGTCCCGGCAATCCGCTCGGCGCGCGTGCGATGTATCTCGGAGCAAGCGAGTATCGCATCCATGGCACCAATGACCCGACCACGATCGGAAAGTTCGTGTCCTCCGGCTGCATCCGCATGACCAATGAGGACGTCGTCGACCTCTTCAACCGGGTCAATATCGGTACCAGGGTCGTGGTGCTCCCGAAGAACGCGCCGCTGCTGGCGCGCGGCGGCGATCAGTCGCGCAAGCCCGCGCATCCGGTCGCGCCGACGCTGACCTCCGGACGCCAGGCGCTCAATCTTTCGCCCGTCTCCCTGAACAGTTCGGCGCCGAGGTAGCATGATCGGGCATTCGACAGGCAAACTAACGGGCGGAGCGGTCATCTTTCTGTTCGCTTCGCTCAGCCTCGAGCTGACGTCGTCTGCACGCGCGGAAGATTTTCTCTCGGCGCTGTTCGGCGCGTTCGGTGCCCGGCCGCCGCCACAGATCAGGATGCCGTTCCCCACCGACGACATGCCGCGCTACGAGGCGCCGCGGCCGCGCTCCTACGGCGGCGGACAGGCTTGGTGCGTGCGCACATGCGACGGACGCCACTTCCCCGCACAGGGCAACGACAGCGAAAGCAAGGCGCAGAGCTGCAACAGCTTCTGCCCCACAGCCGAGACCACGCTGGTCTATGGCAGCGAGATCGACGACGCGGTCACGGAGAGCGGACAGGACTATGCCGACCTGCCGAATGCCTACCGCTATCGCAACGAGCTGGTCGCGGGCTGTACCTGCAACGGCAAGGATTCCGTCGGCCTTGCCGCGGTCAAGGTCACGGACGATCCGACCTTGCGCAAGGGCGATATCGTCGCCAGCCCCGGTGGATTGGTGGTCGCCAATCGCAATGCCAACGACCGGCACGGCGTCGCCATGAACTTCTCGCCACTGCCGGAGTCCATGCGGGCGAAATTCCGCCACTTGCCGGTGGTCGCGCGGGAGTGAGGCTGCTTCCACATCGCGAGCGGCCTTTTGCAAATGCATATTTGCGAGAGGTTTTAACGGGTTGCCTGATTGGAACAGCGGCGAGGGGTGCTGCGTTGGGAGTTCGTTAGCAAAACAGGGGGCCTTCCGATGCTCGTCGGCGTACTCGTCACCTTTCTGGTCGTCATCCTCGTTCTTTATCTGATCAATATGCTGCCGATCGACGGTCGCGCCAAGCAGATCGCGCGCGTCATCGTCATCATCATCGGCATCGTCTCGCTGCTGAAATATCTCGCGGTGTTTTAGGCCGGAGCCCTAGCGGCTGCAGGCCAAACAAAAACAAAAAGCCCCGGCGAGTGCCGGGGCTTTCGGTGCTTCGAATGCTGTGGCTATCAGCCTGCGGCCTTGGCCTCGCGGCGGCGCGCGGTCAGGATGTACTCGGTATAGCCGTTGGGCTGCGTGCGGCCCTTGAACACGAGGTCGCAGGCGGCCTTGAAGGCGACGCCATCGAATGACGGCGCCATCGGCTTGTAGATTGCGTCACCGGCATTCTGCTTGTCGACGACGACGGCCATGCGCTTGAGCGACTCCATCACCTGCGCTTCGGTGATGACGCCCTGGTGTAGCCAGTTGGCGAGATGCTGGCTGGAGATGCGCAAGGTGGCGCGGTCTTCCATCAGGCCGACATCGTGGATGTCAGGCACCTTGGAGCAGCCGACGCCCTGATCGATCCAGCGCACGACATAACCGAGGATACCCTGGCAGTTGTTGTCGATCTCCTGCTTGACGTCATCGGGCGCCCAGTTCGACTTCGATACCGGAATGGTGAGGATGTCGGACAGCTTTGCGCGCGGCCCGCCCTTGGTCAGCTCCTGCTGGCGCGCGATGACATTGACCTGATGGTAGTGCAGCGCGTGCAGCGTCGCTGCCGTGGGCGAGGGCACCCAGGCGGTGGTGGCGCCGGCCTGCGGATGCGCGAGCTTCTGTTGCAGCATGTCCGCCATCTTGTCGGGCGCGGCCCACATGCCCTTGCCGATCTGGGCGTGGCCGGGCAGGCCGTCGATCAGGCCCATGTCGACGTTCCAGTCCTCATAGGCCTTGATCCACGCTTGCGCCTTCATCTCGTTCTTGCGGATCATCGGGCCCGCTTCCATCGAGGTATGGATCTCGTCGCCGGTACGGTCGAGGAAACCGGTATTGATGAAGACGATGCGCTTGGAGGCCTGCTGGATGCAGGCCTTGAGGTTGACGGTGGTGCGCCGCTCCTCATCCATGATGCCGACCTTGAGCGTGTTCTCCGGCAGTGCCAGCATTTTCTCGACACGGCCGAAGATCTCGCAGGTCAGCGCCACCTCGTCGGGGCCGTGCATCTTCGGCTTGACGATGTAGACCGAGCCGGTGCGGCTGTTCTTGCTGTTGGACAGACCCTTGAGGTCATGGATCGCAAGCAGGCCGGTGACGGCGGCATCGAGCAGGCCTTCCGGAATCTCCTCGCCCGCCTCGTCGAGCACCGCGTCGGTGAACATGTGGTGACCGCAATTGCGGATCAGCAGCAGGCTGCGGCCGTGCAGCTTCACGTCGCCCTTGCCGTCCGGCGTCTTGTAGCTGCGGTCGGTGTTGAGCGCGCGGGTCAGCGTCTTGCCGCCCTTCTCGAAATCCGCCGACAGCGTGCCGTTCATCAGCCCGAGCGTATTGCGGTAGATGAGCACCTTGTCCTCGGCATCGACCGCGGCGACGGAGTCTTCCATGTCGAGAATGGTGGAGACGGCTGCCTCCATGATCATGTCGGCAACCCCGGCTGGATCGTCCTTGCCGATCGTGTTGCTGCGGTCGATCTTCACCTCGACATGCAGGCCGTTGTTGACGAGCAGCACCGCGGACGGCGCCGCTGCATCACCCACGTAGCCCGCGAACTGCGCGGCGTTCTTCAGCGCGGTGGCGTTGCCGCTCTTCAGCTTCACCGCGAGTTGGCCAGCGACCACGCTATACGCGGTGACGTCGGTGTGGCTGCCGGTCGCGAGCGGCACGGCGGCATCGAGGAAGGCTTTTGCTTTCGCAATCACCTTGTCGCCGCGCGCCTTGCTGTAGCCCTTGGCCGTATCGCTCGCATCATGGGCAATGGCATCGGTGCCGTAGAAGGCATCATAGAGCGACCCCCAGCGCGCATTCGCCGCGTTCAGCGCATAGCGCGCATTGGTGAGGGGCACGACGAGCTGCGGGCCGCAGATCTTGCCGATCTCCTCGTCGACATTGGTCGTCTCGACCTTCTGCGTCGCGGGCTCGGGCAGCAGATAGCCGATCTCCTTCAGGAAGGCGGTGTAGGCGTTGATGTCGATCGGCTTGCCTTTGTTCGCGCGATGCCAGTCGTCGATCTTGGCCTGAAGTGCATCGCGGACCGCGAGCAGCGCGCGGTTCTTGGGACCCAGCTCCTTCACGATCGCGGCAAGCCCGGCCCAGAACGCGTCCGGCGCGATCCCGGTCTTCGGGGCCGCTTCCTTCGCGACGAAGTCGAAGAGAACAGGGGCGATCTTCAAACCATGGGCGTCGTGGCGTTTCATGAGGGGCTTTCTCGTTGGAAATGGCGTTTTTTGGCTGGTTTCAGGCTCGAAAGCAGCAAAATGCGTCCGCCAGAGGCGGTTTTCGGGCCCCTATTAGCCTCAAAACCAGGGCCGTGAGAAGGCCCCTAAAGGTCTGTCAAAATGTCAAGAAGAGGTGGGGAGGCAACCCCAGGAGTCGTCCCGGCGAAAGCCAGGACCCCTGCGCGCGCTCGTCGCGATTACCCCAGGGAGCAGTTTGGCGAACACTCGTTGTTCGGTACGGCCACCGAGCTCCAAGGATAGATCACGCGGTATCGGTCCTGGCTTTCGCCAGGACCGATACCGAGGATGTGGCGCAGTAATCGACCGCTCAAATATTCGCGGCGAGGTCGACGACCTCGTCGAACAGCACGCCGCTTGCCTTCAGCATCTGTTCGATCGCGTCGGTCGCGTCCGCAACCGAACGCGTCGAGGTGTCGATGGTCAGCTCGGCACCTTGCGGCGGCTGATAGTCGTTGCCGATGCCGGTGAAGGATTGAAGCGCGCCGGAGCGGGCCTTGGCATAGTGGCCCTTGGGATCGCGGCTCTCACAGACTTCAGCGGGCGTCGCGACGTAGATCTCGCGGAACGTCGTGTCGGCGATGCGGCGTGCCGTGGCGCGGTCCTCGCGCGCGGGCGAGACCGCTGCGACGATCGCGATATGGCCATTGCGGGCCAGATGCGTCGCGACTTCCGCAAGCCGCCGGATGTTCTCGCTGCGATCGGCGGCGGAGAAGCCGAGATCGCTGTTCAAGCCGGCGCGCAGCGTGTCGCCGTCGAGCAGGATCGGCGAACCGCCAATGGTGAAGAGGCGCCGTTCCAGTGCTCTTGCCAGCGTCGACTTGCCGGAGGCGGGAAGGCCGGTGAGCCAGACCACCGCGCCGTTGTGCTGGTAGCGCGCGGAGCGCTCGTCAGGACGGAGTGCAGATTCCACCGGCACGATGTCGACGGGCACGGCGCGCTGGCCGGCGTCGACCGACAGCACGAGGCCGCCGCCGGCGATGCGCCCGGACACCTCGATCACGAGGCGCCCGGTGCGCGGGTTCTCGGTATAGGGATCGGTGGCAATCGGATTCGAAAGCGAGATGTCGATCTCGCCGACATGGTTGCGGCCGATCGCCTTGTTCTCGCTGCTTTCGAGCTCGCCGGGATCGACTGCCTTCTCGATCGCAACCACCGTTGCGCGGCTTTCCTTCGGTCCGCAGCGCACCAGCAGCTGGTCGCCCTTGGCGAGCGGCTTGTCGTGCAGCCAGAAGATGCGCGCGCGCAGGCGGCGTGTCTCGCGTGGAGCTGTACCCGCATGCGCGATGATGTCGCCACGCTCGATGAACAGCTCGCGGTCGAGCGTGATGCCGACCGAGCGGCCCGCGCCTTGCCGAGCGGCGACGGGCGTCACCGGCCAGCTCTCGACGGTCTTGATCTTGGCGATCTTGCCGGCCGGCATGATCACGATCTCGTCGCCGGCAACCAGGCTGCCGGACTCGATGCGGCCTGCAACGATGCGGCGGTCGTCGAACTTGTAGATCGCCTGCACGGGCAGCCGCAGCGCGAGCGCCTCCAGCGGCCGCGCCGGCTCGAGCCGGTCCAGCGCCTCGACCACGGTCGGGCCCTTGTACCAGCCGATGCGATCGGTACGTTCCGCGACGCCGTCGCCATCGCGCGCCGAAATCGGGATCACGGCCGTCGGCGTCACACCGAGGCCCTTCAGATGCGCCGAAATCTCGTCGCTGATCTCCTTGAAGCGGTCGGCGCTGAAATCGACGCGGTCCATCTTGTTGACGACGATCGCGACCTGCTTCACGCCGAGCAGATGCAGGAGATAGCCGTGCCGGCGGGTCTGGTCGCGCACGCCTTCGAGCGCATCGATGATCAGCACCGCGCCGTCGGCCTGCGAGGCGCCGGTGATCATGTTGCGCAGGAATTCGGCATGGCCCGGCGCGTCGATCAGGACGATGTCGCGCGAATTGGTCCGGAAGCGGATCTGCGTGGTGTCGATGGTGATGCCCTGATCGCGCTCGGTCTGCAGCGCGTCGAGCAGGAACGACCATTCGAAGGGCATGCCGCGCCGCGCGCTGACGGCCTTCAGCATCTCGAGCTTGCCCTCGGGCAGGCTGCCGGTCTCATGCAGCAGGCGGCCGACCAGCGTCGACTTGCCGTGATCGACATGGCCGACGATGACGATGCGGACCTGGGGGCGCGTCGTGCCGTTCGGAGTGGCTGGCGTAGCAGAAGTGACGAGCATGTTCATAGCCGCGTTGCGTCCTCAGGGATCAGAGATAGCCGGCGACGCGCAGGCGCTCGAAGGCGTCCTCGGTCTCGTGGTCGAGCGCACGGCCCGCGCGCTCCGGCACCTTGGTCTGTTCGAGCTCGATCAGGATCTCGTCGATGCTGGATGCCGTCGAAGCGACCGGATTGGTGATGTCCTGATCACCCAGCGAGCGATAGCGCTTGCCGTCCTTGGCGAGATAGAGCGGGATGATCGGGATGTTCTCGCGCTTGGTGTAGGCCCAGATGTCGGCCTCGGTCCAATGCAGGATCGGGTGGATGCGCAAGTGCGCGCCCTGCGGCGGCGATGCGTTGAAATGATCCCAGAACTCCGGCGGCTGGTCGCGCACGTCCCAATTGCCTTCTAGGCCGCGCGGTGAGAACACGCGCTCCTTGGCGCGGGTGGCTTCCTCGTCGCGGCGGATGCCAGCGATCAGGCCGTCAAAACCGTATTTGGCCAGCGCCATCTTGAGCCCTTCGGTCTTGCGCGCGGCCGAGCGCGCGGCGGGCGGCAGCGTCGGATCGACGGCATCGATGGGCGGGCAGGGTTCGACACGCAGGTCGAGCTCCCATTCCTTTCCGTAATGATCGCGGAAGCGATACATCTCCGGAAACTTCTTGCCGGTGTCGACATGCAGGGCGGGGAACGGCATCCGGCCGAAGAAGGCCTTCCGCGCCAGCCAGATCATGACGTTGGAGTCCTTGCCGAGCGACCACAGCAGGGCGATCTTCTTCAACCGGGCGAAGGCCTCGCGGAAGATATAGATGCTCTGTGCTTCGAGCTGGTCGAGATGGTCCATGCTGGGCGAAAGATCCGCAGAAAATTCTTGCGTGCCCACGCGCTTGATGAGGGCCGGGCTGCTCACTCCGACAGCTGCGGAATCGTCCTTGAGAAGATGCATCTCTGCCACTTTGCGTTTGGAGGCGAAAATTCTATAGTTGCGGTGCAGAAGAGAAGAAAAAATTTTCTCTTTGCGCGCTCGAAACGAGACATATATAGAAAATAATTCCAGTCAACCCCGTAATTGGGGAAGCGAGTACCGTATGCGCTTCTTGCCGGTGTTCCTCGATATCAAGACCGGTCCGGTGGTCCTCATCGGCGCTGGCGAGCTGCTGCGCGCCAAGTTGCGGGTGCTCGCGGCTGCCGGCGCGCGCATCCGCGTGCATGCGACGGACGGCAATGATGATCTGAGCGGCGTGAGTGCCGATGACGCGCAGCGCATTACCTTCGTCGACGGCGATCCGCTCGCTGCGGATCTTGCCGGCGTCATCGCCATAATCTGTGCGGGCGCAGGTGACATTGGTGTGGCGATGGCGGCGCGCGCGAAATCGCTCGGACTGCCCGTCAACGTCATGGACGATCTCGAGCATTCGAGCTTCATCTTCCCGGCGATCGTCGATCGCGGCGACGTCGTTGTCGCCGTCGGCACCGGCGGGGCCTCGCCGGTGGTGGCGCGACGTGTGCGCGAGAAGATCGAGGCGCTGCTGCCCGCCAGAATCGGCGAACTCGCCGAATTCATCGGCGGTTTCCGTAAGTCGATCCACGCGCGCATCGCCGAGTTTCCTCTGCGCCGCCGCTTCTGGGAGCGCGTGATCGACGGCCCGATCGGCGCCTTGGTGCTCGCGGGCCGCAGAAACGAGGCGGCCGCCGCGCTCGAGAAAATTTCGGACCCCACGGCGTTCGCGCTGGCCGACAAGCCTGCGGGCCATGTGGCGCTGGTCGGTGCCGGTCCCGGCGATCCCGATCTCCTCACCATCAAGGCGCTGCGCGCGCTGCAGGATGCCGACGTCGTTTTCTATGACGAGCTGGTGTCACCTGAAATTCTCGATCGCATCCGCCGCGACACGGCGCGCATTCCGGTCGGCCGCCGCGTCGGCAAGCCCGGCGTCGGCCAGGACGCGATCAACAAGCTGATGATCGAAGCGGCGCAATCCGGTCAGCGCGTGGTGCGCCTGAAGGGTGGTGATCCCTTCGTGTTCGGCCGCGGCGGCGAGGAGGTCGAAGCGTTGCGCGCGGCCGGCGTCGCCTATTCGATCGTGCCCGGTATCACTGCCGGCCTCGGGGCCGCTGCGGACTTCGAGGTGCCACTGACCTATCGTCACGAGGCGCTGCGCATCACCTTCCTCACCGCGCACAAGGCGCGCGACGCCGAAACCGTCGACTGGTCGACATTGACCGACACCAGGATGACCGTCGTCGTCTATATGGGCATGACCGCGGCGCCTTCGGTGCGCGAGGGGCTTCTGGCAGCCGGCCGTTCGCCGGAGACGCCGGTCGGCGTGTTCGCCCGTGTCACGCGCCCCGATGCGCAAGGCGCGATCGGCACGCTTGCCGAGCTGCCCGAGCTCGTCAAACGCCTCGACGGCGGTCCCGCCATTCTCGTCATCGGCGATGTGGTCCGGCATGCCGGGGCCTTTCGCCATCAATCCCCCAGGCAAATCATCTCTGAGCTATTGGAAGCTGCCCAATGACCTCTCCGCTTGAACAAAAGAAACTGAAGATCGCCGGCCCCTCGATCGTGACCGCCAACCGTACCTGGGACGGCATCGTGGTCTATCGTACCGCCGCCAAGAGCTGGTCTGAGGACCTGTCGGAAGCCGCGATCGTGCGCAACTCGGATGAGGCGAGGGCGTTGCTTGCAGAGTCGGTGGCTGATGACGTCGGCGCAGTCGGCGCGTATATCGCGCCTGTGCAGGTCGACGAGGAGGGCAAGATCCTCCCCGGAAACCTGCGCGAGCAGATCCGCCGCACCGGTGTGACCATCGGATCGCAGGCCCAGGTTTAAGGCATTCTCTGATGTACGCTTACGACGAAATCGACCGCACGCTGGTCAACGAGCGGGTCTCGGAATTTCGCGACCAGGTGAAGCGCCGCCTCTCCGGCGAGCTCACCGAGGACGAGTTCAAGATCCTTCGCCTGCAGAACGGCGTCTATCTGCAGCTGCACGCCTACATGTTCCGCGTCGCGATCCCCTACGGGACGCTGTCCTCGGAACAGTTGCGTCGGCTCGCCCATGTCGCGCGCAAATACGATCGCGGCTACGGCCATTTTACCACGCGCCAGAACATCCAGTTCAACTGGATCAAGCTGGCCGAGCTGCCGGATGCGCTGGCCGATCTTGCCGAAGTCGGCATCCATGCGATGCAGACCTCCGGCAACAACATGCGCAACGTCACCTCGGATCAGTGGGCCGGCGTCGCCCCGGGTGAGATCGAGGATCCCCGTATCTGGTCGGAGCTGATCCGCCAGCACACGACGCTGCATCCGGAATTCTCGTTCCTGCCGCGCAAGTTCAAGATCGCGATCACTGCGTCGGATCACGATCGCGCCGCGATCAAGATCCACGACATCGGCCTGCGCCTCGTCAAGAACGAGAAGGGCGAGACCGGCTTCGAGGTGCTGGTCGGCGGCGGGCTCGGCCGCACGCCGTTCATTGCCAAGACCATCAAGCACTTCGTGCACGGTCGCGATATCCTCAGCTACATCGAGGCGATCCTGCGCGTCTACAACCAGTACGGCCGCCGCGACAACATCTACAAGGCGCGCATCAAGATCCTCGTACACGAGCTCGGCATCGAGAAGTTTTCGCGCGAGGTCGAGGACGAGTGGCAGCACATCCGCAACTCCTCGCTCCAGATCGACGACAGCGTCATCGAGGACATCCGCTCCCGCTTCACTTATCCGGCTTACGAGAAACTGCCGCATATGCCGGACGAACTCCGTCAGGCCGCGGCCGATCCGGAGTTCGAGGCGTGGCGGAAGAACTCGGTCGCTCCGCACAAGGTCCAGGGCTACTCGATCGTCACGATCTCGCTGAAGCCGACGGGCGGACCTCCGGGCGATGCCACGGCCGAACAGATGGACGCGCTTGCCGATCTCGCCGATAAATATTCCTTCGGAGAGATCCGCGTCGGCCATGAGCAGAACCTGGCGCTGCCGCATGTCGCCAAGCGCGACCTGCCGGCGCTGTGGAAGGCGCTCGACAAGCTCGGGCTCGCCACGCCGAACGTCAACCTCATCACTGACATCATCGCCTGCCCGGGCCTTGATTATTGCTCGCTGGCGAACGCGCGCTCGATCCCGATCGCGCAGGAGTTGACGCGGCGCTTCGCCAATCACGAGCTCGCCAATTTGATCGGGCGGCTCCACATCAACATCTCCGGCTGCATCAATGCCTGCGGCCATCACCATGTCGGCCATATCGGCATTCTCGGCGTCGAGAAGAACGGCGAGGAGGTCTATCAGATCACCATCGGCGGCCGCGCCGACGAGAGCGCGGCGCTGGGGACCCTGATCGGGCCCGGCGTGAAGTTCGACGAGGTCGCCGACGTCATCGAGGATGTCGTCGAGGCTTATCTGGCGCTGCGCGAGCGGCCGGAAGAACTCTTTATCGATACCGTCAAGCGCCTCGGCGTCGAACCATTCAAGGAGCGGGTTTATGCCACTCGTTAAGGGCGGAAAGATCGTCGAGGATAGTTTCACCAAGCTCGACGTCGATGCGCCGCTGCCCGCCGCCGGCGACATCCTGGTGCCCGGCGATCGCTTCCTGAAGGATGCGGACGCCCTGCTCGCGCATCCCGGCAAGGTCGGCGTGCTCTGGCCGAACAATCGCGACATCGACGCGCTGGTGCCGTATCTCGGCAAGCTTGCCGCGGTCGCACTGGTGTTCCCGACCTTCCGCGACGGCCGCGCCTACAGCCAGTCGCGGCTGCTGCGCGAACGCCACGATTATCGCGGCGAGCTGCGCGCCACCGGTCAGGTGCTGCGCGACCAGTTCGTGTTCATGCTGCGCGCCGGCTTCGACAGCTTCGAGGTCAAGAAGCAGGCCGATGCGGAAGCCTTTACACAGACCGTGAAGCGCTATTCGGTGTTCTACCAGCCGACCGGCGATGGCCGTATCACGGCGCTGCATCGGCGCATGCAGCTGCGCCATTCGGAAGGTGTCGGCACATGAACGCGATCGCGCCCGGGGATTCATCGTCAGACGCGCTGGTGCTGCCATCGGTCGAGGAGCTCGATCGAGCGTTGCGCGATGCCTCCCCCGGAGAGGTCGTTGCTGCGGCGTTGAAGGTTGTGGGGCGCGAACGATTGGCGGTCGTGTCGTCGTTCGGCACGGAGTCGGCCGCGCTGCTCAAGGTGGTGGCCGACGTCGATCCGTCGATCCCGGTGGTCTTCCTCGATACCGGCTGGCTGTTCGAGGAGACGCTCGCCTATCGCGACGCGCTGATTGCGGCGCTCGGCCTGAAGGATGTGCGCTCGATCAAGCCTCTGGACGAGACGTTGACGCGCGAGGACCCTGACCGCGATCTCTGGTTTTCCGATCCCGACGCCTGCTGCCGCATTCGCAAGGTCGAGCCGCTGGCGCGGGCACTGAAACCTTTCGCCGCATGGATCAACGGCCGCAAGCGTTTTCAGGGCGGCGTGCGTGCCGAGATCCCGGTCGTCGAGGATGACGGCGCGCGATTGAAGTTCAATCCGTTCGCCAATGTCTCGCGCGATGACATCACGGCGATCTTCGCGCGTGCCAAATTGCCGCAGCATCCGCTTCAGGCCTCAGGTTTTCTTTCGGTTGGGTGTATGCCTTGCACCAGCCGTGCTGCCGAAGGCGAGGATGAGCGGGCCGGTCGCTGGCGCGGTCGCGCGAAGACAGAATGCGGCATCCACACGATGAAGATTTCGTAGCACAGCCGCGCTACATCGCCGCAAACAAGAAAATCCGGTTCCGTTGACTTAAGAGCGTTTCGACCCGAGTTATGCCCGCATGCCATCGATGACGCCGATGTCGTCGAGGTCAATGGAGATGGACATGATCCGCCGTATTGTTCCGCTCGCGGCAGGCCTCCTCTGGGCAAGCTCGGCTTTCGCTGCTGACATCAACCTGTTGAACGTATCGTATGATCCGACGCGCGAGCTCTATGTCGAGTTCAACAAGGCGTTCGCGAACGCCTATCAGAAGGAGACAGGCAAGAGCGTCGAGATCAAGCAGTCGCATGGCGGCAGCGGATCGCAGGCGCGTGCGGTGATCGACGGATTGCAGGCCGACGTGGTGACGCTCGCGCTCGCCTACGACATCGACGCGATCGCGACAAAGGGTCTCACCGCGGCCGACTGGCAGAAGCGCCTGCCGCAGAATTCCTCGCCCTATACCTCGACCATCGTGTTCCTGGTACGCAAGGGCAATCCCAAGGGCATCAAGGACTGGGACGATCTGGTCAAGCCCGGCGTTGCCGTCATCACGCCGAACCCGAAAACCTCGGGTGGTGCGCGCTGGAACTATCTTGCCGCCTGGGGCTATGCGCTGAAGAAGTACGGCTCCGTCGACAAGACGAAGGAGTTCATCGGCAAGCTCTACCAGCAGGTGCCGGTGCTCGATACCGGCGCCCGCGGATCGACCGTGACTTTCGTGGAGCGTGGCGTCGGCGACGTGCTGCTCGCCTGGGAGAACGAGGCATATCTGGCACTGAAGGAGTTCGGCCCCGAGAAGTTCGAAATCGTGGCGCCGCCGCTCTCGATCCTCGCCGAGCCGCCGGTCACGATCGTCGACAAGGTCGCCGACAAGAAAGGCACGCGCAGCGTGGCCGATGCCTACCTGCAATATTGGTACACCAAGGAAGGTCAGGAAATCGCCGCGCGCAATTTCTACCGACCGCGCGATCCGGAGATCGCGAAGAAATACGAGAATTCTTTCGCAAAAGTCGAGCTGTTCACGATCGACGACGTGTTCGGCGGCTGGACCAAGGCGCAGAAGGAACATTTTGCCGACGGCGGTGTCTTTGATCAGATCTACAAGAACTGATCGGGCACTGTCCTAGAGCATGATCCGGATCCGGAGGGCCGCGTTAGCGCAAAATGCGAGGCGGTTTTCCGAGAAGATGATGCTCAAACAATAACGTAGAGCGCGATGACGATTCATTCCGATCTCATCGCGCTTTAGGAGGCTTTAGCAGGGGGCCCGGTGAGCGCAATCGCTTTACGACGACGGACATTGCCGGGCTTCGGTCTCACGATGGGACTGACGCTGTCCTGGCTGTCGATCATCATCCTGATTCCGCTCGCAGGCCTGTTCCTGCGCACGCTCGAGCTCAGCCCCGAGCAGTTCTGGGCCATCCTCTCCAGCCGCCGCACGCTGAATGCGCTGCGCGTGTCTTTCGGCCTCGCTTTCGCTGCGGCCTGCGTCAACCTCGTCATGGGCAGCATCATCGTCTGGGCGCTGGTACGTTACCGCTTCCCGGGCCGGCGGCTGTTCGATGCCATCGTCGACGTACCCTTTGCGCTGCCGACCGCCGTTGCCGGCGTCGCGCTGACCTCGCTGTTTGCCGAGAAGGGCTGGCTGGGCGCGCCGCTGGCGGCGCTGGGCATCAAGGTGGCATTCACGCCGCTCGGCATCTTCATCGCCATGATCTTCATCGGCATCCCCTTCGTCGTGCGCACCGTTCAGCCGGTGCTGCAGGATCTCGATCCCGAGATCGAGGAGGCCGCGGGCAGTCTGGGGGCCAGTCGCTGGCAGACCATCATCCGCGTGATCCTGCCCTCGCTCGGGCCGGCATTGCTGACGGGCCTGGCGCTCGCCTTCGCGCGCGCCGTGGGTGAATACGGCTCGGTGATCTTCATTGCCGGCAACCTGCCCAACGTCTCGGAAATCGCGCCGCTTTTGATCGTGATCCGGCTTTCCGAGTTCCGCTATGCCGATGCGACCGCGATCGCGGTCGTCATGCTCGTCGTGTCCTTCGTCATCATCTTCGCGGTCAACCGGTTGCAGCGCTGGGCGCAGGACCGGATACCGGCACGTTGAGGGCTGATACGATGACGATGCAGATCGCAGACTCGGTTTCGCTCTCCAGGCCCGACGCGAAAGCGCGCCTGCATGCGGTCGCGGCGCGCAAGAACCTTCGTACCGAACCGAAGGCAGTGCGCATCGCGATCATTTCCGCAGCGGTCCTCTTCCTCACCGTCTTCGTCGTGCTGCCGTTGGTCGTCGTGTTCGCGCAGGCCTTCTCCAAGGGCATCATGGCCTATCTCGCGGCGTTGTCGGAGCCGGAGGCGCTGGCTGCGATCCGGCTGACGCTGCTGGTGGCGGCGATCTCGGTCGGCCTCAATCTCGTATTCGGTCTGGTCGCGGCCTGGGCGATCGCGAAATTCGAGTTCAAGGGCAAGACCTTCCTGATCACGCTGATCGACCTGCCGTTCTCGGTCAGCCCCGTGATCTCGGGTCTCGTGTTCGTGCTCTTGTTCGGCGCGCAGGGCTATTTCGGCGGCTGGCTGCGCGACCACAACATCCAGATCCTGTTCGCGGTGCCCGGCATCGCGCTCGCCACCACGTTCGTGACCTTCCCCTTCGTGGCGCGCGCGCTGATCCCCTTGATGCAGGAACAGGGCACGCAGGAGGAGGAAGCGGCGATCTCGCTCGGTGCTTCGGGCCTGCAAACGTTTTTCCGCGTGACCTTGCCGAACATCAAATGGGGCGTGCTCTATGGCGTGCTGCTCTGCAATGCGCGCGCGATGGGCGAGTTCGGCGCGGTCTCCGTCGTCTCCGGCCATATCCGCGGCGAGACCAACACCATGCCGCTCTTGGTCGAGATCCTCTACAACGAATACCAGTTCGTCGCCGCGTTTGCGATCGCCTCGCTGCTCGCGATGCTGGCGCTGATCACGCTGATCGCCAAGACCATTCTCGAACGTCACCTGGACGAAGGACACGACGCCCGTGACCATTGAAGTCAAGAATCTCGTCAAGAAGTTCGGGAGCTTCGCGGCGCTCGACGGCGTCGACCTCAAGGTCGACAATGGCGAGCTGCTCGCACTGCTCGGGCCGTCCGGCTCCGGCAAGACGACGCTGCTTCGGATCATCGCCGGCCTGGACTGGCCGGATTCCGGTGAAGTCTCTTTCAACGGCGAGGATGCGCTTGCGCAGGGCGCGCGCGAGCGCCATGTCGGTTTCGTGTTCCAGCACTACGCGCTGTTCCGACACATGACGGTGTTCGAGAACGTCGCCTTCGGCCTGCGCGTGCAGCCGCGCGCGGTGCGGAAAGAGGAAGCGGTGATCCGCGCGCGGGTGAAGGAGCTGCTCGATCTCGTGCAGCTCGACTGGCTTGCCGACCGCTATCCGAGCCAGCTCTCGGGCGGCCAGCGCCAGCGTATCGCGCTGGCGCGCGCGCTCGCGATCGAGCCGCGAATCCTGTTGCTTGACGAGCCCTTTGGTGCGCTGGATGCGAAGGTGCGCAAGGAGCTGCGCAAATGGCTGCGCTCGCTGCACAACGAGATCAACGTCACCTCGATCTTCGTCACGCATGACCAGGAGGAGGCGCTCGAGGTCGCCAATCGGGTCGTGGTGATGGACAAGGGCAAGATCGAGCAGATCGGCTCGCCCGCTGATGTTTATGAGAGCCCGGCAACTGCCTTCGTGCATGGTTTCATCGGAGAATCCATCGAGCTGCCGGTTCAGGTTGCTGATGGCGTGGTCCGGCTTGACGGCCGGCCGCTCGGGCTCACGGCCGACGGGCTCGCGTCTGGCGCGTCACGACTGTTCGTGCGGCGACACGATATGCTGGTCGGTCCGCCCGGCAGCGGCGCCTTCGAGGGCGCCGTGCAGCATGTGCGGAACTTCGGTCCCGTGCAGCGGGCCGAAGTCGCGCTGTTTGGCGGCGAAACCATCGAGATCGACGCCCCTCGCGACAAGGAGCTACGGTCCGGCGACAAGATCGGACTCGAGCCCCGCCGCTACCGGATATTTGCGAGTTCTTGACGCTCGTCGTTCCGGGGCGATGTCAACGGGGCCGCACAAAGCGCGGCCCGCTGACAGGCTCCGCGTCGAACCCGGAATGACGAGCCAAATTTCCGTAAAATTCACCTTTCAGCCACGGTTGGTATGCAACAACGGCCCGTCTTTTTCTGGGGGCCCTGATTCATGCGTGCTGCGGCCGCAATTCTCATCGCTTTGCTTCTCGCCGGCTGCGCGGGCAACGAAGCACCGGTCGAACAGCCGTCGATGTATGCCGACATGGCGGTGGCAGGCGCGCGGCTCGATGCGCAGGCTGCCGCCGTGATGATCTCGCAGTACCGCCAGAACAACGGTCTCGGCACCGTCATCATCGATCCCGACCTGATGCGACTGGCCGAATCCCAGTCCCAGGCCATGGCGGCCGCCAACAAGATGGACCACGACGTCCGTGCGCCGCTCGCCAAGCGGCTCGCCGCGGGCGGCTATCCGGCGACCGTCGCGGTCGAAAACATCTCGGCTGGCTATCATACGCTGGCAGAAGCATTTTCCGGTTGGCGCGACTCGCCTCCGCACCGTGCCAACATGCTCAAAAACGGTGTCACAAAATTGGGCATAGCGGCGAGCTATGCTCCGAACACCAAATACAAGGTGTTCTGGACGATGATTATGGCGGCAACCGAGCCCCGATAAGCCAGTCTTGATCCCCAAAACATTGACGCCGCCGTGAACTGGGATCACGGTGGGCCGCCCTCAGTTCATTGATCCCCTCATGACCGATCATCAAGGCCCGGCATCGAACAGAATCCCCGCCAATGCGCAGCGCGTCCTGGTACTCCAGGGTGGTGGTGCGCTCGGCTCCTATCAAGCGGGCGCCTATCAGTCGCTGTGCCATTTCGGCTTCGAGCCGGAATGGGTTGCCGGTATCTCGATCGGCGCCGTCAACGCCGCGATCATTGCCGGCAATGAAGGCCAGACCCGCGTCAAGCGGCTGAAGGAATTCTGGGAGATGGTGTCGGCGCCGGTGCCGTGGAAGCCGGTCGGCAAGAGTGACCACAGCCGCGAACTGTTCAATTCCACGAGCGCCGCGCTGATCGCAACCTTCGGCGTGCCCGGCTTCTTCGTCCCGCGCGTCCCGCCCGCACCGCTCTGGCCGCCCGGCCATCCGGAAGCAGAGAGTTATTACGACACTGCGCCGCTCAAGAAGACACTGGAGCGGCTGGTGGACTTCGATCGCATCAATGATTTGAAGACGCGCCTGTCGGTCGGTGCGGTTGGCGTCACCTCGGGCAACTTCAAGTATTTCGACAATTATGAATTCAAGAAGCTCGGCAAGACGATCGGCCCCGAGCACATCATGGCCTCCGGTGCGCTACCGCCGGGCTTCCCGTCGATCATCATCGACGGCGAGCATTATTGGGACGGCGGCATCGCCTCCAATACGCCGCTCGACTACGTGCTCGACGCCGAGGTCGAACGCGACATGCTGATCTTCCAGGTCGACCTGTTCAGCGCGCGTGGCGACTTGCCGAACTCGCTGCTCGAGGCCGCCGAGCGCGAGAAGGACATCCGTTTTTCCAGCCGCACCCGGATGAACACCGACAAGAACAAGCAATTGCACAATGCCCGCAGGGCGGTGCGCGACCTGATCGGCAAATTGCCCGATTATCTGAAGAACGATCCTTCCGTCGAGTTCCTCGCCAAGGCGTCGCGCGAAAGCACCGTCACGGTGGTGCACTTGATCTATCGCAGCAAGAACTACGAATCCTCTTCCAAGGATTACGACTTCTCGCATGTCGCCATGGTCGAGCATTGGGAGGCCGGCGTGCGCGACGTGCACCTGTCGATGCGCCACAAGGATTGGCTCGAAAAGCCGCAATCCGGCGAAACCATGGTGACCTACGATCTCACGGGGGATGTCACCGCGCCCCCGGCCGCAACCAGGAGTGAATGATATGGGTAGCTTGTCAGGCAAGAACGCCGTCGTGACCGGATCGACCAGCGGCATCGGGCTCGCTTATGCGCGTGCCTTCGCGGGGGCCGGCGCCAACGTCGTCATCAACGGTTTCGGCTCGCCCGAGGACATCGAGAAGGAGCGCGCCAAGATCGAGGCCGATTTCAAGGTGAAGGCGGTCTATTCGCCCGCCGACATGACCAAGCCTGCCGAGATTGCGGAGATGATCGCGCTCGGCGAGAAGACCTTCGGCTCGGTCGACGTCCTCGTCAACAATGCCGGCATCCAGTTCGTCTCGCCGATCGAGGAATTCCCGATCGAGAAGTGGGATCAGATCATCGCGATCAACCTGTCCTCGGCCTTCCACGCCATCCGCGCCGCGGTGCCCGGCATGAAGAAGAAGGGCTGGGGCCGCATCATCAACACGGCTTCCGCGCACTCGCTGGTCGCCTCGCCCTTCAAGTCGGCCTATGTCTCGGCCAAGCACGGCATCGCAGGCCTCACCAAGACCGTGGCGCTCGAAGTTGCGACCCACAAGATCACCTGCAACTGCATCAGCCCCGGCTATGTCTGGACGCCGCTGGTCGAGAAGCAGATCCCCGACACGATGAAGGCACGCAACCTGACGCGCGAGCAGGTCATTCATGACGTGCTGCTCGATGCGCAGCCGACGAAGGAGTTCGTCACCTCCGAGCAGGTGGCGTCACTGGCGCTGTTCCTGTGCAGCGACGACGCCGCGCAGATCACCGGAACCAATCTCTCGATCGACGGTGGCTGGACGGCGGAGTAGGTGTCAGGTTCGCGGCATGGCGGGGCATTGCCCCGCCATTTTTTAGTGAGTCCAGGCCAGCGCGGTGACGATCGCCGACGACAAATTGAGTTCGGCAAACATGATCTTGCCGGCAACCACGAAGAGGACGCTCGCAAGCGTCAGGCGCAGCACCGTCTCCGGCACGCGCGTGGCACTGTAGCTGCCGAGCACGATACCGGGCAGCGAGCCCATCAGCAGCACACCCATCAGCCCCCAATCGACGTCACCAAGCGCCCAGTGTCCGGTGCCGGCCACCAGCGTCAGCGGAACAGCGTGCGCAATGTCGGAGCCGACGATGGTCGCCATCGGCAGGCGCGGGTAGAGCAGGAGCAGCACGGTCACGCCGACCGCGCCGGCGCCGACCGATGAGATCGAGACCAGCACGCCCAGCACCGCACCGGTGACCACGGTCGCGATGGCCGTGGTGCGGTCGTCGATGCCTTCGAGCGTCCTGCGATATCGCTCCATGATCGCCTTGCGGAAGATCAGCGAGGTCGCGGTCAGCATGAGCGCGAAGCACAACACCAGATTGACCAGGCCGCGCTCGGCGTCGCTCTTGAGATCGAGCTTCCACAGCACCAGCAACGTCAGCGCGCTCGCCGGAATGCTGCCGCAGGCCAGCCGCAGCACGGCGGGCCAATGCACGCTGCGCGACCAGCCATGCACCACGCTGCCGCCAGTCTTGGTGCCGGCCGCGTAGAGCAGGTCGGTCCCGACCGCGGTCGAGGGATGAACGCCGAACAACAGGATCAGCAGCGGGGTCATCAGCGAGCCGCCGCCAACGCCGGTCATCCCGACAAGCAGGCCGACGCCGAATCCTGAAGCGACGTAGAGCGGGTCAATCATGTTTGGGCGAGTCTAGGTTTATCTCGTTGGTCACGCAATACGCGTAGAATAAAGTCACTGCCGACGGCAATGGACCGCGGAAAAATAAGAAAAAATTGTGCGCCGATTGGCGATTGGTGGTGATTTTTGCTCAAATGCCCCCTCCCCACGAAATGACCGTTTTGCGGCGCAGGGCGAAGTCAAACGACGAAGGGGCCGAAAAGGTTCCGTGCGGGAGAGGTGTTTTTTGCTACCTATTGGCCAAACGCCAGCACGTGCAGGCCGAGCCGCTGCCGCACGATCCAGAACAACAGCACGGTTTCGAAGGTAAGCGAGATTGACGTTGCGGCGGCCGCGCCGTGGCCGCCGAAGCGCGGCACCAGTGCGATGCAGAGGATGACGTTCATCACGAAGGCCAGCGCGTAGGCGAGCGCGCAGATCTTCTGGTGGCCGAGCATGTTGAGGAGGCGCTCGACCGGCCCGATCGCGGCGCGCACCACGAGCCCGACAGCGGCGATGAACATGATGTCGTAACCGATCACGAATTGCGGCCCGAAAAGCCAGAGCAGCGGCCTGCCGAGCGCCAGCAGCACGGCGGTCGCGGCGAGCGAGGGCCAGAACGTCCAGTTGATGGCATGCGCCACATAGGCCGACAGGCGGCGCTGGTCGCCGAGCGCGTTGTATTCGGCAAAGCGATGCGCCGTCGTCGCCGACATCGCGTAGTGGATGAAGGACACCAGGGCCAGCGTTTTCACCACGGCGAAATAGACGCCGACCTCGTCGGAGGGGCGGAACTGCTGGAGCACCAGCACGTCGGTGTAGGACAACAGCAGGTAAAAGCTCTCGACCAGCAGGATCGGCAGCGAGATCGCAAGCCAGCCGCTGATGTCGTAGGCCTTGGGGCCGTCCTTGACGTGATCAGCGAGTTTGCGATTGAGCACGACCATCTGGCCGGTCATCGCGATCCACACTGCGCCGGCGCTTGCGACCATCGCGGCGGTCGCGCCAAGATGAAAGCCGAGCAGGAAGGCGGACGCGGTGATGCCGATGATCAGCCCCTGGCGGATGACGAATTGCGGCATCAGGCCGAGCTGCATCCAGTCGTGCGCGCGGGCGATGCCGTCCTGGGTGTTGGCGACGACGAAGGCCGGCAGCGTCATGCAGCCGATATAGAGCGGGAGCCGTGCGGCCGGATCGATCCAAGGCGAGAGCAGGAGGACGAGGCCTGCCAGCGCAAGCGAAACGGCGGTCGAGACGGCAAAGGTCAGCCAGCGGCTGCCGGAGAGAAAGCCGCGCAGCAGCGCCTGCTCGCCGCTGGTGCGGTATTCCGGAATGATCTTCTGTGCGGAAGCCGAGATGCCGAAGTCCATCATGCTGCCGAGCAGCAGGACCCAGGTCCAGACGTAGACGTAGACGCCGTAGTCGGACGTGCCCATCCAGCGCGCCAGCAGGATCTGCGACAGATAGGCAAGACCTGCGCTGATCACGCGGATGAGGAAGATGGTACCCGCGAGCCGCCGCGTCAGCGAGGCCTCGCTCGTGCCGCCGGTCAGCCTGGCACGCAGCCGCGCGATGAGGCCGACAGGCTCACTCGTTGCGGGTTGTGTGTCCATCACGGCCACGTGGAAGATCCCTGCGCTCCCGCATGATGCGGCAGGCTGGACGTAGCAACCATTCGTTAAGAAACGGTTGGGTGGGAGCACACCCTTACCAATGTCGTCCTGGCGAAAGCCAGGACCCATTGCTCCAGGGGGGAGCTATTAGAAGGGAGATATGGGTCCTGAATCTGCGCTTCGCTTGTCCAGGACGACACGGTGGGTCAATCCAGATTCACATTGAACTCGTATGACTTCTCCGGCCCCACCAGCGTGAACTTCAACGCGGCGCCGTCGGGCTTGGCGCCGGGCGGCAGACCGTCGAGTTCGAAGGTGAAGCGCTTCACGCCTGCAGGGCTGTGCTCGACGGGCGAGGGGATCGGCAGCGCCCAGTCGGGCGTAGGTCCCTCCACGAACAGGTTGACGTCGCGCCCGTCGGGCGCGGCCACGTCGACCAGCACCTTGGTCGCGCCCTCGCGCTTGACGTCGCGGATGGTCAACGGCGTGGGATCGCCGATATTGGCGGGCTTGGGCACGGTGTCGAGCGCCGCGAACAGCGCGCCGTCCTCGGTCGAGGCGACGCTGTTGAAGCCGAGCTCTGCGCTGGCTTCAACGGGGATGCAGAGCTTTTCGCAAACCGCATAGTTGATTTCCGCGCGCAGGGTCACCGGCTTGTCCGGGACCTTGGCGACGATGCGCAATGGCAGCACGATCTGGTCGTGATAGCCGATCGAATGACCGCCGGCCCCGTCGTCGAATTTCAGAGGCGCCGGCCACAGCACGGTCACAGCTTCGACATTTTCGGACTTGGAGAAGTCGAAACGCGGCGGAACGCCGGAATCGCCGGGCGTGCGCCAATAGGTCTTCCAGCCGTGCTGAAGTTGGAATGCGATACCGCCGAGCAGCACCGGGCCGCTGCGCGATCCCGCCAGGAGGCGCACGGCGGAATGGCCGTCGCGCTGCCAGGGCGAGGCATCGTCGGCGCGGACGCTCGAAGGTTGCACCGACACGAGCAAGGTTGCGGCGACGATGGTCGCGGCGTGCTTGGGAACTATGGTGAGCATGGCACGTCTTTACAGGGTCGATCCGGCGCAAACCATTGAATTGCTTGTGATGGATGCATTGGAATCAGGCTTGGGAATTTGGCCTGCAAATTAGGCTTTGGGAATTCGGTCCACGCAAGCCTTGATTTGACAGCGAGCAAGCCCGACATCAGGATATGAACCGAGAGGGGAGTGCTTCACCGATGGGTTCTGCAGGCAAGCGAACGGGAGACAGCACACCGGCGGCCGGCCCCGCCGTCCCCAATTCGGCGGGCTATCTCGACGGGCGGCTCCTGATTGCCATGCCGGTCATGGGCGACCCTCGCTTCGAGCGCTCGGTGATCTATCTCTGCGCCCATTCGGCCGAGGGGGCGATGGGCATCATCGTCAATCATCCCGCCGGCAGCATCGATTTTCCGGAGTTGCTGGAGCAACTCGGTATCATCAAGAAGGGCGCGCAGATCGAGCTGCCGGAGAACGCCGAAAGCATGAAGGTATTGCGCGGCGGCCCGGTCGATACGGGGCGCGGCTTCGTGCTGCATTCGAGCGACTTCTACATCGAGAACGCGACGCTGCGGATCGACGACGGCGTCTGCCTCACCGCGACCGTCGACATCCTGCGCGCGATCGCCAACGGCTCCGGCCCGAAGCGTGCGATCCTCGCTCTCGGCTATGCCGGCTGGGCGCCGGGTCAGCTCGAGACCGAGATCCAGAGCAACGGCTGGCTGCATTGCGATGCCGACGCGGATCTGATCTTCGGCGACGACGTCGAGGACAAGTACGCGCGGGCCTTGCGCAAGATCGGCATCGATCCCGGCATGCTCTCGAACGAGGCCGGGCACGCGTAGCTGCTGCAACACTCTTCGCCGGGACGACAGCGGGGCACGTCGCTACTCCGCCGCCTGCTGCTGCACCGTCGGCTCGGTGCCCGCCACCGTCGCCCGGCGCATGTCGCGGGGTTGCGACTGGTCGTAGCGGCGGACGCGGTGCATGGTCTGGCGGTTGTCCCACATCACGAGATCATGCAGCTTCCATTTGTGCACGTAGACGAATTCTCCTTGCGTCGCGTGCTCGTTGAGATCGCGCAGCAAGAGCCGACCCTCGGGCACGCTCATGCCGACGATCTTGCCGGCATGTGAGGACAGGTACAGCGACTTGCGGCGATGTACGGGGTGCGTGCGCACCAGGCGCTGCAACACCGGCTTGAACATCGCCTTTTCCTCGTCGCTGTATTCGGTGAAGCCGAGCGAGCCGCGCGAATACATCAGCGAATGCTCGCAGATCATTTCCTCGATCTCCGCCTTGGTCTCCTCGTCGAGTGCGTCGTAGGCCGCACGCATGTCGGCAAATTCGGTGTTGCCGCCCTTCGGGTTCACCACGCGCGCCGACAGCAGCGAGAACTTTGCAGGGATCGGCCGGAACGAGCTGTCGGAATGCCAAAGGCAATTGCCGAGGTTGAACAGATGCGTGCGGCTGTCCTTCGCCAGCGGCTTGCCGTCCTTGCCGAGATTGCTGACATCATTCAGGCCCGAGGAGAGGCGGTAGTCCTTGTCCTTGGTGACGGTGCCGCCGCGCGCATCCTCGCGCTGGCCGAAATTCAGCGCGAAAGCCATCTGCTGCTCGTCGGTGATGTCCTGGTCGTGAAAAACCAGCACCGCGTATTTGTCCATCGCAGCCTCGATCTGCTGCGCCTCATCCCTTGTGAGCGGCTGGCGCAGATCGAGTCCCGAAACCTCGCCGACAAAATGCTTCTGAAGCTGCCGGATGGCGATCGTCATTGCGATTCTCCTGGCGTTCTCCCGGGGCCCGCGAGCGGTTGGCCCGCTCTGTCGGTGAAAAGGCTATCCCCGCGTCTGCCGATGTCAACGCTCTGCGCGCACATGGCTCTCACGCGTTCCGCGCCATCAAGCCGCCATCGACCGGGATCACGGCGCCGGTCAGGAACGATGCCGCTGGCAGGCACAGGCTCAGGGTCATGTGCGCGACCTCCTCGGGGTCGCCATAGCGGCCAAGCGCGGTGCGGCGCTTGGCGTAGATCGTCTTGTGATCTTCCGGAATGCGGTCGGTGATCGCGGTGCGGATCGGCCCGGGACAGATGCAGTTCACGGTGATGCCTTCGCGCCCAAGCTCGACGGCGAGCGAGCGCGTCAGGCTCGCAACGCCGCCTTTGGCAGCGGAATAGGGGCTGTGCAGCGCGGTAGCGCCGAGCGCCTCGGTGGAGGCGATGTTGACGATGCGCGGGCTTTTCGATTTGCGCAGGTGCGGGAGAGCGGCGCGGATGATGCGCGGATGCGCCGTCAGCATCACCGCGATACCCTTGGCCCAGGCGTCTTCGTAACTTTCGTCGTCGATCGCGACGCGCACGGAAATTCCGGCATTGTTGACGACGATGTCGAGCCCGCCGAAATGCGCGGCGGCGTCGCCGACCACGTGGCCGATCTCCCTCGCGTCGGCAACGTCGAGCTTCCACGCATGGGCAGAGCCGCCGCTCGCAGTGATCTCCCTGGCAACCGCTTGCGCGCCTTCCGGATCATAGTCGGTCACGGCGACATTGGCGCCTTCAGCGGCGAACACGCGTGCCGTGGCGCGTCCCATGCCGCTTGCTGCGCCGGTAATGAGAACGGTCATTCCTCTGACGGATCGGCTGAGTTGCTTGAACTCCGGCATGCTGTTTCCTCGAGGTCTGCTTGATTATTGTTATGCAGTCGACGAGGCTGGCATCGATCTGAATACAGGTCAAACAAACCAAGAAAAGCAAAGGGAGGCCCGCGATGAACGAGCTCGATTTCTCAAGCAGGCAGGTGCTGGTCGTCGGCGGTTCCAGCGGCATCGGCAATGGCATCGCGCAGGCCTTTCGCGCCAAGGGTGGGCAGGTTGCCGTCTGCGGCACCCGCGCCCATGCGAACGACTATTCGGCGGAAGAAGGCTCGGATCTCACGGATCTCACTTACGCCCAGCTCGACGTCAGCGACGCCAGGGCGATCGACGCGTTCAAGCCGTCGTTCGAACGTCTCGACGTGCTGGTGCTGGCACAGGGCGCAGTGATCTATCGCCGCGGTGAATTCGAGATGGCCGGCTTCCGCAGGGTGCTCGAAGTCAATCTCATGAGCCTGATGGCCTGTGCCACGCGCTTTCATCCCATGCTGCGGGATTCGCGCGGAGTGCTGATCATCGTCTCGTCGACTGCGGCCTATCACTCCACCATGGGCAATCCGGCCTACAATGCCTCGAAGACCGGCGCGGTTGGATTGACGCGCACGCTCGGCGAAGCCTGGGCCGGGGAAGGCATCCGCGTCAACGGCATCGCGCCGGGGCTCGTCGATACCAAGATGACGAAGGTCACGACCTCCAATCCCCAGCGGCTCGAGAGCGCACTGTCACGCATTCCGCTGCGGCGATTAGGCACGCCGGCCGACATGGCCGGCGCGGCCTTGTTCCTGGCTTCACCGTTGTCGTCCTACATCGTTGGCCAGACCATCGTCGTCGACGGCGGGCTCATTCTCTGAGCGACGATACGGAACTGCGCTGCGGCTGATCGGTTACTTCGGCTGACCCCCGAGGAGGACCAACATGGACAACGATCGGATTGCCGGATCAGCCAAGGAGTTTGCCGGACGCGTCGAAGGTGCGGTCGGCGAGATGACGGGAGACGCGAAGACGCAGGCCTCGGCCAAGGCGCGCGAGGCGGCCGGCACCGTGCAGAACCTGTACGGCCAGGCGAAGGATGCCGCGCGCGATGCCACGGATACCGCTGCCGGCTATGCGAAGGACGCTTATGACGCCGGCCAGGATACATTGCGCGACGGTACGCAGGCACTTGCAAAGAGAGTGCAGGACAACCCGCTCGGTGCGCTGCTGGTCGCCGGCGGTATCGGCTTCGCGCTCGCGCTGTTGATGTCGCGGCCAGCTCGCCGCCCGCCGTCGCGTTGGCGTTACTACAGCTAGCCTACGGGTTATCGCGGCGGATTGAATTCCGCCGATCGCCCCACGTTGGCAGGCGGACGCGGGATGGCGGGATTGGGAGTAGGATTGCGCGGCGGCTGCGGCGCCAGTTGACGCGGAGCCGGCGGCGAACCGAAGCCGAAGAAATCGCGCAACGACGGCGTCGCCTGCGCCGGTTGCTGTGCCGGCGGTTGCACGGGCGGCTGCGAAGATGGCTTCTTGGGCGCGAGCTTTGGCGGCGCGATCGCGGCGGCTGCACTCGGCGTTGCCGCATTTGGATTGGGGGCGCTGCCCTCAGGCGTCGTCGCCGCGACCGGCGTATCGCCCTTGGCCTGCTCGCGACCGACCTCGCGCCGTGGCCAGGCATAATCGTCGGCGCGGCCTGCCGGCGGCGTTAGCGGCTCGCCCTTCACCAGCGTCTTGGCCGCGAGTGCATCGACGGCGGCCGGACGCGATCCCGGTCCGCCCAACAACTGATCGGTCGCGATCGAGGCCGCAACCAGCGGCACGATCGGTCCCGCCAGCGGCCGCGGCGCGGGCTTGCCGGGCTCGGCGCTGGTGTCGGGCGTTGCCGGCTCGCTGGGCAAGGCGATCGGGCCTGAGCGCCCTGCCAGCAGACGCGTAATCTCGCGCTCGGCATAATGGGCGAGCTTGCGTGCGCCAGCCTTGGTGAAATAGACGCCATCAGAGGTGCGGAGCTGACGGATCTGGCCTTCGAAGTCGGGACCCTTCTGGAGGAAGCGGCCCGCTTCGTCGACAAAGCCGTCCCAGACGTCCACATAGGTGATGCCGCCCTTGGCCGCGCCTTCGCGATAGAGCGAATCCAGGAACAGCATGTCCGCCGTGCCCTTCGGACCGCGGATCGCGGGCAGGCCGACCCAGAGCACCGGAACGCCCTTGGCCTTGAGCACGCCGATCAGCTCCTCGATCTTCTTGCCGTAGAGCTCGACCCAGCGGTCGTCGCGGAATTCATAAAGCCCGTTCGGCGAGCGCGCGGTCTTTTCCGGCGCCGCGGTCTGCGGCGCATCGGCATTGTCGGCGTCGTCCTGCGGCAGGTCGGTGTCCGCAGCCTTGTCGTCGGATTTGGCAGCGGCATCCGTGCCGGGCTTGGCGTCGGTCTTGGCGTCGCCCGGCTTGCCCTGCGGCTTGGCGCGCGCGCCCTTGTCATTCTTCTTGTCCGCGGGCTTGTCGGACTTGTCTGCAGCGGGCTCACGGATCGCCAGGCGGTCGTTCAGGCCGAGCATGACGACGATGACGTCGGGCTTCTCGGTTTCGAGAATGCCCTTCGCCGCGGCAGCCCAGTCCGAGGGCTCGCCCTTCGGCTGGTACTTGATCAGGCCGGACGTGGTCTTGTGCTTGCGGATCACGCCCATGTCGGGCTGCTCGGTGTAGGCATCCTCAAGGCCATAAGCGAGCCAGTCGGCCATGGAATCGCCGATCACGAGCACATTGCGCTCGGGGATCGTGTCGCGCTTGGCAGGCGCGGGCGCGCGCGAAAAATCCTGGCGCGGTGCCTGCGGCTGTTGCTGCTGGAAGGGCGCGAAGAAGTCGCCGCCGAACCAGCCGCCGCCGCTGCGGGGCGGGGCGGGTCGCGATGGTCCGCCGAAGCCGGGGAAGTTGAAGAACTGCGCCGACGCGGGGCCGGCAACCGACACCATGATCGCAAGCGCCGTCCCCAGCGCGATCAACGGGCCGGTCTCGGTCAACGCCTTGAAGAATGATTTCGGCTTCGACATGGGTTCGGAAGGCGCGCCACGGTTTCGGAATTGGACTGATATAATAACGGAATCGGGCCGCAAACGGGCAGATTTGATTACGTCATACACCGGGGAACCGCTGCCCTCGTCAAGGGCGGAGCCCGGATTTCGTGCTCAGGGTTACTTTCGGGACGGAATTACCGCCCGCGCAGCCGTTCCAGCATGTCGGAGGAGGCAAATCCGTCCGCGGGAGCCCCGATCGAGGCCTGGAAGTTGCGAAGGGCGTCCCGGGTCTGGCCGCCGAACTGGCCGTCGGGCGTGCCCTTGTAAAAGCCGCGCTGGACCAGAAGCTGTTGCAATTCCAGGCGCTCGGCGCGGGACAGCTCCCGCTCCTGCCGCGGCCAGGCCTGCACGAAGGGCTGGCCGCCCCGCAGCCGGTCGGCGAAATGGCCGATCGCCAGCGCATAGGCCTCGGCCGGATTGTACTTCATGATCACGCGGAAATTCTGCAGCATCAGAAAGCCCGGCCCGGCGGCGCCGGCGGGCGTCAGCAGATAGGCCTTGTCGGTCGGGTGCGGGAAGGGCTGGCGCGTGGCGCGCGCGATGCCGAGATGCTCCCACTGCGCGATCGTCATCGCCTTGGCGCGGTCGGCCAGCATGTAGTTGAAGCCTTGGGGCACCACGACCTCGTAGCCCCAGCTCGCGCCGCTCTGCCAGCCGTCCTTCTTCAGATTGTTGGCGGTGGAAGCGATCAGGTCGGCCGGATTGTCGACCACATCGCGTCTTCCGTCGCCATCGGCATCCACCGCGAAGCGCTTGAAAGCGGTCGGCATGAATTGTGTCGGGCCGAACGCGCCGGCCCAGGAGCCGCGCATTTGTTCAGGATTCAGATCGCCACGGTTGAGGATTTCCAGCGCGGAGAGGAACTCATCCCTGAAATAGGCCTGGCGACGGCCGATGCAGGCCAGCGTCGCGGTCGATTGCAGCACGCTGCGGTCGCCCATCTGGGTCGAGTAGTTGGATTCGATACCCCAGATCGCCGCGATGATATAGCGATCGACGCCGTAGGCTTTCTCGGTGGCGTCGAACTGCGCCTTGTACCTGGCAAGGATCTCCTTGCCCTTGGCGAGGCGGTTGTCGTTCACGAGGATGTCGAGATAATCCCAGATCGACTTGGTGAACTCCGGCTGCGAATCCAGGAGATCCATGATGCGCAGGTCCGGCGTGAGCCCCGCGGTGAAGCGCTGAAAATTCTCCTGGGTGATGTTGCGGCGTGCGGCATCGGGCCACATCGATGCAACGCAATTGTCAAAATTGGCGGCCGCCTCGCGGATCGCGGCTGCGGTCATCAGTGGATGGCCGGAGGCGCCGTCCTCGCCGCTCCAGGATTGACTTCCCGTCTGCGTGCCGCCTGGACCGGGTGCAGGTTGCGCGGGCGACGAGCCGGAGAAGATGCCGCCGAACAGGTTGGACAGGCCGTTTGATCCCTGCGCGCGCGCTTGAGCTGGGAACAGGAGGGCGGCCGCAACCAGGGTTGCGCCGGTCATTCCTGCAAGTCCTGCCATCGATCGCATCATGTCCCACCTGTGCGGCCAAAATCCGGCTGGAGGAGGCCCTTGTTACGGTTGCCAACACCTTAACAAAGGTGAAATTTTGTAGACGGCCTTTTCCTTTGAATCCCGCGGCAGGGGGCCCAACATCCGCCTTTGTTACCGGCTGCAAACCGGCTAGCAAGATGTCATTGCTCCACGCCCGCACGTCGCAAGGTATTCGATCAATCCCATGAAAATCCGCAAAGCCGTATTCCCCGTCGCCGGCCTCGGCACCCGCGTGCTGCCCGCCACCAAGGCGATGCCCAAGGAAATGCTCACCATCGTCGACAAGCCGCTGATCCAGTACGTCTATGATGAGGCCAGGGAGGCTGGGATCGAGCATTTCGTGTTCGTCACCGGGCGTAACAAGAACGTCATAGAAGACCATTTCGACCGCATGTTCGAGCTCGACTCTACGCTTGCGGCGCGCGGCAAGAAGGCGGAGCAGGAGGTCCTCGCGCAGAACCAGCCCGAGGCTGGCGCAGTCAGCTTCACCCGCCAGCAGGCGCCGCTTGGCCTCGGACACGCGGTCTGGTGCGCGCGTGACATCGTCGGCAACGAGCCATTCGCGGTCGTGCTGCCCGACGAACTCGTGCTCAACACGCCGGGCTGCCTGAAGCAGATGATCGAGGCCGCAAGCCAGCTCGGCGAGAAGTCCAACGTGCTCGCGGTCGAGGCCGTGCCGGACCATCTCACGCATCAATACGGCATCTGCGGCGTGGGAAAACGCACCGGCAAGATCTTCGAGGTCGACGGCATGGTGGAAAAGCCGCCGAAGGGCACCGCGCCCTCCAACCTGTCGATCACCGGGCGCTACATTCTCCAGCCCGAGATCTTCAAGATCCTGGAGACCCAGGAACGCGGCGCCGGCGGCGAGATCCAGCTCACCGACGCCATGATCGGGCTCGCCAAGTCGCAGAAGTTCTATGGCGTCGAGTTCGAGGGCGAGCGCCATGATTGCGGCTCCAAGGCCGGCTTCCTGCGCGCCAACATCGCCTACGGCCTGAAGCGCCCCGAGCTGCGCGACGGCCTGCTCGCCGAGATGAAGAAGTATCTGGGCGGATAGCGAGCTGCCCCTCAGGCGTCATAGCGAGCGAAGCGAAGCAATCCAGGCTGTCACCGCGGCGAGAGTCTGGATTGCTTCGTCGCTTCGCTCCTCGCAATGACGGTGTGGTGCGATCACGCCACCAGCGACAATTTCGGAATGTTCGCGACCACCGACTGGTTGCGGCCGCCGGCCTTGGCGGCGTAGAGCGCCTTGTCGGCGGCGGTCACCAGGATGGACCAGTCCATGCCGGCCGCGGGGACGAGGCTCGCGATGCCGCAGGAGACCGTCGTGCTCGCCTGGTCGTCGGACCAGCCCCGCACCTTGCTGCGGATCGTCTCGGCGATCTTGAATGCATCGCCTTCCGAGGTGCCCGGCAGCAGAACGGCGAATTCCTCACCGCCATAGCGCGCGGCGCAATCGCCGGCGCGGCGCACCGAATCGGAGATGCAGATGGCGATGCCGACCAGCACCTGATCGCCGGCCTGGTGGCCGAACGTGTCATTATAGGCCTTGAAGTGATCGGCATCGATCATCAGAAGCGCGACCGGCGTCTTCTGGCGCATCGCGCGCCGCCATTCGACGTCGATGACGGAATCGAACTTGCGGCGATTGCGAAGGCCCGTGAGCGCGTCGGTGGTCGCCATCTCCTCGAGCTTGTTCTCAGCCTTGGCGCGCCGGCCGATCTCGCGCGCCAGCACCGCCGTCGAGCCCAGCACGAACAATACGAGCACCAGCACCACGGCGCCGATGCGCAAGGCCTCCTTCTGCCAGAGCTCGAACACGGTGCTGAGCGGCTTGCCCGCGACCACGAACAGGGGGGTAGTGGCACTGCCGCTGCGGACATAGAGGCGCGGCGTTATGTCCACCGGGCCCTGTCCGGCATAGGAGCCGCCCTCCTTCAGATTGTCCGCCTTCCAGTTCTGCCGGTCGTTCAGATTCCTGCCGATCACGTCGAGATCGAACGGCCGCCGCATCATGATGGTGCGGTCGCGCTTGAGCACGGTGATGGTGTCCTGCGGATCGAGGCTCAGCCGCTCGAACAGTTCGTGGAAGTAGCTGAAGCGGATCGAGCCGGCGACGACACCCATGAAGCCGCCGTCCTGATCGTTGACCCGCCGGCTCAGCACGATGGCATAGGCGCCGCGAAACAGCATCGGACGGCTGATGAACAGCCCCGCATTGGGGTTGTCGCGATGAACCCTGAAATACTCCTCGTCGGCGCGATTCTCTGCGATCGGGTCGAGCGTGGATGCATCGATGGTCAGCTTGCCGTCGGCGTCGAACACCTGAATGGCGCCAAAGTGCTTGGCAGTCGTGGCGTGGTCGAACAGGATGAGCTGCCGGATCGATTTGCTGACCGTCCCGATCTCCGGCAGCAGCATGTTGCTGGCCACCGCCCTCAGGGACAGGTCGTAGATCTCGATGTTGCGGCTGATGTCGGCCTCGATGGTCGTGGCCAGGTTTTCCAGGGTCTGGCGGGCCAGCGCCTCCTCGCCTCGGCGCATGTCCAGCATCACGTTGACGCAAATGGCGGAAAAGCCGATCACCGTCACGACCGACGAAATGATCAGCAACTTCGCCGAGATCCGCCACGGCCGTCGAGCCGTGCCTTCGCGCCATCCAGCCAGCATCGCTTGCTCCCGACACTAGTGGATGCGCCTGAAATCTTGAGTAGTCTTTAAACCGGGACGCCGGCGTTGCAATCAGTTAAGAAACGGTTTCCGGGACTGCCGCTTTTCGGCAAGGGCAGGGCTCCGATGAACGATCGAGGACGACGGTGAACGACTACGACGCGTTGCGCGATTATCTGAAGCGGCAGAAGCAGATGGAGCTCGTGTTGAGCTTTGACCAGATCGAGGAGATCATCGGCGCAGCCCTGCCGCGTGCGGCGCAGCGCGCCTCCTGGTGGGACAGCCTGCGCAGCCCCGACATCCAGATGCCGCAGCGCGAAGCCTGCCTCGCCGCAGGCTTCGCGGCGACGCGGATGCCGGACGGCAAGAGCGTGAGGTTCAGGCGGATGCCGAGCGAGAAGCGGCGCTAGTCAAGCAGCGTACTGTCTTCCCTTCTCCCCTTGCGGGAGAAGGTGGCGCAAAGCGCCGGATGAGGGGTCTCTCTCTGCGAAAAAAACCGCGTGAGGTTCTCTCGCGGAGAGAGACCCTCACCCCCACTCGCTTCGCGAGCGGACCCTCTCCCGCAAGGGTAGAGGGAAAGACAGACTAGCTCGCCGCTTCCAGCCGCACTTCTGTGAGCAGCCGCATCGCGGCGTCGGCATCCATCGGCTCGCCGAAGGCGAAGCCCTGGGCGTATTCGCAGCCGAGCTGGTAGAGCTCGACCGCATCCGAGTCGGTCTCGGCTCCCTCGGCCACCACGTCCATGCCGAGATCGTGCGCCAGCGCGATGATCGATTTCAGGATCACCGGGCGGGTGCCGCGGTTCGTGGTGCGCACGAAGGACTGGTCGATCTTGATGGTGTCGAACGGGAAGCGCTGGAGATAGGAAAGCGAGGAATGGCCGGTGCCGAAATCGTCGAGCGACAGTCCGGTGCCGAGCTCGCGTATCCGCGTCAGCATTTGCGCGGCATGCTCCGGATTCTCCATCACCAGCGACTCCGTCAATTCCAGCTTCAGCGTGCCGCGTGCCACCGAGGAGCGCGACAGCACGGTGCGGATGTCGTGAATGAGGTCGTGGCGCAAGAGCTGCCGCGAGGAGACGTTGACGGATGCGAAGATCGGCTCGCGCGCGCGCATCGCGCGCTGCCAGATCGAAAGCTGTTTTGCGGTCTGGTCGAGCACGAACATGCCGAGGTCGACGATCAGCCCGGTCTCTTCCGCAATCGTGATGAATTCCGACGGCGACATCCGCCCGAGCTTTGGATGATCCCAGCGCGATAGCGCCTCGAAGCCGGCGATCGAGCGGTCTTCCAATCGCACGATCGGCTGGTAGAGGATCGTGATCTCCTGCCGCTCGATGGCGCGGCGAAGCTCGCTCTCCAGCGTCAGGCGGTCGGTCTTTCGCGCGCGCATCGCCGGCTTATAGACGTCGATGCGGTCGCCGCCGATGCGCTTGGAATGATACATCGCAAGCTCGGCGTCCTTGATGATCTCGTCCGTAAGCTGGACCTGCGGATCAGAAAGCGCGAGGCCAATCGAGGCGGTGAGGAAGATCTCACGGTCGTTGAAGGCGATCGGCGCGCGGATGGTCTTGCGGATGGTCTCGGCGAAGGCGGTGATGCGGGCGGGATCCTGTTCCGACAGCAGGATCAGGCCGAACTGGTCGCCGGCAAGCCGTGCCAGCGTATCCTGCGGCTTGAGGATTCGGGTGAGGCGGCGGGCGAGCGTGAGCAGGATGGAATCGCCGACCGCGATGCCGACGGAATCGTTGACCTGCTTGAAACGATCGAGATCGATCACCATCAGCGTCGGCCGCAGCGTCGGCATGGTCTTGGCGAAATTGGCGACGGCGCCGAGACGGTCCATGAACAGCTTGCGGTTGGGCAGGCCGGTCAGGTTGTCATGCACGGAATCGTGCAGCAGGCGTTCTTCGGCATTGCGCAGCTCGGTGACGTCGGTGAGCGTGCCGACAACGCGCGAGACCTCGCCGTCGGAGCCGACCACGGGCCGTGCCTTCAGCGCGAACCACATGAAATGACCGTCCGGCGTGCGCAGGCGGAAATCCTGCACCAGGCGGCCGCGGCGCTGGTCGAGCACGCTGTCCAGCGCGGCGCGGAAGCGATCCTGATCCAGCGGATGCAGCACCTCCAGCCAGGTCGCGGCTGGCCCTTCCAATGTGCCGCGTTTCAGGCCGAGCAGTGCTTCGGTCTCGGGGCTGGTGAAGACCTTGTCGGCGGAAACGTCCCAGTCCCAGATCAGATCGCCGGAACCGGCAAGTGCGAGCGCCCGCCGCTCGATGTCGGACACGACGCCGGTGGTGGCGCCGCCGCCGGCGAAGGCGTGCTGCATGACCGTGAAGCCGATCAGCATCACGATCAGCACGAGGCCGCCGAGCAGCGCGGGTCCGACGATGTCGTTGGTCACGGAGCCGGCGACCGTCATGCCGGCCGCGACCACCCAGATTACGAGCAGGAACCAGGTCGGGATCAGCAGCACCGCGCGGTCGAAGCCGTGGGTCGAGAGATAGACGATCAGCGCGAAGCCGGCGAAGGCGATCAGCACCAGCGAGATGCGGGCGATGCCGGAAGCGACAGCCGGGTCGAACAGGGCGAGCGCCACGAGGGAGCCGAGGAAGGCGAGCCAGCCCACCGTGATGTGCGAATAGCGCACGTGCCATCGGCTGAGGTTGAGATAGGCGAACAGGAACACCAGCAGCGTCGCCGCCAAGATCGCTTCACCCGCCGCGCGCCAGATGCGCTCGGCGTTGTTCGACATGTCGAGCACCTTGCCCCAGAAGCCGAAATCGACGCCGATATAGACGAGCACCGCCCAGGCGAGCGCTGCGGCCGCCGGGAACATGATGCTGCCTTTCACCACGAACAGGATGGTGAGCACGAGCGCAAGCAGGCCGGAGATGCCGATCACGATGCCCTGGTAGAGCGTGAACGAGTTGACCTTGTCCTTGTAGGCTTCCGGCTCCCACAGATAGAGCTGCGGCAGCTTGTCGGTGCGCAGCTCCGCGACGAAGGTGACGACGGAGCCGGGGTCGAGCGTGACGCGGAAGACGTCTGCGGTCGCGCTCTCCTGGCGCTCGGGCCGGTCGCCGATCGAGGGCGTGATGGTCGCGATGCGCGACAGCCCGAGGTCGGGCCACAAGAGACCCGACGAGACGATGCGGTAATGCGGCGCGACGATCAGGCGGTCGAGCTGGTCGTCGGTATTGTTGGCGAGCGCGAATACCACCCAGTTCTGGCCGCCCTCACGGGCGCGCACCTCGATGCGGCGGACGATGCCGTCGGTGCCGGGCGCGGTGGATACCTGGATCCGGTCAGCGTCGCTGCGCTGGTGCTCGAGCACAGCGGTGAGGTCGATCGCGGGCGCGTCGCTGCGGACGCTGACGGCGTCAAGCGCGCGTGCTGGGGACGCGGCGACAAGAATCATGAGGCCCAGCGCAATGGGCGCGAGGCACCTGATCAGACGCAAGGTCAGTTCTCCGCGTTCGACGCAAACTCTTCAGCGCTAAGCTCATTTCCGAACGGAACGAGATGGTTCGGCGCTTCGCGATAGATGCCACGAAAGCGAGGAAAATCAAAGGGTTTCCGCCTCGCTTGCGGATCGTGCGGGCTAGACCTCCAACACAATTTTGCCAATATGTGCGCTCGTCTCCATCCGTCGATGCGCATCCACCGCCTTTTCCAGCGGGAAAGTGCTGTCCATCAGCGGTTTGATGCGGCCTTCGCTTAAGAGCGGCATCACCTTGGCCTCGATTGCCGCCACCATCGCTGCCTTGTCCGCATTACTACGGGGGCGCAGCGTCGAGCCGGTATGGGTCAGGCGCTTCACCATGACTTTGGCGATGTTGACGTTGACCTTGGGGCCGTTGAGGGTTGCGATCTGCACGATGCGGCCGTCGACCGCGGCGGCATCATAGTTGCGGTCGACATAGTCGCCGGCGACCATGTCGAGGATCAGGTTGGCGCCGGCATTGCCGGTCTCCGCCTTGACCACAGCGACGAAGTCCTCGTTCTTGTAATTGACGGCCCGGTCGGCCCCGAGCTTGAGGCAGGCATCGATCTTGTCCTGCGAGCCGACGGTGACGATCACTTTCGCGCCGAACGCTTTGGCAAGCTGGATCGCCATGGTGCCGATGCCTGAGGATCCGCCATGGACCAGAAGCGTCTCGCCAGCCTTCAGCCCGCCGCGCTCGAACACGTTGTGCCAGACTGTCATCAGTGTTTCCGGCAGCGCGCCGGCTTCCTTGATCGACAGCGCTGGCGGCACGCTCATGGCCTGGGCGTCCTGGGCGATGCAGTACTGCGCGTAGCCGCCGCCTGCGACCAGCGACATCACCTTGTCGCCGATCTTGTGTCGCTTTGCGTTGCTGCCGACAGCCACGACTTCGCCCGCGACCTCCAGTCCCGGCAAATCGCTGGCGCCGGGCGGCGGCGGGTAGGCGCCGGAGCGCTGAGCCACGTCGGGCCGGTTCACGCCGGCAGCCATCACCTTGATCAGGATCTCGTCGGGACCCGGCTGCGGCACTGCACGCTGCTCCGGCACGAGCACCTCCGGCCCGCCGGGCTTGGAGATCGCGACCACGGTCATTTGCGCAGGCAGCTTTTCCATGATTTGTCCTTGATTGTCCCTGGGCCGCAGGAATGAACGAGGCAATTGATTAGCCAGCGGGCCACGCGCTGGCAACCGCTTCAGCCTCGGTTGTGATGGAGGAGCGACGATGGCGATGGACGACGACGACCGGCCGCGCAAGAAGGTCACTCACGAGATCGGACAGGACCTCTCACTGTTATCGGTCGAGGAATTGACCGAGCGCATTTCACTGCTGAAATCCGAGGTTGCAAGGCTCGAGGAAGCGGCAACCAGGAAGCGCGCCTCGCGCGACGCCGCGAACAGCATTTTCAAGTCGTAGAATCTCTCGTGCCGGTCCAAACGCTGGCCGTGGCCCAGAGGTGCAGCACTTCGTGCCGGACCGCGTCCGGGCATGGGAGCACCCGTCGGCCAATGGCCGACATGGCTAACGAACTCTCAAAAAAATCGCTCGTTTACGGTCGATTAAGCTTTCGCCTTTATGACTGGAACCGTCCTCGTTTGGACACCGAGTGGCTCCTGTCCACTCTGTTTGACGCCTCCCTGTTATCAACTTTCAAAGCCGCCGGTCTCCGGCGGCTCTTTTTTTGCCCTTGTTTTCCCTCTTGCGTGTCCCGCCTTGGTGCAACGAGGTGCGGAAACCATAAACGCGGTTGCTGCTGGACTCCGCGAGGCGCACGCGCAATGATTTGTTCATCATAAGCCGGCGCCAAAGCCGGATGGTAAGCAGTTGCGTAAGGGGCGTTAACCATGGAACGTTTGCAAGCTGACGGCGCTCTCGTTCAACTCAGCGAACGGTTCACCAATTCGGCGGCGTTCAGCGCATTGTTCCGCGAAGGCATGGACCTGGTCGAGGAGACCGCCGCCTATCTCGACGGCGCCGGCCGGACCGAGGCCAAGGCGCTCGACCGCGCCGTCAGCCTGACCTACGCGACCGAAAGCATGCGCCTCACCACCCGCCTGATGCAGCTCGCATCCTGGCTGCTGCTGCACCGTGCGGTGAAGGAAGGCGAGATGACGCTGGTCCAGGCCAACCGCGAGAAGACCAAGGTCAAGCTGACCGCGGCCGATCCCGGCCCCACCGATACGATCGAGAAGCTGCCGCAGCAATTGCAGGACCTGATCACCCGCTCGATGAACCTGCAAACGCGGGTGCGTCGCCTCGACACCAGCATCCACACACCGCCAGCGGACCGCATGCCGATCGGCAATCCCCTGGTGCCCCAGCTCAACGCGCTCAAGGCCGCGTTCGAGGGGTAAGCTGAACTCTAACCGTCACCCTGAGGTGCCCGCGAAGCGGGCCTCGAAGGGCGACGGCCCGGCTGCATCCGTGGCCGTTCATCCTTCGAGGCCTTCGCTTCGCTCCGGCGCCTCAGGATGACGGGTCAGAGAGCTGCGAAGCGCGGCCCAAAACAAAAACGCCCCTGGTTTCCCAGGGGCGTTTTTCGTCGCGGCCTGATCGGCCGGATCAATCCTTCTTGAGGAAGCCCGAGAACTTCTTCTGGAACCGCGAGACGCGGCCGCCGCGGTCCATGATCTGGGCGGAGCCACCGGTCCAGGCCGGGTGCGACTTCGGGTCGATGTCGAGCTGGAGCTTGTCGCCTTCCTTGCCCCAGGTGGAGCGGGTCTGGTACTCGGTGCCGTCGGTCATCACGACGGTAATCGTATGATAATTCGGGTGAATCTCGGCTTTCATGGCAATTCCTCGGCGCCCCGGCGCCTCATTGAGTGGCTAGCGAATGACGGATTTGGGCGGCTCTATACCCCACGAAACCTCGCAAAACAAGCCATTGCGGGATGACCGAACCGGGCTTGCCCCTAGGGGACATCCCGGATTTGCCACTCCCCGTGCACCAGCCTATTGGAGGCGGACCAATCCAATGGGTCGGATCTCATGAGTGCAGTGGAACGGCTTGATGACCGGTATGCCGATCAGGGCGAGATGAACGCCGCGGACACTCCATCGATCGAAGTCGAGCTGATCGAGCAGCCGGCCAAGAGCCGGGCAAAGCTGCGCCCGCTGATGGCGCTCGCACCCTATGTGAACCGCTATCGCGGACGGGCCGCGCTCGCCTTTGTCGCGCTGACGATTGCCGCGCTGACCACGCTGCTGGTTCCGGTCGCAGTGCGGCGGATGATCGATTTCGGCTTCACGCCGGAAGGCATCGCGCTGATCAACAGCTACTTCTCGGTGATGATCGCCGTCGTCGCGGTGCTCGCGCTGGCAAGCGCTGCGCGCTACTATCTCGTGATGACGATCGGCGAACGCATCGTCGCCGATCTTCGCCGCGACGTGTTCGGCCATCTGCTCTCGCTCTCGCCGACCTTTTTCGACAGCGCACGCAGCGGCGAGCTGGTCTCGCGGCTCACCGCCGACACCACCCAGATCAAGTCTGCGGTTGGCGCCTCGGTGTCGATCGCGCTGCGCAACATGATGATGTTTCTGGGCGCCGTCGCGATGATGGTGATCACGAGCCCGCGCCTTTCCGGCTTCGTTCTGCTCGCTATTCCCCTGATCGTGCTGCCGCTGGTCGCCTTCGGGCGCTGGGTGCGGCGGCTGTCGCGCAACGCACAGGATACGCTCGCCGATGCCTCGGCCTATGCTTCCGAGCTGGTCGGCGCCATCCGCACCGTGCAGGCCTATACCAGCGAGCAGCTCGCCGGAAAGCGTTTCGGCAGCGAGGTCGAGCAGGCCTATGAGGCGGCACGCACCTCGACGCAGGCGCGCGCGGTGCTGACCGCCATCATCATCTTCATCGTGTTCACGAGCGTGGTCGCGATTCTCTGGATCGGCTCGCATGACGTGCTGATCGGATCCATCACGCCGGGCCGTCTCGGCCAGTTCGTGCTCTATGCGGCATTTGCAGCGGCCGGCCTTGGCCAGCTCAGCGAGGTCTGGGGCGAGGTCGCCGCAGCCTCCGGCGCCGCCGAGCGCCTGTTCGAGATCCTGCACGTGCAGCCGGAGATCACGGCACCGGCGATGCCGCGTGCGCTGCCGTCTCCCGCGCGCGGCGAGGTCGGCTTTGACAGAGTGAGCTTTGCCTATCCGGCGCGGCCCGACGTCAAGGTGCTCGACAGCGTCTCGCTCAACGTGCGCCCCGGCGAGAAGGTCGCGATCGTCGGCCCCTCCGGCGCCGGCAAGAGCACGCTGTTTCATCTCCTGCTGCGGTTCTACGATCCGGTGCTGGGCGCGATCGCGCTCGACGGCGTACCGGTAAAATCGGCCGATCCGCGCGAGCTGCGCGCCCGCATCGCGCTGGTGCCGCAGGAATCGGTGGTGTTCGCCGCCACCGCCCGCGAGAACATCCGCTTCGGCCGGCCAGATGCGACCGATGCCGAGGTCGAGCGTGCCGCCGAGCTCGCGCATGCCGCCGAGTTCATCCGCCGCCTGCCGGAGGGTTTCGAGACCCCGCTCGGCGAGCGCGGCGTGACGCTGTCCGGCGGCCAGCGCCAGCGCATCGCGATCGCGCGCGCGATCCTGCGCGATGCGCCGCTGCTTCTGCTCGATGAGGCGACATCGTCGCTGGATGCGGAAAGCGAGACGCTGGTCCAGACAGCGCTCGAAGAACTGATGAGCCATCGCACCACGATCGTGATCGCCCATCGCCTCGCAACGGTGCTGTCGTGCGACCGCATCCTGGTGATGGACCAGGGCCGGATCGTCGAGCAGGGCACGCATGCCGAGCTTGTGGCCGTGAACGGGCTTTATGCCAGGCTGGCGAGGTTGCAGTTCGAGGGGGCGTGAGGGGCTCCCGACTAAAGATGTCGAAAACAACCCCATGCAAAGTAGAAACGGCTGTCGCCGGCGGCGAGCCGTAAGTGCCTCAACTTCCTGTCATTGCGAGCGTAGCGAAGCAATCCAGGCTGTCGCCGCGGTGGGACTCTGGATTGCTTCGCTACGTCCGCAATGACGGCTGAGCGTGGGTTGGCCGCGGCGCCTACGGCTTCCACTCCATCCGCAGCACCGGCCGGCCCGAGGTCGGGTTCACATCGTCACCCGCGTGCGCAAATCCGCTGCGCTCGTAGAAGCGGATGGCGCGGGTGTTGTCCTTGTTGACGAGCAGCGTGACGCCGGTGGGTGAGAGACGCTTGGCGTCATCCACGAGAAGCCGCGCGGCATCCGAACCCCATTGTCCGGGATCGACCACGAGCTGGTCGAGATAGCCTGCGCCGTCGATAGTGACGAAGCCGATCAGCGCACCATCATCCTGCTCGGCGACGACGATCGCCGCCTTCGGCACGAGGTCCTTGCGCCAGCGCTCGCGCCACCAGTCCAGCCGCGCCGCGAAGTCGATCTGCGGATAGGCCTGCTGCCAGGTGCGATGCCACAGCGCGATCGCCGCCGCTTCGTCCTCGGCGCGATAGGGGCGGAGGTGGAGGGGGCGAGTCATCGCAATTCACTCGTCATGCCCGGACTTGATCCGGGCATCCATCCGCTTCGCAAGACTCGTTGTCGATGGATTGCCGGGTCAAGCCCGGCAATGACGACCTGTGACGTATTCGGCACCACTACCGCTCCGTCAGCTTCAGCTCGATGCGGCGGTTGCGCTTGAAGGCGTCCTCGGTGTTGCCGGTGTCGAGCGGCTGGAATTCGGCGAAGCCGGCGGCGACCAGTCGGTCGGCGGGCACGCCGAGCGAGATCAGGTATTGCACCACCGAGATGGCGCGGGCCGAGGACAATTCCCAGTTGGACTTGAAGTTGGCACCGGTGACCGGCCGCACGTCGGTGTGGCCGTCGACGCGCAGCACCCAGGGGATCTCGCTCGGGATCTTGCCGTTGAGCTCGTTGAGTGCGTTCGCGACCGTGTCGAGCTCGGTGCGACCCTCGGGCAGGAGCGTCGCCTGTCCGGTGTCGAAGAACACTTCGGACTGGAACACGAAGCGGTCGCCGACGATTCGAATGTCGGGTCGGTTGCCGAGGATGGCGCGCAGGCGGCCGAAGAATTCCGAGCGGTAGCGCGACAATTCCTGCACCCGCTGGGCCAGCGCGACGTTGAGGCGTGAGCCGAGATCGGCAATCCGGGTCTGCGATTCCTTGTCGCGCTTCTCGGACGCGTCGAGGGCTTCCTCCAGCGCAGCCAGTTGCCGCCGCAGTGCGCTGATCTGCTGGTTCAGCACCTCGATCTGCGCGAGCGCGCGCGCGGATACCTGCTTCTCGGAGTCCAGCGCCTTGCTGAGCTCGGTCGTCTTGCCCTGCGCGTCGTTGCCGGCATTCGCGAGCCCCTCATAAAGCCCCTTCAGGCGGTCGCGCTCGGTCTCGGCCGAGGCGAGGCCGGCCTTGAGCTGTGAGACCTGGTCATCGAGGCTGAGCTTGCCGAGCTTTTCCAGCGACAACAGCTCGTTGAGTTGCGCGATCTTGGCATTGAGCTGCTCCAGCGCCTTGTCCTTGCCGGTGACCTCCTGCGACAGGAAGAACTGCACGACCAGGAAGACCGAAAGCAGGAACACGATCGACAGCACCAGCGTCGACAGCGCGTCGACGAAACCGGGCCAGTAATTGAAGGGGCCGTCGCTGCGACGGGCGCGGGCAAGAGCCATGGTCGCCTCTCAAATGCTAGAGATGTTTGATGCCTTCAGGTCAGCTCGACCGAGCCGCAAACTCGCTGCACCTCTCCCGCTTGCGGGAGAGGTCGGCGCGAAGCGCCGGGTGAGGGCTCTCTCCTCTTGGGGGTTCACGATTGCGGAGACACCCTTTCCCCAACCCTCCCCCGCAAGCGGGGGAGGGAGCGCGCCTCCTTCGCGGTTTGCGACCCGATCTAATTTCATCCAGCTACTAGATCCTCAACTCTTCTCCGGCTGGCGCGCGAGGCGCTCGAGCAGGCGGCGGATCTCGCGGTTCTGCTCGCCCTGGCCGTCGGCCCATTCGCGAATCATCTGCTGCTCGGTGCGCATATGCGAGACGAGGGCCTGGATGGCCTCGGCGAGGCTTGCCATCGCCGCGGTCGTGCCGCGGCTGCCGCTGCCTTCCTCGAGCACCGAGCGCAGCCGTTCCACCGCGGCCTGGAGTTCGCCGGATGCCACACCGCCACCGCCACCGCCGCTGGCGACGGCTACGGCCTCGCCGCTGCCATATTCGCGCACGGTGGTGGCGAGCCAGTCTTCGAGGTCGGTGTAGAAGCGGTTCTGCGCCTGGCTCGATTGCAGGTCGAGGAAGCCGAGGATCAGCGAGCCGGCAAGGCCGAACAGCGAGCTGGAGAACGAGATGCCCATGCCGCCGAGCGGCGCGGCGAGGCCTTCCTTCAAGGTGTCGAACAGAGCGCCGGCATCGCCGCCGACCTTCAGCCCGTCGATCACCTTGCCGACCGAGCCGACCGTCTCGATCAGGCCCCAGAAGGTGCCGAGCAGGCCGAGGAAGACTAATAGCCCGGTCATGTAGCGGGAGATGTCGCGGGCCTCGTCCAGGCGGGTCGCGATCGAATCGAGCAGGTGCCGCATGGTCTGCTGGGTGATGCTCATCCGTCCGGACCGCTCGCCGCCGAGGATCGCCGCCATCGGGGCCAGCAGGCGCGGATGGCGCGACGGCGCCAGGCCGGGATCCGCGATACGGAAATTGTTGACCCAGGAGACCTCGGGATAGAGCCGGATCACCTGGCGGAAGGCCAGGATGATGCCGATGAACAGCACGCCGCCGATCAGGGCGTTCAGCCCGGGATTGGCGAAGAAGGCGGTGATGATCTGCTTGTAGAGCACGACCCCGACCAGCGCGCAGAGCACCAGAAACACCAGCATCCGCACCAGGAACACGCTGGGGGAGGACAGTTTGATGTAGTCGATGTCCATGGGGGAGCGGGGCGAACTGCCAGGCTTCATGGCCGATGTCATCCGTTGCGAAACTTCAAATTGCGGCTCGCACTATGGCACAGAGCCAGCCCAAAAAAAGCGGGAAGGGGCCGATTTCGGTACTAAGCGGGGAACCTAAAGCTGAAACCGGGCTTTGAAGCTTTGGTATTTTGTAAAACTCCGGCGTTCCCGAAGACTCAAAGTCGGATTTTTTGCATGACGACCTGTCTCAGGGCGTTTCACGCGCTCTCGCCTGTGATTCCAGTAACGTTCGGGTGTGTGGGAGCGGACCGGCAATTCCGGTCCGGTCGCTATCATCCGGGTCTTTTCGGCCAGTATGGTCGGCGCCGGCAGCCTTCGCTGGCCGGCCTCGGGCCCCGCGCCCGGCGATCGCTACCAGGCCTGTCAGGTGCGAATCGGCGCCTGTTCCCCCTGCTGCTCAGAGCCACGGTCAAGGGAGCGACCTCATGAGCTTCGTCTCCACCATCATCGACACCGCCGAGCGCGTGCCGCTGCCTGACATCGTGGTCCGCGCCGCGATCCAGCGCCTGTGCTCACGCACCGCGACGCGCCTTGCCAGCCGCACTGCGGCGGATGACACGGTGTTCGCCGGCCAAATGATGCTGCGACCGATCGCCGAGCATGCCGATCCCGCCAGCACCCAGCACCACGAAGTGCCGTCCGCCTTCTTCGCGGCGGTGCTCGGCCCCAACCGCAAATATTCGTCCTGCTTCTACAAGACCGCCGAAACCACCTTGCAGGAGGCGGAAGAGGAGGCCTTGCGCCAGACCGTGGCGCATGCCGACGTTGCCGACGGGCAGTCGATCCTCGAACTCGGCTGCGGCTGGGGCTCGCTGTCGCTGTGGATGGCGCGGCAGTTTCCGCATGCCAAGGTGACGGCGGTGTCGAACTCGCATTCGCGGCGCGACTATATCGAGGCGGAGGCGCGGCTGCGCGGCCTCAAGAATATTCGCGTCGTCACGTCCGACATGAACGTGTTCACGCCCGACCGCCGCTTCGACCGCATCGTCTCGGTCGAGATGTTCGAGCACATGATGAACTGGCGCAAGCTCCTGACCAACGTCCGCTCCTGGCTCGATGCCGACGGACGCTTCTTCATGCATATCTTCACCCATCGCGCCGGTTCGTATTTGTTCGATCGCACCGACCGTGACGACTGGATTGCGCAGCATTTCCCCACCGGCGGCGTGATGCCGAGCCATCATCTCGTCAGGCAATATGCCGACCTGTTCGAGGTCGAGAAGGAATGGTGCTGGAGCGGCACGCATTATCAGCGCACCGCAAACGACTGGCTGATGAATTTCGATTCGCATCGTGATGCGATCGAAGCGATCTTGCGCCCGGTCTACGGCAACGAGACCGGGCTGTGGATGCGGCGCTGGCGCTGGTTCTTCCTCGCCACCGCAGGCCTGTTCGGTTACGCCGACGGCAGCGAATGGGGCGTCAGCCATTACCGGATGAAGGCAGCGGGCGAGGGCGCGTCCGAATAACGCCCCCGCGGCAGATCCGGGTCGGCTGAACCCGGTCGGCTCGCTTTGGAAACTGCCCGCGCCCCTACACACCCGGCGATGCCGCCGATGTGACCAATCGTGAAGCCGCTATTCGTTGGGATGATGCAACCCGAGCCTTACCTTGGGATGCGCGGCGGTGGATTGGAGAAAAAGCAATGCGTTCCATTTTGGCCCTGGGCCTTTTGATCACCCTGCGTGGCTCCGCGAACGCGGCTACGGTGCATCACGCGCACCGCGCTGTTGTCCGTCCCAATCAGGGCACGATCGCCTCAGATCCTGCTTCGGGTTTTGCCTACGTGCCACCCGGGCCGTCGATCCACTACCCGCCGGCACCATACGATGAACCGTATTCGGGAGCTTCCCAGGGATACGCGCCTGGAGAACGCGAGCAATTTCTCGATAGCGTGAGACGAGGCGGCTAGGCCGCCGAAACATCAGGTGATCTTGCCGAGTGCGATTGCCGCCCGCGAAATCGGGCGCCGCGAGTCTGGATTCATTCGATAGTTGGGATAAGCTGGCTTCGCCAGTTTGCAGAAGGATTGAAATCGACCCCGCCGGGAGGAAGTCATGCTCGACACTACGCTCAACGCGCGCGTCCAGGTCTTTCTCGACAAATTCGAAGCGGCTCTTGCGGCAAATGATCTCGACGCCGCCGTAGCGATGTTCGCTTCGGAATGCTACTGGCGCGACCTCGTTACCTTCACATGGAACATAAAGACCATGGAAGGCCGCGATCAGGTCCGGGAGATGCTCAGCTCCTGCCTTGCGCGCACAAAGCCGCGCAACTGGAAAATCGCCGATGGGGAAAATGCGACTGAAGCCGGCGGCGTAACCGAGTGCTGGATCTCGTTCGAGACCGAAGTCGCGCGCGGCTACGGCTTGGTCCGCCTCCAGAACGGCGAGATCTGGACGCTTCTGACGACGATGGTCGAGCTGAAAGGTCATGAGGAAAAGGCAGGCTTCACCCGGCCGCTCGGCGCCCGGCACGGCTTCAATCCCGGCGCCAAGAGCTGGAAGGAGCTGCGCGACGAAGAAGCCGAGCAGCTCGGCATCAAGACCCAGCCCTATGTGCTCATCATAGGCGGCGGCCAGGGCGGCATCGCGCTCGGCGCACGGTTGCGCCAGCTCGGCGTGCCGACCATCATCGTCGAGAAGAACGAACGTGCCGGCGATTCCTGGCGCAATCGCTATAAGTCGCTCTGCCTGCATGATCCGGTCTGGTACGACCACTTGCCCTACATCGACTTCCCGAAGAACTGGCCGGTATTTTCGCCGAAGGACAAGATCGGCGACTGGCTGGAGATGTACACCAAGGTCATGGAGCTGAACTACTGGACCGGTACCACGGTCAAGCACGCCGACTGGGACGACGCCCGCAAAGAATGGACCGTGGCCGTCGAGCGCAATGGCAAGGAAATCACGCTGAAGCCGAAGCAGCTGGTGTTTGCGACCGGCATGTCGGCCAAGCCGAACATGCCGCAATTCAGGGGCATGGACACTTTCAAGGGCGAGCAACATCATTCCTCGCGCCATCCAGGTGCCGACCGCTACAAGGGCAAGAAGGTCGTCGTCATCGGCTCGAACAATTCCGCGCATGACATCTGCGCGGCCCTGCACGAGGCCGGCGTCGACGTGACGATGGTGCAGCGCTCGACCACCCATGTCGTGCGCTCGGATTCGTTGATGGCATCGATAGCGGATCTCTATTCCGAGCGCGCCGTCCGCGGCGGCATGACCACGGCAAAGGCTGATCTGATTTTCGCCTCGCTGCCCTACAAGATCCTGGCTGGGCTCCAGAAGCCGGTCTACGACAAGATCCGCGAGGACGACGCCGGATTCTATGCGGGCCTGACGAAAGCCGGTTTCCGGCTCGATTTCGGCGACGATGAGTCCGGACTGTTCATGAAATATCTGCGGCGCGGCTCGGGCTATTACATCGATGTCGGCGCCTCGCAGCTCATCATCGACGGCAAGGTCAAGCTGGTCGCAGGTCAGGTCGAGGAAATTACGCCAAATGGCGTCGGGCTCGACGATGGCAAGGAACTGCCCGCCGATGTCATCGTCTACGCCACCGGCTACAGCTCGATGAACGGCTTTGTTGCGGATCTCATCAGCCGGGAAATGGCCGACAAGGTCGGCAAGGTCTGGGGACTAGGCTCGAACACGACCAAGGACCCCGGCCCGTGGGAGGGCGAACAGCGCAACATGTGGAAGCCGACGCAGCAGGACGGCCTGTGGTTCCACGGCGGCAATCTGCATCAGTCGCGCCATTACTCGCAATTCCTCTCCCTGCAGTTGAAAGCACGCTACGAGGGCATCCCGACGCCGGTCTATGGCCTGCAGACCGTCCATCACAGGGGCTGAACCCTCACGGCACGCAGGTGCTCAGGGGCGCCCTTGGAGAAGGGATTCTCGCCTCGACATCAGCGGCACGAGAAGCATGGCTGAGTCACACACGCCGGCGTTGATGGAGCTCGAGCGCCGCTCGCGTTGTTTGCGAAACGGACCTGTTCGTCCCGCAATGTGGGCAATGAAGACGCCTTTCTATACGTAAGTATAGTCGTCACAAGGCATATTCCTGTTCGATCATTGCCGCTATGAGGCCAGGTTTCGACCCGCCGTGCATCCTTGGCGATCGCGGGGGCAACTGCCGCTCCGGGGCGAGGGACAGCCCCGCTATCCGGTGCGAGAAATGCGTTGATTTGATCCATCGCTCCTGGGCAAGAGTCGATTATGCATGATCCGATTCACGTGCCGTCAGACGTGCTCGATTCGAATGAGCGCAAGCGCCACGAGGAGGCGCTGCGCGACAGCGAGGAGCGCTTTCGCACCCTGGTGCAATTCTCCTTCGACGTGTACTGGGAAACCGACTCGCAGCATCGCTTCATCCGCCAGGAGTTCGCCGAGACGCTCGCCGAGCCGCCGGTCGCCGAGATCGGCAGAACGCGCTGGGAGGTACCTTACCTGGAGCCTGACGCAGAAGGCTGGCGCAGGCACCGGGCGATGCTGGACGCCCACCTCCCGTTCCGCGATTTCGAGCATGCGCGGCCGACGCCCGATGGCGGCAAGCGCTACGTGTCCGTCTCCGGGCTACCCGTCTTTGACGAGACCGGGCGCTTCGTCGGCTATCGCGGTGTGGGGCGCCACATCACGGAGCGCAAGCGCGCCGAGCAGGCGCTGATCGAGAGCGAGGCCCGCTTCCGTACCTTCGTGGACCATGCGACCGATACGTTCATGCTCCACTGCGAAGACGGGAGCGTGCTCGACGTGAACCGAAATGCCTGCGAGAGCCTGGGCTACAGCCGCTGCGAACTGGTTGGGACGACTGCGTCTTTCTTCGATCTGGAGATGGATGAAGCGGCCTGGCGGATCAACCGCGAGCGCCTCAGGGCCGGCGGCATCGCTACGCTCGAGAGCCGCTATCGCCGAAAGGACGGCTCCGTGTTTCCCGTCGAAGTCCGCATGCGGGAATTCTGCGAAGGCGGCCGGCGACGGATCATTTGTCTGAGCCGCGATATCACCGAACGCAAGCGAACCGCCGAGACGCTCCGCGAGATGCAGGCGGAACTGACACACGCCAGTCGCGCAGCGGCAATGGGCCAGGTCACGGCTTCGGTGACGCACGAATTGAGTCAGCCGATCACCGCGATGCTCTGCAACGCAGAAGCCGCGCTGAACTGGCTGGGATCTCAATCCCCGAATTTCGAAAGGGCTCGGCAGGCGCTCGCGTCCATAGTCGCGGACGCCAGGCGGAGCGGTGAGATCATCGGTTGGATCCGTTCCCTGATCAAGAAAACTCCAGCGCCGAAGGAGAGCGTCGACGTCAATGGTGCGATCCTGGACATGATCACCATAGCCCGGAGCGAACTGCTCAAGCATGGTGTCTTGATCCAGACAGACCTCGCTTCGGGTTTGCCTCTCGTTGGGGGCTATCGTGTCCAGCTGCAACAGGTCGTTCTGAACTTGATCCTCAATGCGATCGAGGCAATGAACTGCATCGATGTGGGGGGACGGGAGTTGCGGGTCAGCACGGCCGCAGACGCATCGGGTCTCGTCATCGTCACCGTGCGGGACAGCGGTCCCGGACTTGACGCGGCAATGGTCGATCGCCTGTTCGAGCCCTTCTACACCACCAAGCCGGGCGGAACCGGCATGGGCCTGTCGATCTGCCAATCGATCATCGAGGCGCACGGCGGGCGACTCTGGACCAGTGCGAACGAACCGCGTGGCGCGGTGTTTCAGTTCAGCCTGCCTTCCGAACAGATGTGATCCAATTCGCTTTTCTCGAGCGATGCGCCCGCAATAGCGGGAGCCGTTGGCGCGAAGCGCCAATCCAAATCGTTGGGACTGCAATCCTCAGGGCTAAACCGACGTCTGGTCGAGCTATACCGATGCAGTAGTCCGAGCGTACCTCAGTGTGCTCGCTTCATACCTGCGCGCAATGGCTTCAACCAGGTGCCCGGTGCTACCTGGCGCATACAGAGCGAAAAGCAACGGAACCGGTTGCGGAGAGTGCGCCATGAGAAACATCGCCGATCTCTTCGTGCGGCTTTGGCAAGGGAGCCGGCCCACGTCCAATACTCAGGTTGCGGCTATGGCCGATAATCAGGATCGATCCAGCATGGCGGATTTCGTCCGCATCCTGCAGGCCTATGATCACGCGGAGTACGGCGGGAGCTAAGCTCGACCGCGTCGGACCGTATCGCGTCTCTTTTCTGCATCTGCCGCGTCCTCAACAATTGTATGAGCGCGGATTCGTGACGATAGCTTGCGATGTTCTGTCGCAGTCGGCCGCCATCGAGCCGGACTCACAATCCAGTGAGATGCGAAAACGACCACGAACTCAGCGCTCTAGCGCGTGTGACATTGAGCCGCCTGCCGCATGCGTTGCGTCGCAGCACGCGCATTCTATTTTGACCGGGTCAGCCGCGCGGAATTGCTCCGTGCGTGCTGCTTTGTTCAACAACACCGGGCACCCCACTTCATGTCAGGACTTCGAGCGCGATCGGCATGCGTTGCAATGATGCTCGCGGCCCTTGCGCCGCTGCTCGCGGGCTGTGACGAATCCAGCTCCGCGGTTTCCGCTACCCAACCTTCCGAACCCGACGTCAGCATCGTCGTCGTCAAGCAGCAAGCGCGCGCCGTGGTACGCGAGCTGCCGGGCCGCATCGCGCCGACACGCGTTGCGGAGGTTCGGCCGCGCGTGTCCGGCATCGTGGTCGAGCGCTTGTTCCGTCAGGGCAGCGAGGTGAAGGCGGGAGAAGCGCTCTATCGCATCGATCCGCGTCCGTTCGAGGTCGAGGTGATGGCGAGCGAGGCCGGACTCGCGAAGGCCGAGGCCGCGCTGATGCAGGCGCAACAGCAGGCGCGCCGCATCGCCATGCTCACCAGCCAGCGCGCCGCGCCCGAAGCCGAGAACGAGAAGACGATTGCCGCCGAGCGCCAGGCCCAGGCCGAGGTCGAGGGCCGCAAGGCGGAACTCGCACGGGCCAGGCTCAACCTCGATTATGCCACCGTGCGTGCGCCGATCGATGGTGTCGTTGGCGCTGCGATCGTCAGCGAAGGTGCGCTCGTGGTGCAAAACGAAACCAATCTCGCCACCGTCCAGCAACTCGATCCGATCTATGCCGACTTCACCCAGTCGGTGACCGAGATGAACCAGCTTCGCCGCGCCTTCGAGAACGGCGATCTCGACCGCATCGCGGCCGATGCCGCAAAAGTCCGCCTCGTGCTCGACGACAACACGCTCTATTCGCTCGACGGCAAGCTCCTGTTCTCCGACGCCAAGGTCGACGCCCATACCGGTCAGGTGACGCTACGCGGCGAGTTCCGCAATCCCAAGCGCGAATTGCTGCCCGGCATGTATGTCCGCGTCCGCATCGACCAGGGCATCGATTCCGATGCGATCGCCGTGCCGCAGCAGGCGATCCAGCGCAACGGTGGTGGCGGCAGCGAGGTGTTCGTCGTCAAGGACGACAACCGCATCGCGGTGCAGCCGGTGCGCACCGGCTCGGTGCAGGACGGCGTCTGGTTCGTCACCGACGGACTGAAGGCCGGCGACAAGGTCGTGGTCGAAGGTTTCCAGAAATTCGCCGCCGGCGACAAGGTCAAGCCGCAGTCCTGGGCCGAGGCCGACGCGACGGCGGATGCCCAGCACGCCAGGGCCTTGCGGTAACGCGCCATGCCGAGCTTCTTCATCGACAGGCCGATCTTCGCCTGGGTGGTCGCGCTGTTCATCTGCTTGATCGGCGCGATCTCGATCCCGCTATTGCCCGTCGCGCAATATCCGATCATCGCGCCGCCCTCGATCTCGATCTCGACCAGCTATCCCGGCGCCTCGCCGGAAAACCTCTACAACAGCGTCACGCGGCTGATCGAGGAGGAGCTCAACGGCGCCTCCGGCATCCTGAATTTCGAGTCGACCAGCGACTCGCTCGGCCAGGTCGAGATCATCGCCAATTTCGTGCCGGGCACCGACACCGGTGCGGCCTCGGTCGAGGTGCAGAACCGCATCAAGCGCGTCGAGGCGCGCCTGCCGCGCGCGGTGATCCAGCAGGGCATCCTGATCGAGGAAGCATCCAGCGCGGTGCTCCAGATCATCACGCTGAACTCGACCGACGGCAGCCTCGATGAGGTCGGGCTCGGCGACTTCATGATCCGCAACGTGCTCGGCGAGATCCGCCGCATCCCCGGCGTCGGCCGCGCCACGCTCTATTCGACCGAGCGCAGCTTGCGCGTCTGGGTCGATCCGGCAAAACTCGTCGGCTATGGGCTGACGGCTGACGACGTCAACAAGGCGATCAGCGCGCAGAACGCGCAGGTGGCTTCCGGCAGCATCGGCGCCGAGCCGTCGACGGCCGACCAGCGCATCTCCGCGCTGGTGCTGGTCAAGGGCCAGCTCTCCTCCCCGGATGAGTTCGGCGCCATCATCCTGCGCGCCAATCCCGATGGCTCGACCGTGCGGCTGCGCGACGTCGCGCGGGTCGAGGTCGGCGGCCTCAGCTACCAGTTCAACACCCGCCTCAACGGCAAGCCGACTGCGGGCCTTTCGGTGCTGCTGTCGCCGTCCGGCAATGCGCTGGCGACCGCGAGCGCTGTCGAGGCCAAGATGAAGGAGCTGTCGCGCTTCTTCCCGGCCAATATCAGTTACGAGATTCCCTACAACATCACGCCGGTCGTCGAGGCTTCGATCAAGAAGGTCCTGTCGACGCTGGTCGAGGCCGTGGTGCTGGTGTTCGTGGTGATGTTCCTGTTCCTGCAGAACATCCGCTACACCATCATTCCGACCATCGTCGTGCCGGTGGCGCTGCTCGGCGCGTGTACCACGCTGCTGCTTGCCGGCTACTCGATCAATATGCTCTCGATGTTCGGCATGGTGCTGGCGGTCGGCATCCTCGTCGACGACGCCATCGTCGTGGTCGAGAACGTCGAGCGCATCATGGCCGAGGAAGGCCTGCCGCCGAAGGAGGCGACGCGCAAGGCGATGTCACAGATCACCGGTGCCATCATCGGCATCACGCTGGTGCTGATGGCCGTGTTCGTGCCGATGGCCTTCTTCCCAGGCTCGGTCGGCATCATCTACCGCCAGTTCTCGGTCACCATGGTTGCTGCGATCGGCTTCTCCGCCTTCCTCGCGCTGTCGCTGACGCCTGCGCTGTGCGCGACGTTGCTCAAGCCCGTCGCGGCCGGCCACGGCCATGCGAAGAAGGGTGTATTCGGCTGGTTCAACCGGATGCTCGAAGGCGGCAAGGAGGGTTATTCCCGCACCGTCGGCTTCTCGCTGAAGCGCACGGGACGGCTGATGCTGGTCTATGCCGCGCTGCTCGCCGGCCTGTCCTGGGCCTTCGTCAATTTGCCCGGCGGCTTCCTGCCCGTCGACGACCAGGGCTTTGTCACCACCGACGTGCAGGCGCCGTCGGACTCGTCCTATGCCCGCACCGAGGCCGTGATCGAGAAGGTCGAGAAATATCTCGCGATGCGTCCCGGCGTGAAGGACGTTACGTTCCTCACCGGCTTCAGCTTCTCCGGTCAGGGCATGAACACTGCGCAGGCCTTCATCACGCTGAAGGACTGGTCGGAGCGCGGCGAGAAGGATTCGGCGGCCGCGATCGTGTCCGACATCAATCGCGACCTGTCGTCGATTCGCGACGCAAAGATCTCTGCGCTGCAGCCGCCGCCGATCGACAATCTCGGCAACTCCTCGGGCTTCTCGTTCCGCCTTCAGGATCGCGGCCAGAAGGGCTATCCGGCCCTGATGCGCGCCGCCGACCAGCTCATCGCGGAGGCCAATGCGAGCCCCGTGCTGCAAAAGGTCTATATCGAAGGCCTGCCCGAGGCAGGCGTGGTCAATCTCGTGATCGACCGCGAGAAGGCCGGCGCGTTCGGCGTCACGTTTGAAGACATCAACAACACGATCTCGACCAATCTCGGCTCGAACTACATCAACGACTTCCCGAACCGCGGCCGCATGCAGCGCGTCGTGGTGCAGGCCGACGCGCGGGATCGCATGAAGACCGAGGACATCCTCAACTACAACGTCAAGAACAGCCGCGGCCAGCTCGTGCCGTTCTCCTCCTTCGCGACGGTCGAATGGTCGCGCGGGCCGACACAGATCGCCGGCTTCAACTACTATCCGGCCGTGCGCATCTCGGGCGAGGCAAAAGCCGGCTTCACCTCGGGCGATGCGATCGCCGAGATGGAAAAGCTTGCCGGCAGGCTGCCGCGCGGCTTTGGCTATGAATGGACCGGGCAGTCGCTTCAGGAAAAACTGTCGGGATCGCAGGCGCCGTTCCTGCTGGCGCTGTCGGTGTTCGTGGTGTTCCTGTGTCTGGCCGCGCTCTATGAGAGCTGGACCATTCCGCTCGCGGTGCTCCTGACCGTGCCGCTCGGCGTCACCGGCGCCGTGATCGCGGCGATGCTCCGCGGCTTGCCCAACGACGTCTATTTCACGGTCGGCCTGATCACCATCATCGGCCTTGCGGCGAAGGATGCGATCCTGATCATTGAGTTCGCCAAGGATCTGCGGAAAGAGGGTAAGCCGCTTGTGGAAGCCACCATCGAAGCCTGCCGCCTGCGCTTCCGCCCGATCCTGATGACCGGCCTTGCTTTCATCTGCGGCGTGCTGCCGATGGCCATCGCCCATGGTGCCGGCGGCGCCAGCCAGCAATCGCTCGGCACGGTCGTGATGGGCGGCATGATCGCGGTGGTGATCCTGGCGCTCTTGATGGTGCCGGTGTTCTTCGTCAGCGTGCAGCGCGTGCTGGCGGGAGATCGGGAGAAGGTGGCGGAGGGGAAAGCCGAAGTGTACGGGCCGCCGGCGCCAGTGAAGCCATAAAGTACGGTGTCATGCCCCGCGAAAGCGAGGCATCCAGTACGCTGTAGCCTATCCGTATTATATGGCTGACGCCTCTGGAATACTGGATCACCGCCTTCGCGGGTGATGACGGCGGTGCGTGGCGTGGCTTTCGGCTTACGCCGACTTCCGCAAGATCTTCACCAGCTCACCGTGCACGAATTCGTTGCCGCACACGACGTGACCGGTCACGAGCGCATCGCCGGGCGTTTCGATGTCGCTGACAGTGCCGCCAGCTTCGCGGACCATGATCATGCCGGCCGCGATGTCCCAGGATTGCAGGTTGCGCTCCCAGTAGCCGTCGAGGCGGCCGGCGGCGACGAAGGCGAGGTCGAGGGAGGCGGCGCCGAAGCGGCGCAGGCCCGCCACGCGGTCCTGGATCGCGGTCATCTCGCGGCGGAAGGATTCGTGGTCGCCGCGACCGATATGGGGCAGGCCGCATGCCACCACGCATTCGTTGAGCTGGCGGCGGCCGGCCACCCGCAGGCGCTGGTCGTTGAGAAAGGCGCCCTTGCCGCGCTCGGCGATGTAGAGCTCGTCATTGGCGGGGTTGTAGATCACGCCCGCGATCACCATGCCTTCGCGCGCCAGCGCGATCGAGATTGCGAATTGCGGGATGCCGTGCAGGAAGTTGGTGGTGCCGTCGAGGGGATCGACGATCCAGGTGTGGCTCTTGTCGGTGCCTTCGCGCTGTCCCCCTTCCTCGCCGATGAAGCCGTAGCCGGGGCGGGCCTTGGCGAGGTCCTGGTAGAGGATCTCCTCGGCGCGCTTGTCGGCGAGCGAGACGAAATTGGCGGGCCCCTTCAGCGAGACCTGCAAATGCTCGATCTCGCCGAGATCGCGCTTGAGGCTGCGGCCGGCGCGGCGCGCGGCTTTGACCATGACGTTGATAGTTGCGGAATACAGCATGAGATCAGTCTTGATTGGGGGGAGCGGCGTGCGGCCGTCAAATTAAGGGGATTGGGTGCCCTGCGCTCGGGCCCGCGTCAAGTCATTTGGTCCCGAGCCATTTCTTGGCGGCGGCCTCGGCCTTGGCCCGGTCCTCGGGTGGCAGATCGGCCAATTGCTTGTCGAGATCGGGATCCCCCTTGCCGGCGGTCTTCGCAACCAGGTGCCATTTGAAGCCCTCGACCTTGTCGGCCGGCGTGCCGATACCGTTGATCAGCACCCAGGCCAGGCGGTTCTGCGCGATCGGGCTGTTTTGCCGGGCGGCCTTGCGAAGCAACGCCACCGCGGCCGGCTGGTTCTTCGGCGTGCCGGTGCCGTTGAACAGCGCGATCGCATACTCGACCTCGGCATCGACATTGTCGCCGAGCGAGGCGGCCTGGAGTAGCCGCACCGCCCGCTCGATATCCTTCGGCACGCCGGTGCCTTCCTTGTAGAAGGTTGCGAGCGCGTATTGCGCCTCGGGCAGCCCGGCATCCGCGGCCTGGCGCAGCAGCTCGGCCGAGCGGTTGACGTCCTGCGGCAGCGTCTGCCCGTCGAGATAAAGCAGCGCGAGATTATACGCGGCCTTGGGCTCGCCGAGCTTGGCGGCGGAGGCGAGCAGCTTTACCGCATCGCCCTTGTCGATCGGACCGCCGCGGCCGGCGATGCGCATCATCGCGAGCTCGAACATCGCCTCGCGGTCTCCGGCATCCGAGGCGCGCTTGTACCATTCGCTCGCCTTGACATAGTCGCGCTTGATGCCGAGGGCGTTGGAGTAAAGCTGGCCCAGCATGGTCATCGCCTTGGGATCGCCGGCTTGCGCGCGCGGGGTGGCCAGATCGAAGGCGGTCTTGTACTGGCCGCGCTGATAGGCGCCGTACACGAGGTCAACGTTGGAATTGTCGGTCGGCGGCGCCGGGATCACGGTCGCGGCCGGCGGCGGGTTCGGCGAGGCCGACGGCTTTGGCGCGGGCGCCGCCTCCTTTTTCTTGGTGATCGCGTGCGGCTTGACCGCAGATTTTTCCTTGAGATTTTCTTTGGGCTTCTCGGGCGCCGGGGTCGGCGTTGCCGCCGGCGGCGTCAGCGAGAGTTGTGCGGATGCAGGCGCGGCGAGGAACAGGAGCGCCAGGAACGATGTGGAGAGCAGGAGCTTCATGGTCGGCTGCTAGCCATGCTCCCGGCCCGCTGGCGCATCCGCATAGGCCTTCCTGATCGCGGCTTCCGCATCGACGAGCGCAGCCTTCGGCCCGCGGGAATCGGCCCAGATGAAATCGCCGACCAGCACGAAATCCGCACCCGCGGCGGCGAATTCGAAGGCTTCCGCCAATGAGGTGGCAAAGCCGACGCAGGGCGGCTCGAACAGCTCGGCCCACCAGTCCAGCCGTTCCGCAATCGCCTGCACCGAGGGCCGCTGGCCGTTCGCGTCCGGCTCGCCGAACAGTACGTAATCCGCGCCCATCTCGCCTGCGCTCATGGAATCATGGCGCGTTGCGAGGGAGCCGACGCCGGCGATGCGATCAGGCTTCAGCGACGGCATGGCTTCTTCGAGCGCAGCGATGCCGGTCAGGTGCGCGCCGTCAGCCCCGCCGCGCGCGACCAGCTCGACATGGCCGTCGAGCAGCAGCGCCGCGCCGGCCTTCTGCACGACCGGCGCCAGTGCCTTTACCCGAGAGATCATCGTGCGCTGGTCGGTCTCCTTCAGCCTCACCAGCACGGCCGCGACGTCGGCGGCGGCGAGCAGCGCGGGCAGCTCGCCGAGAAGCGGGGCGGGATCGTCGACGAGCGGCGTCGCAAGATAAAGCCGCGGCGCCGGGCGCGCGGGAGCGGAATTGTTCGACAAGTCTAGGCCGCCTTCTTTTCGAGCCCGCTGTCCCATTCGCCGCGGCTGGCTAGTGCGTTCATCCGCGCGCGATGGGCGAAGGCTCTTTGGCCAGCGGTGACATTTTCCGCCTTGCCCGACCAGGCCTTCTGCGGCGCGGCCTGGAGCGCACGGCCATAGGAGAAGGTCAGCCGCCATGGCAGCGGCCCGAGCCTATTCATGGCATCGAGATGCGCGGTTGCCTCCTCGTCCGACTGGCCGCCGGAAAGGAAGGCGATACCAGGCACTGCGGCCGGCACGCACTCCTTCAGCAGACGCACGGTCTTCTCCGCGACCTCCGCAACGGAGGCCTGCTTGGAGCATTTCTTGCCTGAGACCGCCATGTTGGGCTTGAGAACCATGCCTTCGAGCGCGACGCGCTGCACGCGCAGCTCCTGGAACGTCTTGTTGAGTACGCGCTGCGTGACGTCATAGCAGCGGTCGATGTCGTGGTCGCCGTCCATCAGCACCTCCGGCTCGACGATCGGCACGATCTGAGCTGCCTGGCACAGCGCCGCGTAGCGCGCCAGCGCATGCGCGTTGACGCGGATCGCAGTCATTGAGGGAATGCCCCGACCATCAGTGCCGCTGCCAATGTCGATCACCGCGCGCCATTTGGCGAAGCGGGCGCCGCGCTCATAGTATTTCTTCAGGCGCTCGGCGAGCTTGTCGAGGCCGACGGTGACGAACTCGCCCGGGCACATCGGCAGGGCTTGCGTGCCTTCATCGACCTTGATGCCGGGAATGGCGCCGCTTTGCTCGATCAGCTTCACCAGCGCCGTGCCGTCCTTGGCGTTCTGCCAGATGGTCTCGTCATAGAGGATGACGCCGGAGATGTGTTGGCTCATGGCGTCCTTGGAGCGAAACAGCATCTCGCGATAGTCGCGGCGGTTGTCTTCGGTGGATTCGACGCCGATTGCATCAAAACGCTTCTTGATGGTGCCGGAGGATTCGTCGGCGGCGAGGATGCCCTTGCCGGGCGTAACCATGGCCTGTGCGACCTTGTTGAGCTCAGTCAGATTCATCGAGAGGTCCTCCCAAAACGATTCTGCCTTGCCCGCGAAAATAGACCGTTCTCGGGCAATTGCCGAGTTAACGTTGGTCGCAGGGTAAAGGGGGATCGGTTGGACATGCTTGGGTCGGGCTTGCGACCGTTCACCTCGCCCCGCCTGCGGGGAGAGGTCGGAATGCGCGCGAAGCGCGGATTCCGGGTGAGGGGGACTCTCCGCGAGTCCGTCTGGTACCGTGAATGTTGAAGCAGCCCCTCACCCCGACCCTCTCCCCGCGAAGGGCGGGGAGAGGGAGGGATAGATCAGGCGATCTTCGGGTTGAGCTCGCCCTTGGCGTAACGCTTGGCCATTTCGGCGGTGGTCAGGACGCGCTTGATCTTGGAGGCCTGGCCTGCGGTGTTGAACTCCTGGAGCCGCTGCTTGCACAGCTTGGTCATGGCTTCCATGGCCGGCTTCAGGTACTTGCGCGGATCGAACTCTTCCGGATTGTCCTTCAGGACCTTGCGGATCTGGCCGGTCATCGCCATGCGGTTGTCGGTGTCGATATTGATCTTGCGCACGCCGTTCTTGATGCCGCGCTGGATCTCGGCGACCGGCACGCCCCAGGTCGGCTTCATCTTGCCGCCGTTGGCGTTGATGATCTCCTGAAGCTCCTGCGGCACCGACGAGGAGCCGTGCATCACAAGATGCGTATTCGGCAGCTTGCGGTGGATCTCCTCGATCACGTTCATGGCGAGAATGTCGCCGTCCGGCTTGCGGGTGAACTTGTAGGCGCCGTGCGAGGTGCCCATCGCGATCGCGAGCGCGTCGACCTGGGTCTCCTTGACGAACTTCACCGCCTCGTCCGGATTGGTCAGGAGCTGGTCGTGGCTCAGCTTGCCCTCGGCGCCGTGGCCGTCTTCCTTGTCGCCCATGCCGGTCTCGAGCGAGCCGAGCACGCCGAGTTCGCCTTCAACCGAGATGCCGCCGAGATGGGCCATGTCGGTCACCGTCTTGGTGACGCCGACATTGTAGCCCCAGTCGCCCGGCGTCTTGCCGTCGGCCTTCAGCGAGCCGTCCATCATGACGGAGGTGAAGCCGGCCTGAATCGCGGTCATGCAGGTCGCGGGCTCATTGCCGTGGTCGAGATGCACGCAGACCGGGATGTGCGGATAGATCTCCGTCACTGCATCCATCATGTGCTTGAGCATGACGTCGTTGGCGTAGGAGCGCGCACCGCGCGAGGCCTGGATGATGACGGGAGCGTCGACCTGGTTGGCCGCGTCCATGATCGCCAGCGCCTGCTCCATATTGTTGATGTTGAAGGCCGGTACGCCGTAGTCGTTCTCCGCAGCATGGTCGAGCAATTGGCGCAACGTGATCCGAGCCATCTGTGTTTTTCTCCCGTTTGGGCCTTCCGGCCGACTAAATTACTTGGTGCGCAATACCTGGACGCCGGGCAGAGGCTTGCCCTCCATCCATTCAAGAAATGCGCCACCGGCGGTCGAGACATAGGTGAAGTCGGAGCCGACGCCGGCCTGGTTGAGCGCCGCGACGGTGTCGCCGCCGCCCGCGATCGAGATCAGCTTCTTGGCCTTGGTGCGTTCGGCAGCGTGCTTGGCGGCCGCCACGGTGCCGCGGTCGAATGGTTGCAGCTCGAAGGCGCCCAACGGACCGTTCCAGACCAGCGTTGCCGCATCGTCGATCGCCGCGTGAATGCGCGCGATCGATTGCGGGCCGACGTCGAGGATCATGCCGTCGGCCGGGATCGCATCAAGCCCATAGGCATGCGAGGGCGCGTTGGCGGCGAAATGATAGGCGACGGTGGCATCGACCGGCAGAATGATGGCGCAGTTTGCGGCCTCGGCCTTCTCCATGATGCGCACCGCTGTTGCGGCGAGATCCTTCTCGGCCAGCGACTTGCCGACCGCAACGCCCTGGGCGTGCAGGAATGTATTCGCCATGCCGCCGCCGATCACCAGCGCGTCGACCTTGCTGACGAGATTTTCGAGAAGGTCGATCTTGGTCGAGACCTTGGCGCCGCCGATGATCGCGATGACCGGTTTGGTCGGCGCTTCCAGCGCCTTCTCCAATGCATCGAGCTCGGCCTGCATGGTGCGGCCGGCATAGGCCGGCAGCTTGTGGCCGAGGCCCTCGGTCGAGGCATGGGCGCGGTGCGCAGCAGAGAAGGCGTCATTGACCCAGATGTCGCCGAGCTTGGCCAGCTCCGCGACGAAGGCGGGATCGTTCTTCTCTTCCTCTTTGTGGAAGCGGGTGTTTTCCAGGCACAGGATGTCGCCGTCGTTCAGCGCCGCCACGGCCTTGGCCGCAGGCTCGCCGATGCAGTCGTCGGCAAACGCAACCGGTTTCTTGAGGACCTTCGAAAGAGCTTCGGCAACCGGTTTCAGCGAGTCCTTGGCGTCGCGTCCCTTCGGCCGGCCGAAATGCGCGAGCAGGATGACCTTGCCGCCCTTGTCGGAAATTTCGGTGATGGTCGGCGCAACGCGCTCGAGCCGCGTTGCGTCGGTGACGCGCCCGTTATCCATGGGCACGTTGAGATCGACGCGCAGCAGCACGCGCTTGCCCTTCACGTCGACGTCGTCGAGGGTGCGGAACTTAGCGGACATCATTCACCATCCGTGGTGCGTGGAGCTATCGGAATCGGAGGGAGGGTCGATGCTCGCATCGCTGCTACTACCCTCGCCTCGCGACTGGACCTTGGTCCCCTGCCGCCACGCATACGCGATGAACGCGATCAGCAAGATGACGCCGGGGATGCCGATCCAGTGGGGAAGCATTGCGCCTCCGTTACAGCACCTTGCTCATCGCAACGGCGGTGTCCGCCATGCGATTCGAGAAACCCCACTCGTTGTCGTACCAGGACATCACGCGCACCAGCGTGCCGTTCTGCACCTTGGTCTGGTCCTCGTGGAACGTCGAGGAGTGCGGGTCGTGGTTGAAGTCGATCGAGACGTTCGGCGCTGTGGTGTAGCCGAGGATGCCCTTGAGCTGCTGCTCGGAGGCACGCTTCATCGCCGCATTGATTTCCTTCGCGTCGGTGGCGCGCTTGGCGACGATCTTGAGGTCGACGACCGAGACGTTCGGGGTCGGCACGCGGATCGCGACGCCGTCGAGCTTGCCCTTGAGCTCGGGCAGCACCAGGCCGATCGCCTTCGCAGCACCCGTCGATGTCGGGATCATCGACATCGCCGCGGCGCGGCCGCGGTAGAGATCCTTGTGCAGCGTGTCCAGCGTCGGCTGGTCGCCGGTGTAGGCATGGATGGTGGTCATGAAGCCGGTCTCGATGCCGACGAGGTCGTTCAGCACCTTGGCGACCGGCGCGAGGCAGTTCGTGGTGCAGGAGCCGTTCGAGACGACAAGATGATCCTTGGTCAGCGTCTCGTGGTTGACGCCGTAGACGATGGTCGCGTCGGCGCCGTCAGCGGGCGCGGAGACCAGCACGCGCTTGGCGCCGGCGGTCAGATGCGCGGAGGCCTTTTCCTTGGCGGTGAAAATGCCGGTGCACTCCATCGCGATGTCGATACCGAGATCCTTCCAGGGCAGCTTCGAGGGATCGCGCTCCGCGGTCACCTTGATCTTGCCGCCGCCGAGATTGATCGTGTCACCGTCGACGGTCACGGTTCCCGGGAAGCGGCCGTGCACGGAGTCGAAGCGGAGCAGATGCGCATTGGTCTCGACCGGTCCGAGATCGTTGATGGCGACCACCTCGACGTCCTTGCGGCCGGACTCGGCGATGGCCCGCAGGATGTTGCGGCCGATGCGACCAAAACCGTTAATTGCAACGCGGACTGCCATCTTTCGTCTCCTTCAATGACCGTTGTCGTCCCGCAGAACGCAGCTAGCGCGCATGCGAGGGTTTTTTAGGGCGGACGCCCGGTTCGGCCGGGCGGTACTTGATCATATGGGGAGCTTGGTAGTCCTTTTTTCCGGCAAGCTCAACTCTCAGGAAACGCGCTTCAGGACAGCGTTAACCGCAGCCTCGGCGGTAATTCCAAAGTGCTTGAAAAGGTCCTTCGCCGGCGCGCTCGCGCCGAAGGAATGCATGCCGATAAATTCACCATCCTGGCCGATCACGGCATCCCAGCCCCAGCGTACTGCAGCTTCGATTGCGACCTTGACCGGCGCATTGCCGATGATGGCGGCACGCTTGGCCTCTGGTTGCGCTAACAAGAGTTCGAGCGAGGGCACTGAGACCACCCGCGTCGCGATGCCGCGCTCGGCGAGCTGCTTCTGGGCGGCGACTGCGATTTCAACCTCGGAGCCCGAGGCGAACAGCGTCACCTTGGCTTCACCCTGGGCGGCGACCAGCTCATAGGCGCCGTACTGGCAGGGGTTCTCGTTGGCGGAGGTTCGGAGCTGCGGCAGGTTCTGGCGCGTCAACGCCAGCACGGTGGGGCCGTCGATGCGATTCAGCGCCAGCTCCCAGCACTCGGCGACCTCGATGGAGTCGCAGGGACGGAACACGCGCATGTTCGGAATCGCGCGCAACGCGGCAAGATGCTCGACCGGCTGATGGGTCGGCCCGTCTTCGCCAAGCCCGATGGAATCGTGGGTCATCACATAGACGACGCCCGCGCCCATCAGCGCGGCAATGCGCATCGCGGGCCGCGCGTAATCGGTGAATACCAGGAAGGTCGCGCCGTTCGGCGCGAAGCCGCCGTGCAGGAAGATGCCGTTCATCGCGGCACACATGCCGTGCTCGCGGATGCCGTAATGGATGAAGCGGCCCTTCGGCGTCTTGGCGGAGAAGGCCACGGCCGACTTCGCCTTGTTGTTGTTGGAGCCGGTGAGATCCGCCGAACCCGCCAAAAATTCCATCGGCATCGCCGCGGCGATCGCCTCGATCGCTGCTTCCGAGGATTTGCGCGTCGCGACGTTGAGGGGATTTTCCAGCAGGCCCTTCTTGTGTGCCTTCAGCGCCTTCGCAAGCGATGCAGGGCGCTCATGGCGCAGGCGCCGCTCGAACTCGGCGCGCTTGCGGCTGCCGAGTTCGCCAAGTCGCGCTTCCCACTCCTGCCGTGCGGCCGCGCCGCGGCTGCCAGCCGCGCGCCAGGCCTTGAGCACGTCATCTGGCACCGAGAACGGCTCGAGCGAAATGCCGAGATTTTCCTTTGCGGCCTTCAGCTCGTCGGCGCCGAGCGCCTCGCCATGCACCTTCGCGGTACCGGCCTTATGCGGCGCGCCATAGCCGATGGTGGTGCGGCAGGCGATCAGCGTCGGCTTGTTGGATTTCTTGGCGCGCGTGATCGCGGCTGCTATCGCGGCCTGGTCCTGGCCGTCGATCTTTTCGGCGGCCCAGCCCGCCGACTTGAAGCGCTTCACCTGGTCGACCGAGTCCGCGATCGAGGTCGGGCCGTCGATCGAGATGCCGTTGTCGTCGTAGAGCACGATCAGCTTGCCCAGCTTCCAGTGCCCGGCCATGGCGATCGCCTCCTGCGACACGCCTTCCATCAGGTCGCCGTCGGAGGCGAGCACGTAGGTGTGGTGGTCGACGATCTTCTTGCCGAACTCGGCCGCCAGCATCTTCTCGGCGAGCGCCATGCCGACCGCGGTGGAAATGCCCTGGCCGAGCGGGCCGGTGGTGGTCTCGATGCCCTTGGTGTGGAAGTTCTCGGGGTGACCGGGGGTCAGCGATCCCAGCTGGCGGAAGTGCTTGAGCTGGTCCAGCGTCATGTCCTGATTGCCGGTCAGGAACAGCAGCGAATAGAGCAGCATCGAGCCGTGACCGGCCGACAGCACGAAGCGGTCGCGGTCGGGCCAGGCGGGTGCCTGGGCGTCGAATTTCAGGAACTGCGTGAACAGGACGGTCGCAACGTCGGCGGCTCCCATCGGCAGTCCGGGATGGCCGGACTTGGCCTTCTCGACCGCGTCCATCGAAAGCCCGCGGATCGCGTTGGCCATACGGGTGGGATCGACCTGCGTCATGTCTGAAATCCGTCTGAATTGAGGCGCTTGGTGGCGGTGTACGCCCGCGCGGGGAAGGAGCCTTTCGGCCGCTGAAGGTCGGGCGCTGGATAGCATCTCGGTTCCGGGAGTCCAAGGCAATCGAACGTCGTCCCCGGCCGAAAAGTTGCGCCAGGCGGGGTGGTCCGGAAGGCCCGCAGCACCAATCGCGCGCGACAGGAACCGGTCGGGGCGGGATGCCCGATCCCGATCTATCGGTGCATAGTTTCGCGGCGACGTTGCGCTTGGCTTCCCTGCCACGTAAATTTCTGCTTCTAAGCGCTTGCCGAACCGAGTCTTTTGCCGGACGGCAAGTCCTGATGAAAAGGCCAACACAGAGGTCCGTCGCTGACTGCATGAGCGATCGCGCTGCCAACAGTTCCGCCATGACGGAGTCCGCCGCCGTCGAGATCGAGATCGCGACACGCAGACTCACGGCGGCGCTCGACGCGCTGGAGAGCGCGGTCGAGCGACGGCGCGATGCCGATCGCGACGAGAACGAACTCGCCACGCGCATTCAGGCTCTGGGCACGGATCGCTCGCGGCTCGCCGACGAGCTCGACGGTGCGTTGATGAAGGCGCGCAAGCTCGAGCGCACCAATCGCGAAATCTCCGATCGGCTGGATGCTGCGATCGTCACGATACGTTCGGTGCTGGATACCGGAGAGGACGGATGAGCCACATCAACGTCACCATCAACGGCCGGCAATATCGCATGGCCTGCGAGGAAGGGCAGGAGGTGCGGCTGCTGAAGCTCGCCGAAGGCCTGGAGTCGCGAATCCAGAACCTGCGCGGAAAATTCGGCGAGATCGGCGATGCGCGGCTCACCGTGATGGCGGCGCTCACCGCATGCGACGAGCTGGTCGACGCCGGCAACCGCATCCGCACGCTGGAAGCCGAGGTGAGTGAGCTGCGGGATTTCCGCAATGCCGCCGCCGAACGCGCCCGGATGACGCAGACCGCGGTGGTCAATGCGCTCAACGCGGCCGCCGAACGCATCGAGAAATCGACCCAGGTCCTGAACCGGACCGTCGGCAACGGGATTGCGATCGGCTGACCATCACGGCGGGCTGGCGATTCGTCAGCGTCGTTGCTAGATTGCGTCAAGCGAAGCTGTGGCGCGCGTCAGGAGCCATATATCCCCGGGGCCTTATCGATCCTTTAGGGAACTGTCCCTGGCCGGGCCCGTGGGCCCGGACATATGGTGCCCACCTACTTTCGTAGGGAACTCCGGGATCGAGTGCTTCAACGGCGTCTACGGCTTCGCGCTTTGTTTGCCTGGTTTGTGCCTGTCTAATTGCGTTCTCGACAACCCGGTTCAATCATTCTCAGTGTCATGCCCCGCGAAAGCGGGGCATCCAGTACGCCGCAGCGTCGAGGTTCAAGCACTGGCGTCTCTGGAATACTGGATCACCCGCCTTCGCGGGTGATGACAGCAGAGTTGGCTCTGCCATCGAGGGAATGATTTCGATGCCTGCGCACTCACAGAAATCCGAGCTCCGCGCCAAAGCCCTCGCCAAACGCGATGCGCTCAGCGAGAAGAAGCGCGCCGCTGCCGCCGCAAAGCTCGGCAAACGCGGCCTGCCGTTCGAGATCGTGCCCGGCAGCATCGTGTCCGGCTATTCGCCGATCCGCAGCGAGATCGATCCGGTGCCGCTGATGCAGAAGCTTGCGGCCGAAGGCGCGCGGCTGGCGCTGCCCTGCGTCACCACGCGCGGCAAGTCGCTGATCTTCCGCATCTGGCATCCGAGCGACCGGCTGATGCTCGGCCCGCTCGGCATTCCCGAACCATCGCCGGCGGCGGCCGAGGTCATTCCCGACATCATGTTGACGCCGCTTGCCGCGTTCGACCGTCTCGGTCACCGGATCGGCTACGGCGCGGGACATTACGACTTCACCTTCGCGCATCTGCGCAAGACCAAGCATGTCCTCGGCATCGGGCTCGCCTTTGCGGCGCAGGAGATCGAGGCCGTTCCCGCACTATCGCACGACGTCGCGCTGGATTATGTGCTAACGGAAACGGACGTGTTCGATTTCCGGAGTTCTGAAGTTGCGCATTCTCTTCGTGGGTGACGTCGTCGGCCGGGCCGGCCGTGCGGCGATCGCCGAGCACCTGCCCAACATGGTTCGCGACTGGTCGCTCGATTTCGTCGTCGTCAACGGCGAAAATTCCGCCGGCGGATTTGGGATCACGGAAGCGATCTATCAGGAACTGCTGGACGCGGGCGCCGACGCAGTCACGCTCGGCAACCATTCCTGGGACCAGCGCGAGGCGCTGGTGTTCATCGAGCGCGCCGAGCGCCTGGTGCGGCCTGCGAACTATCCGCGCGGCACGCCGGGCCGCGGCGCCGCCCTGGTCGAGACCAAGAACGGCCGCCGTGCGCTGGTCGTCAACGCGCTGGGCCGTGTCTTCATGACGCCGTTCGACGATCCCTTCGTCGCGCTCGAGCGCGAGCTCGGCGCCTGTCCGCTGCGCGAGGCGGCCGATGCGATCGTGGTCGATTTCCATTGCGAGGCGACCAGCGAGAAGCAGGGCGTCGGCTTCTTCTGCGACGGCCGCGCCAGCCTCGTCGTCGGCACGCATACGCATGTGCCGACCGCCGATCACCAGATCCTTCCCGGCGGCACCGCCTACATGACCGACGCCGGCATGACCGGCGACTACGATTCGATCATCGGCATGCAAAAGGAAGAGCCGCTGCGCCGTTTCACCTCCGGGATTCCGTCCGGCCGTTTCGAGCCGGCGATGGGTACGGCGACGCTGAGCGGGGTAGCGGTGGAGACGGATGATGCAACGGGGCTCGCACTGCGCATCGCTCCGGTGCGTGCGGGCGGCCGGCTCGAGCCGGCAACGCCGAGGTTCTGGTTGAGCTGAATTTTCGTGCGGCATTGACAGTGCACCCTCTCCCTGTGCGGGAGAGGGTGGCTTCGATGCGATGCATCGAAGCCGGGTGAGGGGTTCTATCCGCGAACGAATCTCTTGCAGTTGAATTCGCGGAAGCACCCCCTCATCCGGCGCGCTGCGCGCGCCACCTTCTCCCGCAAGGGGAGAAGGGACGGCAGCGTGCTCTGCGCCGTCAGCCCTGCCTAAATCCCATCCGGAACGCGCCCCAGTGCTTGCCGCGGACGATGATCGGTGAGGACAGATCCTTCATCAGCACGAACTGGCCGCCGCCCATGTCGCGGCGGTAGGTTTGCAGCAGGAACGGCTTTGTGTTCGCCGCGACCTTCTTCACCGCGCGATCGTTGAACAGGCGGCGGTTGCGGCAATTGGCGTTGTTCCAGACGGGGTCCTTGCCCTGCGGCAGGCGATAGTTCGGATTGTGGGTCGGCAGATAGCCGCCCTTTGCCCAGGCGACGCAGAACACGATGCGCGGATCCGATTTCTGGATCGGGTCCTGGATCGCCGGCAACACGCGGTCGGTGAAGTTGACGTAGTCGGTGAGATATTGCTTGGGATCGGTGCCGGGAATCTCGCGATATTTCTCGTCCATCAACTGATCGAGTGAGAGCTCGCCACGGTCGATGGCGGCCTCGAACTCGGCCGAGATGCGCTTGGCGGTGTCGACGACGACGCGGATCAGCGGCGCGTCCGACGTCTCCACGCCACTGTCGGCGATCAGCGCGATCAGGCCCTCGGAGGTGTCGAGCAGCTTTGCCACGCGCTCGTCTGCATTCTTGAGATCGCGCGAGGAGAGATCGACGCCCTTGGCAAGCTCGCTGAGCTCCGAGATCACGGTGTCGCAATGGCCGAGATTGGAGGTCGCGGCGCGCGCGACGCTGTCGATCTCCGCGCCCACGGAGGCAAAGCCCTGCTGCACGCGCGAGATGATGCCGGAAATCTGCTGTGCGCCGTCGCCGGCGTTCTTCGCGCGCAGCGAGGCATCGCCGCTCTCGCCGATCAGGCTGCCGATCTGGCCGTCGAGATCGCGTACGGTATCCGAGATCTGTTGCGTGGCCTGGCGGGTCGCTTCCGCGAGGCTCTTCACCTCGCTCGCCACGACGGCGAAACCGCGGCCGGCGCTGCCGGCGCGCGCCGCCTCGATCGTGGCGTTGAGCGCGAGCAGGTTGGTCTGCTTCGCGATCGCCTCGATCGAGCCGGAGACCTTGGCGACCTGGCTCAGCGCCGAGCCGACTGCGGCGAGCCGCGTCTCGATGCGAGCGACCGCCGCGACGAGTTCGGAGATGTGGCTGACCGCGGTCTCGACCGCGTCGCGCGACTGCGCGATCTCGCTGGCGGCGGTGGATGTCGTCGATTGCACCGCCTGCGATGCATTGGCGATGTCGCGATTTGCCGAGACCATCGTCTCGGCCGTCTTCTGCAGATGGTGGAACCGCTCCGACTGGCTGGCGACGCGGTTCGCAACCTCCTGGACGTTGCCGGCGATGTCGGCGAGCTCAACGCCGAGCCCGCCGATGCGATCGGCGAGCTGGTCTATGAGCCGTTCGGCCAGCGTCCGGTTGGATGACGTGTCCATGACTGCACGCTGCACGACGGACATGTTCGAACTTCCTTCAGTCGGAGTCGCCTATCGACTCGCTACGGCATTCCCATTCCCATTCCAAAGCGTGAGTCGTTTTAATGCTGATTCGCGCTTTGCCGTCTTGCCTGAGCGTGCACTAGGAGCGCGATGACACCAGAGTGAATTGCCATCGTGCCCCGGTCTTTGTGAGCGCATGATCTTTTCGGAACCGCTCCGTACTTCCCCGGGTCGTGCTTCAAAGCTTGTAGGCCGTCCGGAACCCGCCCCAGTGCCGGCCCTGCACGCGGATCGGCACGTCGATCTCGCGCATCATCACCGTGTTGCCGTTGCCCATGTCGCGCGCGTAGCTCTGCACCAGGTAGGAGCGCAGATTGCGCGCCGCAGCGAGGCCCGCCGGGTCGTCGAAAATGCGCCGGTTGCGACTGTTCGCAGTGTTCCAGGCGATGTCGCCCGGTCGCTGCGGATGCGAATAGATCTTGTTGTGCACCGGCAGGAAGCCGTTGCGGTCGACCATGGCGCAGAACGCCATGCGCGGATCCTTCGCCAGGAATGCTTCCTGGAACGAGGGGAGGGCACGGTCGGCCCAGTCGAGATATCTTGTGCGATACTGCGGCGGATTGGTGCCGGCAATCTCCGCATAGTTGGCGTCGAAGAGATCGTCGAGCCTGATCTCACCACGCGCGACCGCCTGTTCGAAGATCTTCGTCAGCGCAGCGCCCGCTTCCATCGCGCGGGTCACGAACTCGGTGTTCTCTTCGCGGATCGACCAGAGCTTGTCCTCGATCTTTTCGCGCAGCTCGGCATTCGGCGCCTGGAACTGCGCCCGCGCACCGGCCTTGGATTGATCGGTGACGCGTAGGCGGCAGGTGCCGATATCCTGGAGCAGGCCGTCAATGGTTTCGTGCAGCGAAAGCCTCGCGGCGTCGGCGCCGCCGATCAAGACGCCGTCAATCGCAATCTCGTAGACCGGCATCGCTGCCCGGCCACGCCCGATCTCGAACTTGAGATGGCAGGGCAACCGCTCGGCCTTGCGACGGTCGTCGCCATCGCTCTGCCTGAGCAGCACCGCGCAGCGCGATTTCAGTTTCTGGGCGAACGTCGTGACCGCCTTGCCGGCGCTGGAGACGCTCTCGCCATGCGCCTCCGCCGCCTTGGTGGCGGCGTCGATCTCGGCGGCGCTTTCGCCGACGGACACGATGAATTGGGATGCGGTCGCGGCGTTGCCCGAGACTTCGCTGGTGGTCGCGGTCTGCTCGGCGACCGCGCCGTTGACGGTGTCGAACACCGGGCGGATCGCCTCGATCGCCTGCGAGATGCGGTGCACGGCTTCCGCCGAGCCCGCCGCATCCCTTTGCAGTGCATCGATCTTCCTGGTGATCTCCTCGGTCGCGCCCTGGGTCTGCACCGCGAGCGCCTTCACCTCGGTCGCAACGACGGCAAAGCCTTTACCTGCCGCGCCGGCGCGCGCGGCCTCGATGGTCGAGTTCAGCGCGAGCAGCGTGGTCTGGCGCGCGATCTGCGCGATCAAATTGACGACGTTGCCGATCGCGGCGGAGGATTCGCGCAGGCGGTCGACATTGGCGCGGGCTTCTTGCGCGGCGGCGCTGGCAGCATCGGCGAGCTTGCCGGCCTCGCGGACCTGGGCGCCGATGCCTTGCGCCGACTGGGTGAATTTCTCGGCCGCGCTGGCAAAGGTGGTGGCGGTCGATTGCGCGACGCTGCTGCGCCCCGTGAGCGCATCGGTGCGCTCGCGGATGGTCGCGAGCGTGTTGGCGGTCGCTTCCGCCCCGCCGGCGACCGATTGGGCCGCGCGCTCGAGCTGGCGGATCATCGCGCCGAGCTCGAGTTCCAGAAGCTCGAGGATTTCCCTGGCCGAATCGCCCTCCGGTGCGGCAACGGGCTCGCCGACGGCTTGGGACACCGGTGACGCAACCGCGGCCTGTTCCGGCAGACGCTTCCGAAGTAGTCCGAAGGCCATCGGGGCACTCTTGTCGGGGGACGGGATGGGGATAGTTTCACATCCCCAAATGAAGTCAGGGTTAACAGATGCCTGATGGCAGCGTATCCGACTTACTATAATACCTCCAAGTATGCCCTTTCATTCCGGGGGTGTCGCGGCCTATAAGGCCCGCGCTTCGATCACTTACCTTGCCCCTGACCTTGACTGACGATTCCTCAAGAGACCACGCATGGCCGGACATTCCCAATTCAAGAACATCATGCACCGCAAGGGGCGGCAGGATGCGCAGAAGTCGAAGCTCTTCGGCAAGCTGGCCCGCGAAATCACCGTCGCGGCCAAGCTCGGCACGCCCGATCCCAACATGAATCCGCGCCTGCGCGCGGCCGTGATCGCGGCGCGTCAGGAGAACATGCCGAAGGACAATATCGAGCGCGCCATCAAGAAGGCGCTCGGCAATGAAGGCGAGAACTATGACGAGATCCGCTACGAGGGCTACGGCCCCGGCGGTGTCGCCGTCATCGTCGAGGCGCTGACCGACAACCGCAACCGCGCGGCCTCCGACATCCGCTCGTTCTTCACCAAATCCGGCGGAAATCTCGGCGAGACCGGCTCGGTGTCCTTCATGTTCGATCGCACCGGCATCATCGAATATGACCGCAGCGTCGCTTCCGACGACGCTGTGCTCGATGCCGCGATCGAGGCCGGAGCCGACGACGTGATCTCCGGCGAGAATGGCCACGAAATCTACGCTTCGACCGAAGGCTACCGCGATGTAGCCAAGGCGCTCGAGACGAAGTTCGGCGAGCCGCGCAAGGCCGCACTGATCTGGAAGCCGCAGAACACGGTCGCTGTCGACGACGAGACCGGCGAGAAGCTGCTGAAGCTGATGGACCTGCTCAACGAGCACGACGACGTCCAGAACGTCTACGCCAACTTCGAGGTGTCTGACGCGCTGATCGCGAAGATGGGCGGCTGAGGTCGTCTCGTGTCCCGGACGCGACGCGGCGTGAAACGCTGCGGCGCAGGGGACCACTCTTCCCGTGCCGATGAGGGATGGGCCCCGGTTCAGCAGCGCATCACTGCGTGCTGCGCTGCGCCCGGCGCACGAAAGCTCAGTTCCCCTGTTACTTTCGTTCCGTTTCTGTTTCCCTCCTTCCGGCCAGCCGCTATCACTGGCCCATGATCGCGCCCCCGATTCGCCAGCCCGTCCGCATCATCGGCATTGACCCCGGCCTGCGCCGCACCGGTTGGGGCGTGATCGAGGCAGACGGCAATCGCCTCGTCTACGTCGCCTGCGGCTCGGTGGAACCGCCGGAGGGGCTGCCGCTCTCGAGCCGGTTGCTGGCGATCCATGAGGGGTTGGCTTCCGTGCTATCCGGCCACAAGCCGATGGAAGCGGCCGTCGAGCAGACCTTCGTCAACAAGGACGGCGTTGCGACGCTGAAGCTCGGCCAGGCCCGCGGCGTCGCCATGCTGGCGCCTGCGATGTTCGGCATCACGGTTGCCGAATACGCGCCCAACCAGGTCAAGAAGACCGTCGTCGGCGCCGGCCACGCCGACAAGAACCAGATCGCGGTGATGCTGAAGATCCTGCTGCCCAAGGCCGAGCCGCCGTCGGCGGACGCCGCCGATGCCCTCGCCATCGCCATCACTCACGCGCATCACCGGCAGAGTGCCGCGCTAAGGCTGAAAGTGGTGGGGATATGATCGGCAAGCTCAAGGGCCTGATCGATTCCTACGGCGAGGATTTCGTCATCCTCGACGTCGGCGGCGTCGGCTACCAGGTGCATTGCTCGACGCGTACGCTGCAACATCTGCCTTCGCCCGGCGAAGCCGCCGTGCTGTCGATCGAGACTTATGTCCGCGAGGATCAGATCAAGCTGTTCGGCTTCCGCACCGACCAGGAGCGCGAATGGTTTCGCCTGCTCCAGACCGTGCAGGGCGTCGGCGCCAAGGTCGCCCTCGCGGTGCTCGGCACGCTGCAGCCTTCCGATCTCGCGAATGCGATCGCGCTGCGCGACAAGGCCGCGGTGTCGCGCACGCCGGGCGTCGGCCCCAAAGTCGCCGAGCGCATCGTCACCGAGTTGAAGGACAAGGCGCCGGCTTTTGCCAATGTCGATCCGGCGGTGGTGCATCTTGCCGGCGCGGTCGACGAGCAGCGCGCCCCGCGCCCCGTCGCGGACGCGATTTCGGCGCTGGTCAATCTCGGCTACGGCCAGCCGCAGGCGGCGGCGGCCATCGCCACGGCGTCACGCAATGCCGGCGAGAATGCGGAAACCGCGCAGCTCATTCGCCTGGGTCTGAAAGAATTGTCGAAATAGACTATCCTGCGCGGCCGCTGACTGACGAAGGAACGCATTTTCCGCCATGCTGAGCAAAGAAGACAAGGAACTCATCGCTGCCGCGACCGCGGCGATCAGCCAACGCTATCGTAATGACTGGCAGGAGGTGGGGGCGGCGATGCGCACGCGCGACGGCCGCATCGTCACCGGCGTGAACATCGACGCCTATATCGGCCGCATCGCGGTCTGTGCCGAGGCGATCGCGATCGGGCGCGCCATCACCGAGACCGGAGACCGCGGTATCGAGACCATCGTCGCGGTGCGCCATCCCAAGCCAGGCGAGCCGGGCGATATCGCCGTCGTCTCACCCTGCGGCATCTGCCGCGAGTTGATCCATGACTATGATGCCAAGGCGCGGGTCATCGTTCCCGACAACGGCCGCGAGCCGAAGGTCGCGAGTATTGGCGAACTGCTGCCGAACAAGTACCGGCGAGGCAACGAGTGAACACGCCCTCCCGCATCGTCACGCCCGAGCGCCGCAGCGACGATGTCGGCGACACGGCGCTGCGCCCGCAGTCGCTCACCGAATTCGTCGGCCAGCAGCAGGCGCGCAAGAATCTGTCCATCTTCATCGATGCGGCGCGCAAGCGCGGCGAGGCACTGGATCACGTGCTGTTCGTCGGTCCCCCCGGTCTCGGCAAGACCACGCTGGCGCAGATCGTGGCGCGCGAGCTTGGCGTCGGCTTTCGCGCCACGAGCGGCCCCGTGATCGCCAAGGCCGGCGATCTCGCTGCGCTGCTGACCAATCTCGAAGAGCGAGACGTGCTCTTCATCGACGAGATCCATCGCCTGAGCCCTGCAGTGGAAGAGGTGCTCTATCCCGCGATGGAGGATTTCCAGCTCGACCTCATCATCGGCGAGGGTCCGGCGGCGCGCTCGGTCAAGATCGAGCTGGCAAAGTTCACCCTCGTCGGCGCGACGACGCGCGCCGGCCTTCTCACCAATCCGCTGCGCGATCGCTTCGGCATTCCGATCCGGTTGAATTTCTATACGGTCGAGGAGCTGGAAGGCATCGTCACCCGCGGCGCGCGCGTGCTCAATGTCGGCATGAACCCGGACGGCGCCAACGAGATCGCGCGCCGCGCCCGCGGCACGCCGCGCATCGCCGGCCGCCTGCTGCGGCGGGTGCGCGACTTTGCCTCGGCTGCGAACGCCGAAACCATCGATCGCGAGATCGCCGACCACGCGCTGAGTGCGCTGGAGGTCGACGCCGCGGGCCTCGACGCCATGGACCGTCGCTACCTCTCGACGATCGCACTGAACTATGGCGGTGGCCCGGTCGGCGTCGAGACCATGGCGGCCGCCCTGTCCGAGCCGCGCGACGCGATCGAGGACATCATCGAGCCCTATCTGATCCAGTGCGGCTATCTCCAGCGCACCCCGCGCGGCCGTCTTCTCACCACACATGCCTTCCGCCATCTCGGCCTCGCTGAGCCCTCGCGCGATACGGCACAGTTCGGCTTGTTCGGCACGGACGAGAGCGACGACTAGAGCGACGTTGAACCCACCTGTTTCGTGCTCCCACTAATGCGAACGCGCGGCGATCGGGGTCGCCAGCGCAACGCACATTGGCTGGAGTGGGAAGAATGGGGCTGAGTGAGCACACAACATTGCTTGAAGCCGTCGCGTCCGCACCGCAACTGCGGACGCCTGACGAGACCGAAGCGTTCCTCGATCCGATGCCGTTGGCCGAGCTGGCCTCGATGTGGTGCGCGCTTCAGCGCGTCAGTCGGCGAGACCAGGCCGGCAGCGTCTGGGCGCTAAAACTCTATTTCGATCATCTGCCGCATCGCCGGCCGCAGCGCGCGCTCGATCTCATCCTCGACGTGCTGAAGACCGAGACCGACAAGCCGACGGTGATGCAGCTGAACGACAAGTTCTTGCTGGCGCTGCTCTATGCTCATGGCAACGAGGTGATCGCGCGCATCGAGCATGAGGCGAAGCACAATGCGCGGCTGCGCTGGCTGCTCGGGGGCGCGCATCTCGGCGAGGAGGAGCCGCTGATGCGACGCATCGCCGGGATCGCCAATGGTGCAGCCTGGCACGCCGATCACATGGCCCAGCGCACCCCGCGCGAGCCGCTCGATTGCGCCGGCATGTCGCTGTCCGAACTGGCGCAGGCCTGGATCGAGCAGTATTCCAGGTCCGACCGCGACCAGGACGACAATCTGTTCGCGATGATGGATTTCGAGCGCGAGCTGCGCGAGGACGATCCCGACCGGATGATCGACCTGATCCTGGAGATCCTCAGGGTGGAGTCCAATCCCGTGCTGCTGTCGCTGCTGGCGGCAGGCCCTCTCGAGGACGTGATCAGCCTGCGCACGATCGACCGTATCGAGCGCGAGGCCCGCGCCGACACGCGATTCCATGACTTGCTCGGCGGCGTCTGGTATTACCGGGCGTCCGACGAATTGAAGACGCGTCTGGATGCGCTGGTCGGCGTGAGGGACCGTTAACGTTTCTGCTGACGATCTGCACAAGCGCACCCCAATTCCGCTTCAATCGGAGGACATTGAGGCAAGGCATCACACCCGGTTCCACATGATCTCTCGGCGCGCTTTCTTTCGGTCCATCGGCGGTCTGTCCGCTGTCGGCGTTTCCACCGCGGCTTACGGCGTCGGGGTCGAGCCGGAGCGGCTCCGCATCACCCGCTATCACCCGATGCCGAAGCAGTGGCCGGCCGACTTCCCGCTCCGGATCGCCGTGATCGCCGATATCCATGCCTGCGATCCCTGGATGTCGCTGGAGCGGATCCAGGGCATCGTCGAGCATACCAATGCGCTGAATGCCGATCTCATCGTCATGCTCGGCGATTACGTGACCGGACATCACCACGTTACGCGGATCATTCCAGCCCCCGAATGGGCCGCGGTGCTGGCAGGCCTCAAGGCCCCGCTCGGCGTTCACGCCATCATGGGCAATCACGACTATTGGGAAGACAAGGCGGTGCAGCGCATCCTGCGCGGCCCGACGGTCGCCCATCGCGCGCTCGAAGCTGCCGGTATCCCCGTCTACGAGAACGACGCCGTGCGCCTCACCAAGGACGGCCGCGCGTTCTGGCTTGCCGGGCTCGGCGATCAGCTCGCTTTCATGCCGGCGGCGCGTCAGCGCCCGGTACCGCATTTCGGCACGGACGATCTCACCGCGACGCTCGCCAAGGTCACTGACGATGCGCCGGTCATCCTGCTCGCGCACGAGCCCTATATTGCGGAGCGCGTCCCTACGCGGGTCGCGCTGCAACTCTCCGGCCACACCCATGGCGGCCAGGTGCGCCTGTTCGGCTGGTCGCCGGCGGTGCCGCCGCGCCACGGCGTGCGGCTCGCCTACGGTCATTTCAAGCTGAAATGCGACGTCATTATTTCGGGCGGCCTCGGCTGTAGCATCGTGCCGATGCGCGTCGGCGTGCCGCCCGAGATCGTCGAGGTGACGCTGGGGCGGACGGTGCAAACAGTATCATAGCCGTCCCGCTTGCGCGGTCGGCCGATTTTGCGCAAAACGGGCTCTGAAGCGCGATGAAATCAGGATGAATCGTCATCGCGCTTCAGGTTGTTGTTTGAGCATGATCTTTCCGGAAACTCGCTTCACGTTTTTCCGGATCGTGCTCTGGACAGCGAAAGGCTTGCGCAATGACTGCCCATCTCGACGGCGAGATCCGCGACGGCCGCCATCACATGCAGGTCCGCGTCTACTACGAGGACACGGATTTTTCCGGCATCGTCTATCACGCCAACTATCTGCGCTTCATGGAGCGCGGGCGCACCAACCATCTGCGGCTGATGGGTGCGGAACAGCAGGCGCTGTTCGAGCAGGTCGAGACGGAAGATGCCGGCTTTGCTTTCGTGGTGCGCTCGATGCGTCTGGATTTTCTCAAGCCCGCGCGCATGGACGACGTGCTCGACGTCGTGACCTGGCCGATCGCGGTGAAGGGAGCCTCCATCATGCTGGCGCAGGAGGTGCGCCGCAGCGAGGAAGTGCTGGTGAAAGCGGAGGTGCGCGTCGCCTTCATCAGCGGCGGCCGCGCCCAGCCGATCCCGAAATCGATCCGCACCCTGATGAAGGGCGATGTGATTTCGAAATGAGGCGATAGGGACGGGACCATCGACTTCCCGGCGCGTGAGCGTAGATTTGCGCAGCCCCCAACCGATGAGGCCAGCCATGTCGCGCCCGCCGCTTCCGCCGTTCACGAGAGAGTCCGCCGCGCAAAAGGCCCGTATGGCCGAGGACGCCTGGAATTCACGCGATCCGCAGCGTGTTGCGCTCGCCTATACCGAGGACAGCCGCTGGCGCAATCGCTCTGAAGTGTTTCAAGGGCGCGAGGCGATCGTCGCCTTTCTCACCCGCAAATGGGCCAAGGAGCTCGACTACCGTCTGATCAAGGACCTCTGGGCCTTCGACGGCAACCGCATCGCGGTGCGCTTCCAGTACGAATGGCACGATACCAGCGGCCAATGGTATCGCTCCTACGGCAACGAGCAGTGGGAGTTCGATGAGCACGGGCTGATGAAGCGGCGCGAGGCCTCCATCAACGATATCGCGATCGCAGAGAACGATCGCCGCTTCCACTGGCCCGCGCCGGGGCCGCGGCCTGCGGACGTGGTGGGGCTGGGGGACAATCCGTTTTAGGAGCTTGCGAGAACTTAAGAGCTCGGCGCTGCTTTTCCCTCTCCTCTTGCGGGAGCGGGTGGCTGTGGCAGCATCCCGCAAACTAAGGAGTTGTCGCTCGCCTCGTCAGAAACCTCGTGATCGCCCCGCCGAGCTTGGCGCTGTCCAGCGGCTTGGCCAGTGACGCCTTTGCGGTGGCGACGACGTCGTCCGGCGCGTGGCCTTCGCGGAGCTCGCAGCAGACTTGCGCAAAGCCCACGTCGAACTCCGGATGCGGCTGCACGGAGAGCGTCGTGCCGCCATCATAGAGCAGGCCGGCATGCGGTGCGAATTCCGAGTACAGGATTGTTCGCGCGTTCTGCGGCGGCTCGATGATTTGGTCCTGGTGCGAGCAGGCAATGGCGAGCTGTTCGCCGTCGATGACGCCGTTGTTCGGAGCCACCTGATAGACGTGCCGGCCGATGCCCCAGCCCTTGTCCGATTTGCGGACCACGCCGCCGAGCGCCTGCGCGATCAGTTGATGGCCGAAGCAGACCCCGACCATCCGCGTCCGATTGGCATGGACAGCGCGCACGAATTCTTCGAGCGTCGCGATCCAGTCGAGCCCGTCATAGACGCCGGCCGCTGCGCCGGTGATCAGGATCGCCTCCAGCCCGCGCGTGTCGGGGAGCGCCTCGCCATCCGGGATGCTGACGACGTCGAATGTGCTGGAGGGATCCTCAGTGCGGATCATGCGCTCGAACATGTCCGGAAACGAGCCGTGGCGCTCGCGAAGTTTGCGAGGGATGGCTCCGGTTTCGATGATGGTGATGCGTGCCATGTCGTCAAAGGATATGAGGTGGCTCGCGCTGATGCAACCTCAGTCGCTATCGCATAGGTGCCCGGCAAAATCATGGAGTGCGTTGCCATCGGCGGAGTCGATGGCATACAAATTGCTGAACACCTGGACCTGTCGATCAGCACGGAGACATCTGGAATGCATGAGGGCGCCGAAGTGCGGCTTGCCGTCGATATCGGTGGAACGTTCACCGATATCGTGCTGGATGTGGGACAGGATCGCAAGACGCGCAAGGTGCTGACGACGCCGACGCGTCCGGAGCAGGCGGTGCTCGACGGCATGCGTCTCATTCTCGCCGACGCGCAGGCGCATATCAGCGATATCGACGTCTTCATTCACGGCACGACGCTGGCGACCAACGCGATCATCGAGCGCCGCGGCGCCAAGACCGCGCTGATCGCGACAGACGGTTTTCGCGACGTGCTCGATATCGGCACCGAGAGCCGCTACGATCAATACGATCTCACCATCGACAAGCCGAGACCGCTGGCGCCCCGTTCCCTGCGCTTCACCGTTCCCGAGCGCGTCGATGCGCAGGGCGCGGTGCGGCTGCCACTGGATGAGGCTGCGGTGCGCGCACTGGTGCCGCAATTGCGTGCGCTGAAGGTCGAAAGCGTCGCGATCGCCTTCCTGCACTCCTACGCCAATCCCGAGCATGAACGGCGCACGGCCGCGATTATCGGGCAGGAGATGCCCGGCATCTCCGTGACGATGTCGTCGGCGGTCTGCCCCGAGATCCGCGAGTATGAGCGCACCTCGACCGCAGTGGCCAATGCCTATGTGCAGCCTTTGATCGACGGTTATCTCGCGCGCATGGCCGAGGCGCTGGCGGTCGAGCAGTTCCGCGGCGCGATCTATCTCGTGACCTCAGGCGGCGGCGTCACGTCGATCGAGACGGCGCGGCGCTTTCCGGTGCGCCTCGTCGAATCCGGTCCCGCGGGCGGCGCGATCTTCGCGGCGCAGATCGCGGCACGGCTCGGCGAAAGCAAGGTGCTCTCGTTCGACATGGGCGGCACCACCGCAAAAATCTGCCTGATCGAGAAGTATCAGCCGGAGACCTCGCGGGTGTTCGAGGTCGATCGCGCCGCGCGCTTCTTGAAGGGCTCGGGCCTGCCGGTGCGCGTTCCCGTGATCGAGATGGTCGAGATCGGGGCTGGCGGCGGCTCGATCGCGCGGATCGACGCGATGAAGCGCGTCACCGTCGGTCCCGAGAGCGCATCATCCGAGCCGGGCCCCGCCTGCTATGGCCGCGGCGGCTCGCGTCCCGCGGTGACCGATGCGGACGTTGCGCTGGGCATGATCGATCCCGACGCCTTCGCCGGCGGCACGATCAGGCTCGATCCCGAACAGTCGAAGGCAGCGCTGCTGCGCGATGTCGGCGAAGCCCTGGGCCTGTCTGCGGAGAATGCCGCCTACGCCGTGCACGAGGTTGTCTGCGAGAACATGGCGAGCGCGGCGCGCGTGCACGCGGTCGAGCGTGGCGCGGTGGTCGGCCAGCACACGCTGATCGCCTTCGGCGGCGCCGCGCCGCTGCATGCGGCGCGCGTTGCCGAGAAGATCGGCGTCTCCCGGGTGATCGTGCCGTCCAACGCCGGCGTCGGTTCGGCCGTCGGGTTTCTGGCCGCGCCCATTGCCTATGAGCTGGTGCGCAGCCGTCATGTCCGGCTCGACGACTTCGACACCGCGGGGGTCTCGAACCTGCTGCAGGAGATGGCGACCGAGGCGCGGGCGCTGGTCGAGCCCGGCGCTGCCGGCGCGCCGGTACGTGAGCGCCGCGCCGCCTTCATGCGCTATGTCGGCCAGGGCCACGAGATCACGGTCGAGCTGCCGAACCGTCCACTGACCGCGGCCGATCTTGCCGGCCTGCGAAAGTCCTTCGAGGCGGATTATGCCGCGATGTTCGAGCGCCCGATCCCGGGCGCTGCCATCGAGGTGCTGAGCTGGTCGGTGCTTGCGACCACCGAGCCGCGCAATCCACCGATGGTCGACGCCGTCGCGCGCAAGCCGGCCGGCAAGGCATCCGGCAGCCGCAAATTCTACGACGGAAGGGCAGGGCGCCTCGTCGAAATCCCGCTGTACCGCCGGGAGGACATGACGCCCGGCGCAACCGTCGCCGGTCCCGCCGTGATTGCGGAAGACGAGACCTCGACATTCGTCTCGACGAGCTTTGATGCCCACATCGACGGTGCCGGCAGCATCGTCATGGAACGAAAGGCGGCATGACCATGACTGGCGCAAGCACCAGCCTGATCGATCTTCAGATCATGTGGCACCGGCTGATCGCGGTGGTGGAGGAGCAGGCGCAGGTGCTGCTCCGCACCGCCTTCAGCCCGATCGTGCGCGAATGCGGCGATCTCTCCGCCGGCGTGTTCGACCTCCGCGGCCGCATGCTGGCGCAGGCCGTGACGGGCACGCCGGGTCACGTCAACTCGATGGCGGAATCGGTCAAGCACTTCATCGCGCACTTTCCGCTTGCGACGATGAAGGAAGGCGACGCCTACATCACCAACGATCCCTGGATGGGCACCGGCCACCTCAACGACTTCGTCGTCACCACGCCCTGCTTCAAGAACGGCAAGCTGGTCGCGCTGTTCTCATGCACCAGCCATCTGATGGACATCGGCGGCATCGGCTTCGGACCCGACGCCACCGACGTCTTCATGGAGGGGCTCTACATCCCCATGCTGAAGCTGATCGACCAGGGCGTCGTCAACGGGACGCTGATGGCGATGATCCGCACCAACACGCGGCTGCCGATCGACACCGAGGGCGACACCTATTCGCTCGCCGGCTGCAACGATGTCGGCTGCGAGCGCCTGGTCGAGATGATGACCGAGTTCGGCATCGACACGCTCGATGAACTCGGCGATTACATCTGCGACCGTTCGCGCGAGGCGGTGCTCGCCGAGATCGCGAAGCTGCCGAAGGGAAGCTGGCGCAATACCATGATCGTCGACGGTTATGATGCGCCGGTCACGCTGTCGGCGATGCTGACGATCTCGGAGAAAGGCATTCACGTCGATTTCACCGGCACGTCGCCGGCCTCGCAGTTCGGCATCAACGTGCCGCTCTCCTACACCACCGCCTACACCGTGTTCGGCCTCGGCTGCGTCGTCGCCTCGGAGATTCCCAACAATGCCGGCTCGCTGTCGCCGCTGACGGTGTCGGCGCCATCGGGCGCGATCCTCAATGCACCAAAACCCGCGCCGGTGGCTTCGCGCCACGTGATCGGCCAGATGCTGCCCGACGTCGTGTTCGGCTGCCTGCGCCAGATCATCCCGGAGCGCGTCCCGGCCGAAGGCACCTCGTGCCTGTGGAATCTCAACGTGCGCGGACAGACGCGTTCCGGCGCCGGCGGCAATTACGGATTCTCGATGGCGGTGACCTCTAATGGCGGCACCGGTGCGCGCTTTGCCAAGGACGGGCTGTCGGCAACCGCCTATCCGAGCGGGGTGCGCGGCACGCCGGTCGAGATTGCGGAGACGCAGACACCGCTGATCTTCTGGCGCAAGGAGCTGCGCCCCGATTCCGGCGGCGCGGGTCGCACCCGCGGCGGTCTCGGCCAGATCATCGAGGTCGGCAGCGGCGTCGACGCGCCGTTCGACATCCTGGCAGCGTTCGACCGCATCGATCATCCGCCGCGCGGCCGCGATGGCGGGCACGACGGCGAGGCTGGCTATGTCGGATTGAAGTCCGGCAAGAAGATGCGCGGCAAAGGTTTCCAGACCGTACCGCCCGAGGACCGCCTCGTCGTGATGACGCCGGGCGGTGCCGGCATCGGCGATCCCCGGGAGCGCGAACGGACCAGTGTGCAGGAAGATGTCGAGAGCGGGCTGGTCTCGGCAGACAATGCGGTTGCGATCTACGCGCTCGCCGAAATCACATCGTGATCCGAGTCTCAGGACCCGCCGCCGGGCTCGAGTGCCTCACCCATCTCCAGCGGATGCGCCATGGCCTCGTGCAGCGCGGTGCGATCGAGCTCGCCCTCGGACATGCTGATCACGACGCAGGCGACGCCGTTGCCGACCAGATTGGTCAGCGCGCGACACTCGCTCATGAACTTGTCGATGCCGACCAGGATCGCGATCGACTGGACCGGAATGTCGGGCACGATGGAGAGCGTCGCCGCCAGCGTGATGAAGCCGGCGCCGGTCACGCCCGAGGCGCCCTTGGACGTGATCATGGCGATGCCCAGAATACCGAGCTCCTGCCAGATCGTGAGGTTGGTGTTGGTCGCCTGGGCCAGGAACAGCGTCGCCAGCGTCATGTAGATGTTGGTGCCATCGAGGTTGAAGCTGTAGCCGGTCGGGATGACGAGGCCGACCACGGAACGCGAGGCGCCGAGATGCTCCATCTTCTGGATCATCTGCGGCAGCACCGTTTCCGATGACGAGGTGCCGAGCACGATCAGGAGCTCGTCCTTGATGTAGGCGATGAAACGCAGGATCGAGAAGCCGGCGACCCGCGCGATCGCGCCGAGCACGACCAGCACGAACAGGATGCTGGTGAGATAGAACGTACCGATCAGCGCGACGAGGTTGAGCAGCGCGCCAAGGCCATAGGCGCCGACGGTGAACGCCATCGCGCCGAATGCGCCGATCGGCGCGACACGCACCACGATGCGGATGATGCCGAAGAACATCTTTGCGGCCTTGTCGACGGCGTCGACGATCGGCTCGCCGGCCTTGCCGAGGAAGGCGATGGAGAAGCCTGACAGGATCGAGATCAGCAGCACCTGGAGGATGTCGCCGCGTGCGATCGCGCCGATATAGCTGTCCGGGATGATCGCCATCAGATGGGCGACGATGCCCTCTTCCTTGGCCTTGGTGACGTAGGTGGCTACCGACTTCGGATCGATCGTGGAGGGATCGATGTTGAAGCCGTGCCCGGGCTGGAGCACCTCGCCGACGAGCAGGCCGACCGCGAGCGCCACCGTCGAGACCGTCTCGAAATAGACCAGCGCCTTCAGTCCGACCCGGCCGACCCGCTTGAGATCGCCCATCGAGGAGATGCCGTGCACCACGGTGCAGAAGATCACCGGCGCGATCATCATCTTGATCAGTGCGATGAAGCCATCGCCGAGCGGCTTCAGCTCCTTGCCGAGGTCGGGATCGAAATAGCCGACTAGGATCCCGAGCGCGATCGCGATCAGCACCTGGACGTAGAGGATCTTGTACCAGGGTTGATGACGACGATGGACGGCGGGCGGAATCGCAACTGGCGTCATGGAGTGCCCCGGATTGCATTGCAGGTCGGTGACCTTTCATCATGGGCCGTCCGGGGCAGGGCGGATAATCACAATTTCGTCGGCGCGCACGGGCCGCAGCGCACCATCGTATGCGCGGCTCCGTTACTCGGCGGCCATTTCGGAGCTCAATAGCGCATTGAGCCGGATGGGTTGGACCGGCTTGCGCATCAGCAGTATGCCGCGTTGGCGTGCGCCCTCAGCGATCTCCGCGCCGATGTCGCCCGTCATCATGCTGATCCGGGTGCGGCCGCCGTGATTTGACAGGATCCTGTCCGCGATGGTGAGGCCCGTTTCCGCACCGGCGAGCCGGTAGTCGAGCAGAACGATCCACCGCCGTCGTGCGCCTTCGTGCTCCAGGAAATCAAGCGCGGGATCTCCCGCTTCGAACAGCGCGCATTCGTAACCCCAATTGGTCAGGAGACGCCCCAACGAATCCCTGGTGGTGGCGTCATCATCGATCACGAGGACGCCCGGCTGATCCGACGTATTCGGCAGGCGTTCAACCTCTCGCGACGGCTCGATATCGGTGCGTGCCGATACCGGCTCTGCCAGCGGAACCGACAGGCTGAAGGTGGTCCCGCGGCCGACGGCCGACGTTACGTCGATTTGCCAGCTCATCGCCTCGCAGAGACGGCGGACGATGGCGAGGCCAATGCCGAGGCCTTTCTCCCTGTTGCGTTCGGGATTCCCGAGCTGGACGAAATCATCAAAGATCGAAGTGAGGTATTTCGATTCAATGCCGATCCCGGTATCGATGACTTGAATCTTGACGGCGTCGGCGCGACGGCGCGCGCCGAGCAGAATGGTGCCCTTCTTGGTATATTTGATCGCGTTGCTCACCAGATTGAGCAGCGCGCGCTCCAGCAGCACAGGATCGACCGAACACCAGAGCTCTGAAGGGAACACACGTAGGCGCAGCGACTTGCGCCGGGCTTCGAGGTTGAGGGTCGAGGCAACGCGAGCGAAGATCTCGTGAACGGCGACGGGCCGGGCACTTGCATTTCGGATATCGACGTCGGTGGCTGATACGCCCATGATGGCATCGAATTGCCGCAGCAGGCTTGCCGCGCAGTCCTGCAGATGCGCGATGATCTCGTTCCGGTCACGGTGCTCGGAAGAGCGCGTCAACAATTCGAAATAGAGTCCCATCGCGTTGAGCGGCTGACGAAGATCATGGCTGGCCGCACTGAAGAAGCGCGTCCGCTCCGCGAACAGCTCTTCGATCTGCTGGGCCTGCTTCGCCTTGATCTCGAGCAGCTCGGCAATGTCGAGGCGATTCTGGATCGCGGCCTCGGTGTTGCCGGCCGCAATGACGCCGGTTGCGATCGTGAATGGCAGCAGGGTCAAAAGACCAATGCCGGCGACCTTCTCGAGCCCGCTTCCAAAGCTGAGCAGCCAGAGCGAGGCGGGCACCATCGCAACCAGCATCACTGTCCACATGCTGGGCGTGTAGTCGGCGCCGACGATCCAAGTTGCGATCGTCACGAAGAAGATCAGGGCGCCGAGAGGCACCAGTACCGATGCGGGCGCGCCGGGCACGTGCAGCAGCAGAGGTGCAAGCGACCAGGCGAATGCATTGAGGCCGCAGAGCGCCGCCTTGGCCCAGCCCCAGCGCCACAAATGGTCGTCGGGTGGATGCGCGACGCGGAACGCATCGTTGATGACAGTGATGAAGCATTCGGACAAAAAGACGAGAAAGGTCCAGATCACGACGTGGAGGAACGGCAGGTCACACAGCAGCCAGACCAGCAGGCCGGTGTAGAATGCCCCGCCGGTGGAAATCGCCTGGAGAACCCGGATGTAGCGAAGATAAGGGATGGTCTGCGTTCGAAAGAAAAGCTGAATGCGCTCCCGCTTGACCGCGCGGGCGCGCAAGGCGGTGGCGGCGGGGGACATGTCAGATCAGCCTCTGACGCAACGCTCGGGTGACCGCTTCCGTTCTGTTGCCCACCTGCAGTTGCTCGAAGATGCGTCCCCAATGCGCCCTGATCGTGCTCTCGGTGACGCCCATGCGCTCGCAGATCTGCTTGTCCAGCAGCCCCTGGCTCGCATAGATCAGGATCTCCCGTCGTCGCAGCGACAACGCGTTGCCTTCTCCGCCACCGACCGCGTCGTAGACCTTGCCCCCGGAGAACGCGATGCGAATGGCGGCGACCAGATCGGCCGACGTCTTGTCTTTCGAAAGGCAGACGACGGCTCCCAATGCCGTCGCACCTTCGACCAGGGGCAATGACAGGTCGGCGCAAAGCAGGCCCACGGCGATCAGAGGAAACCGCGCCTTGACGTCCCTGAGCAGCGACAAGCCGTCTCCATCCGGCAGGCTGTAGTCGGCGAGGCAAAGATCAACTTCGTTACGGTTGAGAAACTCCAGCGCCGAGCTGCAGCTTCCCGCGGTCGCCACACTCAGCTCTTCGATTTCCAGCTCAAGCGTGCGGCGCACCGCGTCCCGATAAATGGGATGATCGTCGACAAACAGGAGCGATGGCACCAGTCCCGCCTTTATTCCAGTATCGTCCTTCTCAAATACCAAGAAACTTGTCCGGGCTGGAAGCGCAATTTGCTGCGCAATTCGCGGGTGGACACAGGTCTGCTCACAAGGCCGAGCGCCGAAGGGGCGAGCGAGTTCCATTTGATTCCGGTCTGCTGCTTATCGTTCCGCGCACCATTCGGCGAGCTATCGAAAGCAACAGGTGTCGAAATCACCAAGTGGTCAACGATGATCGCCTGACGCACGCTCCGGCCAGATTATTCTTGGAAATTTGGAGCCTGCGATGTTGAGGTCCAACCGCCGCGTTTTCCTTCAGTCGGTTGCTATCGGTGCCGGAGCATTGGGCGCCTCGCGCGCCGCGATTGCCGCTCCCGACGGGCATGCTGCCGGTTATGACGTTGCTCCGGCGTCCGAGTTCCAGAAGACGATCCCGCGAAAGTCCGGCGATCCCGTGGTGTTCACGGCTTCGCTCGACAAGGGGCCCGTCAAAGCGACCTCAGGCGGCTGGGCGCGCGAGATCACGACGCGCGGGCTTCCGCTCGCGACCGGTATTGCCGGTGCCCACCTCTTCATCAATGCGGGCGGCGCCCGGGAGATGCACTGGCACGATTCCGCCGAATGGGCCTATGTGGTCGAGGGCCATTGCCAAGTGGCGGCGCTTGATCCGGAAGGCCAGCTCGAAGTGGTCAATCTCGGCCCCGGGGATCTCTGGTATTTCCCGAAGGGGCACGGCCACGCCATTCAGACATTGGGCAAGGCGCCGTGCCACGCCATCCTCGCCTTCGATGACGGCCTTTACTCCGAACACGGCACGTTCGGAATCAGCGACTGGATGAGCCGCTACGACGTCCCGGCCCTGTCGCAGTCGCTGGGCGCCCCCGCGGAGATGCTGAGCGCAAATCCCAAAGCCGAGACCTACATCATGCAGGGCGAGGTTCTGGCGCTCGACGGTCCGCAAGCGCGCGTCGCTCGCGCGCTGGATCGCGACCGGACCCATCGTTTCCCGCTGATGTCCCAGAAGCCGCATGTCAGCACGGCCGGTGGTGCGCTCTATGTGGCATCTTCCAAGGAGTTTCCCGTTTCGGCGGGCATGACCGGGCTGGTCCTCAGACTGAAGCCCGGCGCGATGCATGAGCCGCATTGGCATACCGATGCAAACGAGTGGCACTACGTCTTGAAAGGACGTACGCGCGTCACGCTGTTTGCATTCGACAAGCGTGTCGCCGTGGCCGAACTGTCGCCGGGCGATTGTGCCTACATTCCGCGCAATTGCGGACATTCGATCCAGAATATCGGCACGGACGAGGCCGAGATGGTCGGTGTTCTCGACAGCGGCGCCTACCATGAGAGCAGCCTGTCGGATTGGCTGGCCAAGGCGCCGCGTCATCTGCTGGCCAACAATTTCGGCATCGCGGAGGAAACCGTCGGGCGCTTCGCTCCCAGGCGAACGATTGTTGCAGCGTCGGCGTGATGGATGGTTGCTGCGTGCAGAAACATCGGGATGCGGCCAGAAGCAATTCGGCAACACTCGGCGGGAAAATTCCGGCGCCTGACGGCGTTGAAGGCGACCTCAACCGAACGGTTGATGTCGGGCTTGCGGTCCCGGCCCACAGTCGCAACCGCCGCATCCGATCAACCAACCACGATCGGCCGAAATTCTGGAGCTGAGAGCGCAAATGCCTCACGTGATTACTGAAGCGAAGTTTCCTCTAGTCAAAGTCATCGCTGGCGCCGCGGCGCTCGTCATGTTCGGCTTGGCGCTGGCTCCGACGCCAGCATCGTCCGGGGAGGTCTGCAGTCCGTCGCCATCGGGGGCCGCTCTCGGCACTGCAAGCGGAAACTATGCGTTCGCGTGCGGCTACCTCGCCACCGCGAGCGGCGACGATAGCGTGGCGGTCGGTAACAACGTCACGGCGAGCGGCTCTGGCGGGACGGCGGTCGCGGTCGGCGCACGTGCAACCGGCACCGAGAGCACGGCGATCGGCCTTGGCGCCCACGCGAGTGGCGACTACAGCACGACGAGCGGCGCCAACAGCATCGCGTCCGGCACCGCAAGCACCGCGTTGGGAGGCGGCGAGTTCACCGGGCTTGGCAATAGTTTTGCCACCGCGTCCGGGAATTACAGTGTCGCCATCGGAGGTGGCGGCGACGGAAGCGCCGGTTTGGGTGCGCAGTCCAGCGGCGACAAATCGATCGCGATCGGTCTCAGCAGCGCCGCGGCGGGCGTGTCCTCGACGGCTATCGGCAGCGGCGCCGCTGCCAGCGGCACCAACGCCGTCGCGCTGGGCAACACGGTGACGGCAACCGGCAGCAATGCCTTTGCGGCCGGCAACAACTCCCACGCTACCGGGGCAAGCGCTGTTGCGATCGGCGATGGCGCGACCGCCGGCAGCGGCGCGAATGCGATTGCCATCGGCACCGGCGCGGTCTCGACCGGATCGATTGCGATTGGCGCCAATTCTGCAGCAGCGCTCGGCAACACCGCCGTCGGCGATGGGGCGAAGGCAAGCGCTGCGGCGGGCAGCTCCGCTTTCGGCAATGGCGCGGTGGCTTCGGCGGCCAATGCGACCGCGCTCGGCACCGGCGCCACCGCGGCCTTTTCGAACTCCGCTGCAATCGGTAACGGCGCGACGGCGACGGCCGCCAACCAGGTCGCAATCGGCACCGCAAGCAATACCTACCGCCTGGCGGGCGTGACATCCGCGGCGAGCCTTGCGGCGCAGAGCGGGCCGGTGTCCTTTGTCACCACTGATGCGGCCGGCAATTTGGCGACGTCGAGCTTCAACCCGGCCAGCATCACCTCCCTGCAGTCGCAGGTGACATCGCTGCAATCGCAGGTGATGGACAACCGCTTCGAGGCGCGCAGCGGCACGGCGGTTGCGCTCGCCGCCGGATCGATGCCGGCGCTGCAACCGGGCCGCAAGTTTGCGCTCTCGGCCGGCTACGGCAATTTCGAAGGTGCCAACGCTTTCGCAGTCGGCGCAACCGCGCTGCTCTATGACGGCAAGAACTATGCGGTCGTCGCCAATGCCGGCGGCGGCATCGGGCTCGAGCGCAACGTGGCAGGCGGGCGCGGTGCGGTTTCGATCCAGTGGTAGGGCGAGCGCCGTCGCCATGACGCTGCGTTGGGTGAGTGCCGGTCTTGGGCTCCTGATCCTCGGCGTGGTGACGACGTTCGCGCAGCAGCCATCGCCGCAACCGCATCCGTCGTCGTCACCGCCGCCGCCGCAGCAGGCCGCGCCCAAGCCCGCCAATATCGACCGCAACGGCGTACTGATGCTGATCCGCTCGACGCTGCTCGCGCTCGATCACGCCAACAAGACCGGAAACTACACCGTGCTGCGCGACCTCGGCGCGCCCGGTTTCCAGGTCAACACCGCAGCCAAGCTCGCGGAGATTTTCGCCAAGCAGCGCGGCGATAAGCTCGATCTCTCCGCCGTTGCGGTGATCGAGCCGCAATTGTCGCTGCTGCCGCAGATCGAGCCGAACGGTCTGCTGCACATGGCCGGCTTCTTCCCGTCGGTGCCCTCGCAGGTGAATTTTGAGCTGCTGTTCGCGCCGGTGGAAAGCCAATGGCGCGTGTTCGGGGTGTCGTTGTCGGTCGGCCAGTCCGCACCCGTGGCGCCTGAAGCGCCACCGGCCAAGGCCGTGCTCTCGCAGAAGCAGGCCCTGCCGCCGAAACCGGTCGCGCCAGCGAAATAGCCAGGCATGCCGTCAACACAACGCTCGATATTCATGCATGCGACGCTTTGCAGTCGTCGCGGAGTGCGTGTTAGAGTCCCAACGAGGCGCCAATGCCCCACATGTTGCTTGCAATGATGAAGAGCCGGCCTTGACGTCCGAATCCGCTTTGCTTTCGGAGCTGATCGGCCTCGTTTATGACGCCGCGCTCGATCCCGCCCTGTGGCCACGTGCTCTCGAACAGACTTGCTCGTTCGTCGGTGGCTCCTCCGGAAACTTGTTCTGGCACGATGCAACAACCGAGCAATCTGCGGTGCTGCATAATTTCAACGACGAGCCGCACTACACCAGGCTCTATTTCGAGAAGTATCTTGCGTTGAATCCGTGCTTCCCGGCCGCGACCTTTTATGAGCCTGGTCTCGTCTACGGATCGACCGATCTCGTACCGTTCGAGGAAATGGTGGAAACGGTGTTCTACGACGAGTGGATGAAGCCGCAGGGCCTCATCGATCTGGTCGCGGCCAATCTGGAAAAGACCGCGACCAGTTCATCCATCATCGCCGTGCGGATGCACCAACAGGACGGTCTCGTCGATGCGGAGAATCGCCGGCGCCTTGCGCTGATCGTGCCGCATTTGCAGCGCGCCGTCGCAATCGGGCGGCTGTTCGACCAGAGCAGGGCCGCGCAGGCGGTTCTGACGCAAACGCTCGACAACGTTACGGCCGGCGTTTTCCTGGTCGGCCCGAGCGGACGCCTGGCCTTCGCCAACGGTCCCGGACGCGCCATGCTCGACGAGGGCGCGCTGCTCGCCGAGCGGATGGGCGCCTTGACGGCGGTCGCGCCGGAGGCGCAGCGCGCCCTGCGCGAGGCGCTCGCAGCCGCCGAGGCCGGCAATGCCGGCGCTGACGGCGCCGGGCTGATTTCCATCTCGACCTCCCAAGGCCGCTGGTTTGCCAACGTGCTGCCGCTGACCTCGGGCGACAGGCAACGCACCGGCGCGCTGCATTCGGCCGTCGCCGCGATCTTCGTCCGCAAGATTTCGCCTGCAAGTCCGCCGCCGCTGGAAGCACTCGCAAGGCTCTACGAGCTCACGGCCAGCGAGGTCCGCGTGCTGGATGCCGTCTTGAAGGTGAGCGGCGTGAAGGCCCTGGCCGAGACGCTCGGGCTGACGCAGGCCACGGTCAAGACCCATCTCCATAATGTCTTCCGCAAGACCGGGACCGCGCGACAGAGCGAGCTCGTGAAGCTGATCGCCGGATACGAGCTGCCGGAACGGCAGTGATCTGGCAAAACCCGGCGTCCCGCACTACATCTTGCGCCATGTTAGACTCAGGCACGGCAAAACGTCCGCTCGAAGATTTTATCGGCCGGCATCGGCGTCTCTTCATTCTGACCGGGGCAGGCTGCAGCACCAATTCCGGCATTCCCGATTATCGCGACAGTCAGGGCAACTGGAAGCGGACCCAGCCGGTCAACTACCAGGCCTTCATGGGTGATGCGCGCACGCGGCAGCGATACTGGGCGCGCAGCCTGATTGGCTGGCGGCGGTTCGGCCAGGCCGTGCCGAACGATGCGCATCACGCGCTGGCTCGCCTCGAGGCGAAAGGGCGGTGCGAGATGCTGCTGACCCAGAACGTCGATCGGCTGCATCAGTCGGCGGGCCACCGGCAGGTGATCGATCTGCACGGCCGGCTCGATCTCGTGCGCTGCATGGGCTGTGGCGAGAAGACACCGCGCGACGAATTCCAGCGCTCGCTCGGCCGCGCGAATGGTGCCTGGCTCGCATTCGATGCGGCGGATGCGCCTGATGGTGACGCCGATCTCGAGGAGGATTTTTCGACGTTCAACGTGCCGGCGTGCCAATCCTGCAGCGGCGTCCTCAAGCCCGACGTCGTGTTCTTCGGCGAGAGCGTGCCGCGCGAGGTCGTTGCATCCGCGCAAGAACATCTGGAGCATGCCGACGCCATGCTGATCGTCGGCTCATCGCTGATGGTCTATTCCGGTTTTCGCTTCGTGCAGATGGCGGCGCGCAAGAACATTCCGATTGCCGCCGTCAACCTCGGTCGCACCCGCGCCGACGATCTGTTGACGCTGAAGGTCGAAGAGCGCTGCGAAGCTGCGCTCGCCTTCCTGCTGTGAGCACGCGCAGGGTTCGGGCTCTGCACACGGAGCGTACGGCATCGCTGAAATAGTCAGCGCAACTGACGTTCCGCATTCGCCTCCGGCGCGCATTTCCATGATTGCACTCTTTGCGATCCGGCGTACTCTATGCCCGCGAGCGGGAGCAACAGCAGCCAGTCAAACAGACCGACCTCCTTGGGCGATGGGCGCCGAGAGAGAGGAAAGCTGTCGCCGATTCATAAGGAGACAAACCGACACCGAAACGGGCTGCAAGCGTCCGTCGCAGGGACGTTCGCAAGACGTAAGTCAAGAAACACACAAGTGGGAGGAACTGCACATGAAGACGTGGTGGTGCTATTCTGGTCTGCCTCTTGTCGTTGGTGCGACACTCACCGTGTCGTCGGCCCTGGCTCAAACCGTGGACACTGCGCGCATCGACGCCGGCGGCCAGAACGACTGGCTGACCTATCATGGCTCCTATAAATCCTATCACTACAGCCCGCTCGCGCAGATCAATGCGAGCAATGTCGGCAATCTGGGCGTTGCCTGGATCCACATTCCCGGACGGTCGACGCGTGGCCTGCAATCCATGCCACTCGTGGCCGATGGCGTACTCTATTACTCGGGTTCCTACAGCAGGGTGTTTGCGCTGAACGGCGCGACCGGCGAGGTGATCTGGAACTTCTTTCCTGAGCTCGATGAGGCGCTCATCAGTAGGCAAACCCATTCTCCTTACAATCGCGGCGTAGCAATTGGCGAAGGCAAGGTCTTTGTCGGCACGATGGACGGCCGCCTGTTCGGGCTGGATGCGAAGACCGGCAAGGTTCTCTGGGAAACCAAGCTGATCGACTCGCAGAAGCTGACGGTTGGCTTCACCGGTGCGCCACTCTATGCGAAGGGCACCGTGATCATCGGCGCGCAAGGTGGAGAGTGGCCGGGCCGCGGCCCGATCTTCGCCGTCGATGCCACCACAGGCAAAAAGAAATGGGAATTCCTGACGGTTGCCGGCACCGATGAAGCCATGAAGACGTGGGGAAATGATTCATGGCGTACCGGCGGGGGTGGCGGCTGGATGCCGGGCACCTACGACTCCGAGACCAACACCGTCCTGTGGGGCACCGCCAATCCGGCCCCGCTTTACGACTGGTCGGGCGCCGACTTCAAGACGCAGGGCGCGCGGCCCGGCGACAATCTCTATACGAGCTCGGTGATCGGCCTCGATCTCGATAGCGGCAAGCTGAAATTCTATCATCAGGAGCTGCCGCACGACGGTTGGGACTTTGACAGCGCCGTCGGTGAATTCGTCATGCTCGATCGCGACGGTCAGAAGCTTGTGGTGCATCCGAACAAGAGCGGCTACATCTTCGTCTACGATCGCAGTCTCGGTTTGAAGAACGTCTGGCGGATTACCGAGAACAGCAATTTCGTCAAGAGCATCGACCCAAAGACCGGCGAACTGATCGGCCGGCGTGACTTTACGGCGGGAAAGGTCGAGGAGCCGCTGTGTCCGCACATCTCCGGCGGTGTCAGTTTCAATTCTGGCTCCTACAATCCGAAGACGGGCCTCTACTACAAGCTCGGCCAGGAATGGTGCATGACCCTTGAGGTCATGAAGACGACACCGGTCGTTGCCCCACAAGTACAGCTCAACATCGGGGCCGATTTCAAGATTGCGCCTCCTCCAGGCGGGGAGATTTATGGTCACCTCGATGCGCGCGACCCGGTGACTGGCGCCAAGAAGTGGGAGGTCCGCTTCCCCGAGCCGCCGCTCGCGAGCGTCCTGTCGACCGGCGGCAATCTGGTGTTCGTACCCGACTCGCGCGGTACCATTCATGCCTACGATGCCGAAAGCGGGACCGAGCTCTGGAATCACTCTGACGGTACCGGCCATCAGGGCGGAATCATCAGCTACTCCGCCGGCGGCAAGCAGTATATCGCGGTGACTGCGGGCTTTGGCGGCATGGCGTCCGATGATTATGCGCCGACGTTCGGCGGCGTTTACAAGAGCATGCCGCGTGATGATGGCGCGCTCATCGTTTACAGCCTGAAATAGGCCTTTTCGGACGATTGGGCAGGGAGCGGGCACAAGCCCGCTCCCTGTGCGTTGGAACGGGCAGAGGTAGATGGAACGTAAGAATGGAGTTCTGCTCCATGCGATTGAATTTGCCGGTGCTGTGGACGGCGGTACTGTCCACGTCCTTCGCTTGTGCTGTGCCCGCATCCGCGCAACAGGCTCCCGCGGCGCCGGGCAACGAGGAATTCGATGTCAGGCAACTGTTCGCAACGACCTGTGGCTGGTGTCATTCCGACGGGGGGCGCGCGGCCGGCAAGGGGCCGCAGCTCATGAATACGACTCGTGACGACGATTTTCTTCGCAACCGCATCAAGCATGGCAAGTCCGGCGCGATGCCTGCGTTCGGCGAGACTTTCAGCGACGCGCAGATCGATGAGATCATCAAGTATATCCGGCAATTGAAGCCGCACGAGGGGTGAGGCGGGGAAATCAAAACTTGAACCGAGAACACGAGGCTTTCGGAATGAAGGTGATCCTCTCGCTCATGATCGGTGCCGCCGTTGCGATTTCTGCGCCGGCCCAGGCGCGAACCCTGGAGGCGATCCGTTCCTCCGGCGAGCTCGGGCTGTGCGCCCACCCCAACTCGCTTCCCTTCGCGAGCAAGGCCGGCGATCCTCCGGGATTTCAGATCGAGCTGGGACAGGCGCTGGCGCGCGAGCTGGGCGTCTCGCTGAGGCTCGACTGGATCATCACGCAGTATCAGATGCGCAGCGCTGCCTGCGATGTGCTTCTCGACGTCATCGCCGACCGTGAGGCGCAAGGCGAAACCCGACTGCGTATCTCGAAGCCCTATTACCGCACCGGTGTCGCGCTGGCGGTGCCGTCCTCGAGTCCGCTCACCTCGTTCGAAAGCCTGAACGAGCACACCAAGGTCGGCGTGCAGGTCGGCTCGGTCGCAGCCATGATCATCGGCCAGCGGCGCGTGCCGACGTCGACCTTCGGCTTCGAGAACGACAGCCTCGACGCGCTGTCGAACAATGAGCTCGACGCTGCCGCGGTCACGCCGACGGCGGCGAGCTATTTCAACCTTACGCATCCGCAGAAGCCGCTCCGGATCCTTGCTCGCGACGAGAGCGTGGCCGACTTGAACTGGAACGTCGCCGTCGGCATGGTTCGTCCGGACGATGCGTTGCGCGACGCGATCGATGGGGCGGTCGAACGCTTGCGAGGCGACGGCACGATCGACCGCATCTATCGTCGCTATGGCATCGTTCTCGAGGCGCCGAAATAGCCGTGCGTCGCGGCCTCGGCAACCCGCCGTTCGGCAGACGTGACATTCTCCGATGTCTCGCTGCCGCGGCGGTCATTGGTGCGAACCCGGTATTCGGCGGGCAGGCGCGCGAGATCGGCCTTCAACTCTATACGGTCCGCGACCTCCTGAAGAGCGACTTCGAAGGGACTCTTCGCAAGGTTGCCCGCCTCGGCTATCGCGAGGTGGAGTTCGCCGGCATTCTCGGCCCCGACGTGAGACGCACGAGCGAGCTGCTGCGCAGCCTCGGTCTCGCCGTCCCGTCGCTGCACCTCGACTACATCGAGCTGCGGGACAAGGCCGGATCATCGTTCGATATCGCCCATTCGCTCGGCAGCCGGTTCGTTGTCTGTCCGTGGCTGGATCCACCGCTGCGACAGACGATCGACGACTGGAGGCGGATCTGCGACGATCTGAACAGGATCGGCGAGCTCGCGGCACGTTCCGCACTGACGCTCGCGTACCACAATCATGATGTGGAGTTTCGAGAGCTCGCCGGCGGCATCCAGCCCTACGACACTCTGCTCAGCCGCACCGACGAGCGTGTTGTCAAGCTTGAGCTCGACGTCTACTGGGCGACCAAAGGAGGCCGCGATGCCGCCGATCTGCTGAGGGCCCATCCATCGCGATTTCGCCTGGTTCATCTCAAGGACATGGCGAAGGACGGGTCCACCACCGAGCTCGGTCAAGGCACGATTGACTTCGCGAGAATACTCGCGGCGATGTCCGCAAGCGGCGTGCAACATGCCTTCGTCGAGCAGGATGTGTCTGCCGATCCGCTGCGTAGCATCGAGACCAGCATCGCCTTCCTTCGCGCGCAGCGGTATTTTTCCCGCGGTACGTGATCGTCCCGGCCGTGGCCGGGACGACATGTTGATCGATGCGACTTACGCCGCGGCCTTCCGCCGCGCCTGCTCAGCCTTGTACAGTTCGAACTCTTCCGCGATCGCCTTTGCGATCGACGGGCGCTGCTTGAGGCGCTCGTAATAGGCCTTCAGATTCGGCCATTTCGCCAGCTCGATCGGCGGCGTCGCCATGGTCCAGTTGATCACCGTGACGAGATAGGCGTCGGCGACGGTGAAGTGGTCGAGCAGGAACTCACGGCCCTTCAGGTGGTTCTCGACATAATCGAGTCGCGACAGGTTCTTCTCCAGCGCGTAGGCCTTGCTTTCGTGCGGCGACTTGCGATCGAGCACGGGGATGAACAGCCCCTTGTGGAGCTCGGTGCCGATGAAGCAGAGCCATTGATGCAGCCGCGTGCGATCGATGCCGGACGCGGTGCCGAGGCCGGACTGCGGAAAGCGGTCGGCGACATATTGCAGGATCGCCGCGTTCTCCGTCAGCACCACGCCCTCGTCGGTGCGCAGTGTCGGCACCAGGCCGATCGGATTGACGGCGCGGAAGTCGGAGCCGTCCTTCAGCACGGTCTTGGTCGGTGAATCGACTTCGAGATAGTTCGCCTCGGCGCCGGCTTCATACAGCGCGACGCGGGTCGCCATCGAGCAGGCGAGCGGCGAGAAATAGAGATCCATGGGGTGCCTCCTTGGGCGTGGTGTCCTTGACCTTGCGTTCGCAACCCGGCCGGATTGATTTTTGTACTGTTCCGCATAATATGGAGGCGGTCAAGGATTATTTTACGAGATGGTACAAAAATCAAAAGGTCCGCCTGTGGCTGCACCCGAGCCGCCGAAGCGCCGCGGCCGGCCGCGCACCTACCAGCCTGATGTGGCGCTCGGCAAGGCGCTCGACCTGTTTCGCACGCAGGGCTTTGCGGCGACCTCGCTCGACGATCTCAGTGAGGCTACCGGCATGAACCGGCCGAGCCTCTACGGCGCCTTCGGCGACAAGCGCGAGCTCTACATCAAGAGTTACCAGCGTTACCGTGAGCAGGCGCGGGCATCGATGGTGGAGATCTTTCGTGCGGATCTGCCGCTGCGCGAACGGCTGGAGCGCATCTTCGCCTCCGCGCTTGCCATTTATCTCTCCGGTGAGACCGGTCCGCGCGGCTGCTTCACGGTGGTGACCGCGGCATCCGAAGCCGTCGGGGATCCCGAGATCCGCGCCATGGTGCTGGACGGCCTATCGGAGCTCGACAAGGCCTTTGCCAATTGCTTCCGCCGCGCCAAGGAGAAGGGCGAGTTGCCCGACAGTGCCGACCCAGCCGTGCTGGCGCAACTCGCCTCGGCCACCATCCACTCCATCGCCATCCGTTCCCGTGCCCGCGTCCCGCGCAAGGAGCTCGATGCGATCGTGAAAGGTGCGATCGATGTGATGGTGGGGGTGAAAGGCTAACTCTTCGCCCGGATAACCGCGAGAGCGCGGCTACCCCGCGTCCCGGGCGGGTGCCGACACCGATATCGCAACGTCCCGGAAGGCATCGCGAATGGAGCCCAGCAGCGTCTGCACACGCGCGAGATTGGAACGCGTTGCCGGGACCAGTGCCTTGAGCCAGAGATCAGGGACCTGGAGTTGTGGGAGCAACTCGATGAGCGCGCCGGACTTGAGCCGTTCCGCCGCCGCGGTGCGTGAAACGATCGCAATTCCGCTGCCCGCGCACAGGCTGTCGATCACCAGCGCGCCGTTGTTGGTCACGAGGTGGGGCCGAACCGCAACTGTCGTCACGCCGTTGCGGCCTTCGAAGGTCCAGGCCGGCCCGATCGGCGAAAACACGATGCAATCATGATTGACGAGATCGCGGGCGTGCCGGGGATGGCCGCGCCGTGCCAAATAGGAAGGCGCAGCACAAAGCACGCGTTCGAAGACGTGCAAGGGTTCCTCGAGCACGCCATCGAAGGATGACGGCATCATGGTGAGCACGATGTCGAAGCCTTCCTCGACCGGATTGACTGTGCGGTCCACCAGCACCGCATCGAGCGTCACGCGCGGATACTTGATCTGAAACGACGACAGCAACTGGGCGAGGTCGATGACCATTGGTGATGCCGGCGCCTTGATCCGCAACTGGCCCTCGAGCTCGTTCGGGGAGCGCATGATTCCCTTGGCCATCTCGTCGTATTCGCGGACAATCTGGCGGATGACGTCGAGGTAGCGTTCGCCGACCTCGGTGAGCGCCAGGCGCCGCGTGCTCCGCCGCAGCAGCGTGGCCTTTAGCGACCATTCCAGTTGGCCGACCCGCTTGGTGATGACGGATGGCGCGACCCCGAGCTGTCGGCCCGCTTCGGAGAAGCTGCCGGCCCGCGCGGTCGCCAGAAACGCCTTCATATTCAAAAGGCTATCGGCCATTTAATCCAATCCGGAAAAGATCATCGCACGAAATAGCTTATTCTCCATCGTTCTCGAAGGAAATAGGCTCCCGAGCGCGATAAGCCGTCACCAAAACAGCGAAACGGCAGCGCGGAGGAACGAGCAATGAGCGCACCCGACGTCATCGATGTCACCGACGTCATCGAGCGCCAGCGCCGCAACGGCCTGGTCCTCACCGTCCTGATCCTGTCGACGACGATCATGTTCCTGGACGGTTACGATCTTCAGGCGATGGCCTTCGCCGCGCCGTCCATCATCCGCACCTGGGGCATCGAACGGGCCGCGCTCGGCGTCGTCTTCAGCGCCGGCATTTTCGGCATCCTCGTCGGCGGCCTCGTGTTCGGATCGCTCGGCGATCGCATCGGCCGGCGGCTCTCGATCGTGGCGTCGATGCTGGTGTTCGGCGGCTTCACTCTCGCGACGGTGTGGGCCAGCGACATTACCAGCCTCATCGTGCTTCGCTTCCTCGCCGGTATCGGCATCGGTGGATTGTCGCCGCTGTGCTACGCGCTGAACCTCGAATATGCGCCGAGCCGGTACCGCGGCACGGCGGTCGCGATCATCATGGTCGGCTATGTCGCGGGCAGCAGCATCGGTGGCTTCATCGCAGCCGGTCTCGTGCCGCAGTTCGGCTGGACCATCGTGTTCTGGATCGGCGGCGTGCTGCCTCTCCTGGGTGCAGCGCTTTGCTATTTCGCGCTTCCGGAATCGATCAAGTTCCTCGTGGTGCGCAATCGCGAGCCCGCGGAAATCGCCCGCATCCTGAACCGGATCGAGCCCGCGCTTCAGGCGCAGGTAACGACGCGCTTCATCCTTCGTGATGAAGCTGCGCCCGGTACGGCCGACACGGGTCTCCTGTCGAAACTCGCGACACTGTTCGACGGCCGGCTTGCGATCATCACGCCGTTCCTGTGGGTGGCCTACATCGCAAGCTCGATCACGATGTTCTTCCTCAATAGCTGGACGCCGATCCTAGCGGAGGCGTCCGGGCATACGCCCGCGCAAGCCGCCATGGGCTTGACTGTGTTCAGCCTGGGCGGCGCGATTGGGGGCCTCACCATCGGCCGCGTGCTCGATCGTTTCGGTGTCATCGCCATTGCGATCGTGCCGCTGATTGCCTCACCACTGGTCGCTTCGCTCGGCTGGGCCGGTCTTGGCGACAGCACCTACCTTGCGACCATGGCGTGTGTCGGCTTCTTCGTGGTGGGCGGTCACCAGGGCCTGAACAGCTCGGTCGGCCAGTTCTATTCCAGCGCCAACCGCACGACGGCCGTCGGCTGGGCGTTGTCGGTCGCCAAGATCGGCTCGATCAGCGGACCGCTGGTTGCCGGGATCCTGATCGCACAGCACCTGCCGTTCTCGAGCCTGTTCCTGCTCGCCGCGCTACCGCCGCTGGTGGTGGCGGCTTGCGTGCTGGTGCTGGGGATATCGCAACGCAAGCACACTGCAGCGGCGCGCAAGATTGACCAGACGGCAACAGCCTAGCCGCATTCGCGCGCAGCAACGGAGGCCGAAGATGAGAATACCGTTCGCAGGGGCGATCGATTGCGACCTGCATCCGCCGATGCCGAGCATGGCGCAGTTGCTGCCTTATCTGGACGACTACTGGCGCGATCAGATCACCAACCGCGCGATCGACCGCATGCAGTTCGCCATGATGAGCTATCCGCCGAACGCCCCGATCAGCGCACGGGCTGACTGGCGCGCGCCGCAGGCCGGGCGAAGCGATCTCGATACGCTGCGCGCCCATGTTCTCGACGCCTTCGATCTCGGCTTCGGGATCGCCAATGTGATCCACGGCGCGATCGCGCTCCATAATGATGATCTGGCGGCGGCAATCTGCCGCGCGGTGAACGACTGGCTCCGCGCCGAATGGCTCGATCGCGAACCGCGGCTGCGTGGCTCGATCCTGGTGACCCCGCAGGATCCGGCGCAGGCCGTCGCCGAGATCGAGCGTCTTGCGCCGGATCAGCGCTTCGTGCAGGTGCTGTTGCCCGTGATGGGCGAGAAGCTTCTCGGGCGCCGCGAGTTCTTCCCGCTCTACGAGGCGGCTGAGCGGCATGGGCTCGTCATTGCCGTGCATGCCGGCAGCACCTACCGCTACGCGCCGACGATCGTGGGCTGGCCGTCCTACCAGTTCGAGGATTACGTGGCGCAGGCCCAGGCTTTCGCCAACCAGACCATCAGCCTCGTTGCCGAGGGCGTATTCCGCCGCTTTCCGCGGCTCAAGGTCGTGATGCTAGAGTCCGGCGTGAGCTGGCTGCCGATGACGGTGTGGCGCACGGACAAGACCTGGCGCGGCGCGCGACCGGAAGTGCCCTGGGTCGACCGCTGGCCGTCGGAGATCATCCGCGAGCATCTACGCTTCACCATCCAGCCGTTCGATGCGCCCGACGCGGCGGCGGTTGCGCAAACCATCGACCGCATCGGTACCGATCAGGTGTTGCTGTTCTCCACCGACTATCCGCACTGGCAGTTCGACGGCGACGACGTGCTGCCGGACGGGTTGCCGGCGCACTCGCTCATGAAAATCCTCGTAGAGAATGCCCTTGAGACCTATCCCCGTCTGGCGCAGGCCGCGACTGCACTCGCCGCCGAACAGACGAAGGAGGACGTCGGATGAACGCACCTTTCATCGAACAGAAGTCTCGCCAGACGCTTGCGATCGTCGATTGCGACATCCATCCGGCGCACCGTACACCGGCCGAGCTCTTGCCCTATCTCGAGCCGCGTTGGCGCGAGCACTACCAGAGCCATGGCGTGCATGTGCGGCAGGCGCTGCCGAACGGCCTGATGTATCCGCGCATGATGGCCGCCGGCATGCGCGCCGATTCGCTTCCCGAAGGCGGCGGCCCTGCGGGATCCGACCTCGATCTCCTTCGCAAGCAGCATCTGGATCCCGTGAATGTCGAGTTCGGCCTGTTGATGGCGCTCAGCAAGGGCGGCATGGAGGAGCGCAATCCCGGTCTTGCAGCGGCGCTGTCGCGCGCCACCAATGACTGGCAGATCGATCGCTGGGTGCGCGAGGAGCCGCGCCTTCGCGCCGGCATCGTCGTGCCGCAGGAATTTCCCGAGGCCGCCGTCGCCGAGATCGAACGCTGCGCCGGCGATCGGCGCTACGTGCAGATCATGCTGTCGTCGCGGCCATCGGATCCGCTGGGCCATCGACGCTATTGGCCGATCTATGAGGCGGCAGAGCGAGCTGGCCTGCCGATCGGCCTGCATCCGGTCGGCTACAATGGCGGCCATCCTTCGACTGGCTCCGGCTGGCCGACGTTCTATCTGCAGGAGCACTACGTCTTCGTGGCTTGCATGGAAGCGCTGGCCAGCAGCCTGATCATCGAGGGCGTGTTCGAGCGTTTCCCGAAACTGAAGGTGGTACTGGTCGAGGGCGGCTTCGGCTGGGCGCCGGCGCTGGCCTGGCGCATGGACAAACACTTCGAGAAATTCCGCAAGGAGGTCGCGCATCTCAAGCGGCGTCCCTCGGAATATCTGCGCGAACACATCTGGTGGACGACGCAGCCGATCGAAGAGCCGGCGCAGTCGCGCCACATCGTCGAGATCATCGACTGGATCGGTTGGGACCGGCTGCTCTATTCGTCGGACTATCCGCACTGGGACTATGACAATCCGTCTTTCGCGTTCAAATTCCCGATGACAGAAGAGCAGCGCCGCAAGATCTTCAGGGACAATGCGATGGCATTGTATCGCCTCGCATGAGCCGCCATGTGGTCTGCCCCGCGACCGAATTGCCGCCCGGCGCGCGCAAGGTCGTCGTCATCGACGGGCGCGAGATCGGCGTGTTCAATGTCGAGGGGCGCCTGCACGCGCTGCTCAACCGCTGTCCGCATGGTGGAGCTGCGATCTGCTCGGGCGTGGTGACCGGCCTCAGCCAGTCTTCCGGCCCCGGCGACTACCGCCTGGAGCGTCGTGGCGAATTTCTGCGCTGCCCCTGGCACGGCTGGGAGTTCGATATGGCGACCGGCCAATCCTGGTGCGATCCGCGCCGTACCAAGCTGCGAAGCTTCGAGGTCACGCGCGAGGCGGGCGGCGATCTCGTGATGGGCCCCTACGTGGCCGAACGATATCCCGTGACGGTCGAAGATACCTATATCGTCGTCGATCTCTGACCAAGCCCGCGGCGGTTCTGGCGTTCCGGTCATCCGGCGCGTATACTTTCAGGATATCTGAAGGTCCCACGGATGTTCATTTTCGCACGCGGTTCGGCCCTCGCATTGATCCTGGTGGCGCTCTGTGCGGGCGGGCGAGCGGCCCATGCCCAGGCTGCCCCTGTGCCCTACATGAACTCGGGCTGGCTGATGGGCTGGGGCGACAATCCGGCTTTCGATACGGGCGATCCGCAGTCCAAGTTCCCGAAAGGCTGGTTTCTCAGCAGCTCACGCGACAGCACTGCGTGGAGCATGAATGGCTTCGACCAGGCGAGGGCGTTCGGCAATTACGGCTCGCTGTCGTCCGACGGCGTGAAGTTCGGCTATAACTTCGCGAATGCACCCGTTACGCTCTACACCGGCTTCGACACATTGAAATATAATCTCGGGACCGGTGGTCCGATCTCGCCCTTCGACTCCACCTCGCCGACGCTACCGGGCGGCTATCGCGCAAGTGCCGGGATCGAATTCCGCCCGACGTCGAATCTCAGCCTGTCGTTCGGCGCGAGCTTCACCCAGCAGTCATCCGGGCTGGTCGACAGCGACATCAATTCGCCGCTGCCACCCGGCGCCTCGCCGCTGGCTTTCGGCGCTCGCCGCTAAGGCGAATACCGGCTCGATATCCATGCGCCAGATCCTCAAGCTGTCGTCCCTGCGTCTGCGCTGACGCTTGTCCGGGACGACAGCGAATATGTGGCTGCCCTCAATACCCGCGCGCCCGATCCACCACATTCTCCAGTGCGGCGCCGGCCTCGAAGCGTGCGATCTGCTCCGCGACATAGGCCGAGATGGCATCGGCATCGGTGTCGGCCGCATTGTGCGGCGTCACGACCACCTTCGAATGGCTCCAGAGGCGGCTCGCCGTCGGCAGCGGCTCCTCGACGAACACGTCGAGCGAGGCGGCACCGAGCGTGCCGTCGTCAAGGCAGGCGAGGATGTCGTCCTCGTTCTGCAAGCCGCCGCGGCCGGCATTGATCAAGACCGGCGCGCCGAGCGGACTGTTGCGGTTGAGCCTCGTAAAAACCTCGCGGTTGAGGATGCCGTGCGTCTGCGGCGTCAACGGCAACAGGCAGACCAGAATGTCGGTCGCGCGCAGGAACGCGTCCATCTGGCCTGCGCCGTGAAACGCCTCCACGCCATCGACACTTCGCGGACTGCGGCTCCAGCCCACCACGCGGAAGCCGAGCCGGCGCAGCACGTCGGCGGCGTCTGCCCCCAGCGTGCCGAGCCCCATGATGCCAACCGTGACCGCGCTCGCCGGCCATTGGTATTTGGGCTCCCAGACCTTGTCGCGCTGTGACTGGCGCAGGTACAGCTCCTGCCGATGGTGCATCAGCACGTGAAGCACGACATACTCGGTCATGCGACCGGTGAGATCGGGCACGGCAACACGGACCAGCGGCACATCCGGCAGGCTCTTGTCCGCCATCAGCGCATCGACGCCGGCGCCGAGATTGAAGATCGCGCGCAGGTTCGGGAAAGCCTTGAGATCGCCCGGAACCGGCTTCCACACCGCGGCATAGTGCACTTCGGCCGGGTCGAGGTCTGGATCGGGCAGCAGCACCACGCTTCGGTCGCCGCAGACGGCTTCAAAACGCGCTTTCCAGCGTTCCGGCAGCCAGTTCTGCTGCTTGCTGTTGATCAGGAGTGCCAGCGCGCCTTTAGTCATTCGTGATGTCCTATCGAGTTCCCCATTCAGGGCCCTCCTTGGCACGAACGCGCGGACATTTCCTACAAAAATTTCCGCAAGCGGTGTCGGGGCAGGGCATAGTGCGTCGTCTTCAATAAGAGAAAACAGGACGTGCCCATGCTCTATGCCATCCTTTGCTACCACGATGAGGATTTTGTCGGCTCCTGGAGCAAGGAGCAGGACGAAGCCGTGATGAAAAAGCTCGCCGTGGTACAGGACAAGCTCACCAAGCAGGGCCGGCTCGGTCCTGTTGCGCGGCTTCTGCCCACCACGGCGGCCGCGACGCTGCGGAAAGAAGACCCGCCGCTGGTGCTCGATGGTCCCTATGCCGAGACCAAGGAGCAATTGCTCGGCTTCTACATCGTCGATTGCCAGAATCTCGACGACGCGCTCGACGTCGCGCGCGATCTCGGCGCGGCCAATCCCGGCGGCGCCTATGAGGTGCGTCCCGTCGGCGTGTTCAGGCCGGGAGGGAATTTGACGTGAGCGAGACCGACGCCGCCTGGATCGAGACTGCGCTGACCTCGGCGCGGCCCCAGGCGGTGGGCGCGCTGCTGCGCTATTTCCGCGACCTCGATACTGCGGAGGAAGCGTTCCAGAACGCCTGCCTGCGCGCACTGAAGACCTGGCCGCAGAACGGACCGCCGCGAGATCCCGCCGCCTGGCTGATCATGGTCGGCCGCAATGTCGCGATCGACGAGGTGCGGCGTGCGCGCAAGCAGGAGCCGCTGCCCGAGGACGACCAGGCGATCTCCGATCTCGACGATGCCGAGGGAAAGCTCGCCGAGCGGCTCGACGGCTCGCATTATCGCGATGACATTTTGCGGCTGATGTTCATCTGCTGCCATCCGGATCTGCCGGCGACGCAGCAGATCGCACTCGCGCTGCGCATCGTCTCCGGCCTCACGGTAAAGCAGATCGCGCGCGCCTTCCTGGTTTCGGAAGCGGCGATGGAGCAGCGCATCACCCGCGCCAAGGCGAAGATCGCCGATGCCGGTGTGCCGTTCGAGGCGCCCGGCGCAATCGAGCGCGGGGAGCGTCTCGCGGCCGTTGCCGCGATGATCTACCTGATCTTCAACGAGGGTTATTCGGCGAGCGGCGACACTGCCGAAATTCGCAAGCCGCTATGCGAGGAGGCGATCCGGCTGGCGCGACTGCTGTTGCGGTTGTTTCCAGCCGAACCGGAAATCATGGGGCTCGCCGCGCTTTTGCTGTTGCAGCACGCGCGCAGCGCGGCGCGTTTTGCAGCCGACGGCTCGCTGATCCTGCTCGAGGATCAGGACCGCTCGCTGTGGAACGGCACCATGATCGCCGAGGGGCTCGCGCTGATCGACAAGGCGATGCGCCATCGCAGGAGCGGCCCCTATCAGATCCAGGCGGCGATCGCGGCGCTGCACGCCCGTGCGGCGACCCCCGAAGAAACCGATTGGGCGCAGATCGACCTGCTCTATGGCGCGCTCGAGCTGGTGCAGCCCTCTCCGGTGGTGACGCTCAACCGCGCGGTCGCGGTCTCCAAGGTGCGCGGTGCGGAAGCGGCGCTCGCGCTGATCGAACCGCTCGCGCCGAAGCTTGCCAACTATTTCCACTTCTACGGCGTGCGCGGCGCCTTCCTGATGCAGCTCGGCCGCAACGAGGAAGCCCGCGTCGCCTTCGACCGCGCTATCGCGCTCGCCAACACCTCGGCCGAGGCCGCTCACATCCGCATGCATCTCGATCGCCTGATCAGGGACAGCCGGCCGAAGGAGTCCAAGGAAGGCGCGAAGGCGAAGTAGAACGAGACGCTCTCCGGAGCGTCATGCCCGGGTAAAAGCGCGAAGCGCGTCTTCGCGATGTCCGGGCATCCACGTCCTTTCTTCGCGCCCAGGTACGTGGATGGCCGGGACGAGCCCGGCCATGACGTGGGGGCCGTGTGCCAAAAAAATTCTTCCGGTCTTGTCGATCCGGCGGTGCCTCCTTCGTCCTTAGGCCAATTGAAGGGAGCCCGTCATGCTGAAAGCTGTTGCCATTGTCGCCATTGTGCTTGCCGCCGGCATCGCCGGCATTCTCGTCTTCGCCGCTACCAAGCCGGACATGTTTCGCGTGGAACGCACGCTCTCCGTCAAGGCGCCGGCCGATGCCATCTATCCCCTCATTGCCGATTTCCAGCGCTGGACGAGCTGGTCGCCTTACGAGGGGCGCGATCCCGGCATGAAGCGTACCTTCGGCGGCACCACGCAGGGCAAGGGCGCGACTTATGCCTGGGACGGGAACAAGGACATCGGCGCCGGACGCATGGAAATTCTCGAGGCGAGCACGCCGTCGAAACTTCGCATCAAGCTCGATTTTGAGCGTCCGTTCGAAGGTCACAACATCGCCGAGTTCACGTTTGTGCCGCAAGGCGGTGCAACACTGGTCACATGGGCGATGTACGGTCCGGCCCCGTTCATCTCCAAGCTGATGCAGGTGTTCATCAACATGGACAACATGATCGGCAAGGATTTCGAGACCGGTCTCGCCAATCTGAAGAAGCTCACCGAGAAGTAGAAACCTTACGTCAAGGAGAGAACCATGCTCAATCCATACCTGTTCTACCAGGACAAATGCGAAGCCGCGTTCAACTATTATGCGCGCGTGCTCGGTGGAAAGGTCGAGGCGATGTTGCGTGCCTCCGACGCCCCGCCTGAGATGCCGGCGGCACCCGGCCGCGAAAAGACCATCATGCATGCGCGCATATCGTTTCCCGATGGCAGCGTCCTGATGGCCTCCGACGCTCCGCCGGAGCATTCGCAGAAGCCGCAGGGCTTCTCGATCTCGCTGACGATCACTGACGTGGCCGATGCCGAACGCAAGTTCAACGCACTCGCCGATGGCGGCACCGTCACGATGCCCTTCAGCAAGACCTTCTGGGCCAAGGGCTTTGGCATGTGCGTCGACCAGTTCGGCATCCCCTGGATGGTGAACTGCCCGGCGGAAGGGATGTAAGGGGACGGTCGCCTCACGAACGCTGCAATCCGGGAGAAGGTGGCGCGAAGCGCCGGATGAGGGGTTGTATCGGCGATTGGATTTTGAGAAGTTCACGCGCGGAGCCAGACCCCTCACCCAAGCGAGATCGTGTCTGCCAACTGAGCTGCCCTCTCCCGCAAGGGGAGAGGGCACACCTATTGTCGCCGGTTGCTCAACAGCAATTGCTACCGGCACCTTGGATAGATGGCGGCGAGATCGCGGCCCCTCAGCAGTAACAGCCGCGACGTCAGTCCGCCGCGACTTCGGATCCAGTCGCGCACCGGCGCCGGATAGGCCTGAAGTACCGCCTGGGAGGCTTCCGGCTCGGCATAGAAGCGGCCGCGCTGGTCGACCGAGCGGGCGGCGTGGAAGCCGAGCACCGCGCGTTTGGTGACGCAGATGCGCTCGCCGGGCACCAGACTCAGCACCAGCGTGCAGGCGGAGAGGCAGGGCCCGTCGATCACCACGCGCTCGCCGGACTCGCGCACCCGCTCGAACAGTTCGAGGAATGGCCCGACCTGTCCGCCCGGAGACTGGATGATGCGGATTTCGGCGGACGCGGATGCAGAGGCGAGCAGCGCAGTCGCAACCGTTACGGCCCTGACGAATGCAACGCATCGCATAGCACTCTCCACACACGTAATTTCGCAGGGTGGGCGAAGGCGCGCCAGCGCCGTGCCCACCAATGCAGCCGCGACCCGCTTTGCCCACCCGACAGAGCTACAAAGACCTACCCATTCCTCCGCTGTCCGCGCAGTGTCGGCAGGCCGATCCCCGCTGCATCGAAGCCGCCATCAACGGCCAAAATTTGGCCGGTGATGTAGCTCGATCGATCGGAACAAAGGAAAAAGATCGCCTCCGCGAGTTCCTCTTCCAGACCATAGCGGTTGAGCGGGATGGCATCGTGATAGTCGGCGCGGATTTCCGGCGTGTGCACCTCTTTGGCCATTGCGGTGTCGACCGGTCCGGGCGCAACGGCGTTGACGCGGATGTTGAGCGCCGCGAGTTCGACCGCGAGTTGCTTGGTCAGATGCGCCAGCCCTGCCTTGCTGGTTCCGTAGGCAGAACGCAGCGTCGAGGCACGCACCGCCGAGATCGAGGTGATGTTGACGATAGCGCCGCCGCCGGCCTCGCGCATCAGCGGCACTGCGGCCTTGGTGCTGATGAAGGGTCCGGTGAGGTTGACCTCGAGCACGCGGCTCCAATCCTTGTCCGACGTCTCCATCAGCGGCGCGAACACCGCAATCCCGGCATTGTTGACGAGCGCATCGAGCCGGCCGAAGCGCTGTTCGACCGCCTTCATCGCGACTGCGACCGCGGCGCTATCGGAGATGTCGCAAGTCAGTGCCAACGTCGCGTCGCGCCGGTCGATCGCGGCGACGGCGTGTGCCAACAACTCGCCCTCGATGTCGAGCAGCGCCACGCGCCAGTCCTCTGCGAGGAATTTCCTGGCCGTCGCAAGGCCGATGCCGCGCGCGGCTCCGGTGACGAGAGCAACCTTTTGCGGGCTTGAGGTCATCTGCTAATCTGTCCTGTATCCGGAACGCCGGCCACAAAGGCGGACGGCCTTCGCGTCTTTTACTGCGCTTTCGCCCTCGCAAGAAAGGCTTCCGCATGGAGTCCTCCGATCCATCGGCTCTGGAAGAGTGGCGGCCGGGCGTCAAGACTCGCATGCTGGCCTCGGCCCGCACCGGCGCCACGGCGTTGTGCATTTTCGAGCAGTGGGTCGCCCCCGGCGCCGGCGCGCCGACGCACAGTCACCTCGTCGAGGAGGTGCTGACGGTGCGTGAGGGCGAAGCCGAGATCTGGCTCGAGGAGACGCGCGCAAAGGTCACCGCCGGCCAGTCGGTGCTGGTGCCCGCCGGTCGCAAGCACGGCTTCCGCAATGTGGGAACTGTGACGCTGCACGTCCACGCCGTGCTGGCGTCAGCAATCTTCGAAATGTTGCCGGAAGGCGCGAGCGAGATGACGCGGCGGTGGCTGCCGGACTAGGAGAGCTCCGCTGAGGCGCGCTGCATGTTCCCGGACATTCGGCGGTCACGATGCTCTGCTCCTCGACCGCGGCGGCGGTGGAGGCGATGAACTCGTTCAGGCCCGCGATGGCGGCCTTGATCGCGCCGAGGGAACTTGCGACGTCGCCCGAAATGCTGTTCAGCGCGTCGATCTCCGAGGAGATCGTGTCGGTCGCCTGCTTGGCCTGGTTGGCGAGGCTCTTCACCTCCGAGGCCACCACGGCGAAACCGCGCCCGGCTTCGCCGGCGCGTGCGGACTCGATCGTGGCATTGAGCGCGAGGAGATTGATCTGGCCGGTGATGCCCGAGATCAGTTCGACGATGCCGCGCATCGCCTGCGCCGCCGCATTGAGCTTCTGTGCCTGGCCGTCGGCGATCTCGACCCGGCTCGTCGCCGCCTTCGAGCTCTGGCGTGATTTTGCCATGGTCTCGGAGATCTCCCGGATCGAGGCGCTCATCTCCTCGCTGCCCGCCGCAACCGCCTCGATCAGTCCGCGCGCGTTGTCGGCCTTCTTGCGGCCGATCGCCTGCGCGGTGATGTCGGTTGCGTATTTCACGACCTTGTAGGGCTTGCCGTTGAGGTCGAAGATCGGGTTGTAGGAGGCCTGGATCCAGATCTCGCGGCCGCCTTTGGCGAAGCGCTTGTATTGTGCGGCCTGGAATTCACCGCGATTGAGCCGCGCCCAGAAGTCGCGATAGGCCGCGCTCTCTCGTTCGGCCGGATCGACAAACAAGCGATGATGCTTGCCGCTGATCTCGTCGAGCGAATAGCCCATCGCTTTCAGGAAATTGTCGTTGGCGGTGACGATCGTGCCGTCGAGACTGAACTCGATCACCGCCTGCGAGCGATCGAGCGCCGCCGCCTGTGCGAGCGCATGCTGAATCCTGGCCTTGCCTGAAAAGCTGAACAAATCCGTGCCTCCGGGGAAAATGGTTTGGGCGTTGGAACGCGGGAGGATCGAATGAATGCAACTGTCACAAAGAGTTGCACGTGATTCTTTATCGACTATGAACCCTGCGAAGCGAGCCGGTTGTCCTGCTACTCCCGGATCGCAATGACTATGTGTCTGCGTCTGCGTTCATTATCGATTTATATGCATGCCAGCAGTCATTACTCGCGACGTGGGTGCTTCCGTACATCTACGGAAAAGCCAAGATTTTCTGTATCGGATTTCGGCAGGTGCGTCCGTGTCACGATGTCGCGCCTGCGCCACGCGAATGACGCCGATACGGAATGCGCGCTCTTCAATGAGACCGGACGTTGCTCCGGTTGTTTCGCGGAGGTGGTGTAATGATGCCGGCCGATCGCGTAAGCCTGATCAAGGATCTCTTGGCTCCCTCTCTTGCCAATGCCCGCGCCAGCGTCGCGGACGCTCGCCGACAACTTCCGCTTCGCCAGCTCCCTTCGACGACAATCTCGATAAGCAGACTTACTTCGCGCGCTGCTGGGATGATTCCGGCTGGATCGCGTGTCTTTCTGCCGCCAGCAGGGATAGCCTCGCGACCCCTTACCTCCGAAATAATTTTCACCGGCATGTCGGGACCGCAAGATGCGGTTCGTCCTATCCAAGAGCGCGGGTAAATTCGGCCCAAACACGAAAAACGGAGCATCGACAATGCGTTTCATGGTGATCGTAAAGGCCAACCGGGATACAGAGGCCGGCAAGATGCCGACCACCGAGATGCTGGCCGCCATGGGCAAGTTCAACGAGGAGATGGCGAAAGCCGGCGTGATCGAGGCGGGCGAAGGGTTGCATCCGAGCGTCAAGGGTGCACGCGTCCGTTACGGCGGCGAGGCGAGGGTCACCCGCGGCCCGTTCGATCTCTCTTCCGACCTCGTCTCCGGCTTCTGGCTGATCAAGACCGCTTCGCTGGATGAGGCGATTTCCTGGATGAAGCGTGCTCCGTTCGCGCCCGGCGCCGAGATCGAGATCCGCCAGGTGTTCTCGGCGGAGGATTTTGGCGAGGCCCTCACCCCCGAGCTGCGCGAGCAGGAAGAGCGGACGCGCGCGACGGCCGCGAAGAAATAGCCCGACCTGCCGTCATTCCGGGGCGTGCGTCGGGGCTGAACCCGAAATCCAGAAATTGTGGTGCGAGATTCCGGGTTCAGCCCCGCGGGCTGCCCCGGAGTGACGAAAAACAACAAGGAACTCTCATGCGATTCATGATGCTGATGATCCCGCTCGGTTACGAGACCGCGCCGAAGGACGTTCAACTCGATCCGGAGCGCGTCGCCGCGATGATGCGCTACAACGAGGCGCTCAGGGACGCCGGCGTTTTGATCACGCTCGACGGCTTGCATCCGCCCTCGACTGGCGCACGCGTTTCGTTCGCGACCGGCAAGCCGGTCGTGACCGACGGTCCCTTCGCCGAGTCAAAGGAAGTCTTGGGCGGCTACTGGATGATCGAGGTTGATTCGCGCGAGGAGGCGATCGGCTGGGCCAAGAAGTGTCCGGCCTCGCCGAACGAGATCATCGAAATCCGCCAGGTGCAGGAAATGGCCGACTTCTCGCCTGAGGTGCAGGAGGCGGCCGCCGGCTTCGACGGCCTGAAGAAAAAATAGCCACGATGGCCGCGGCCGATGTCGCGGCTTCGTCACTCCATCAATCAGTCCACCATCAAAGGAGAAACGACCGATGAGCAACGACACCTATCTCGCCGTCTTCCTCGGCAGCAAGGAGAGCGCGAAGATGGCTGCCTGGAATGCGCTGCCGGAAGCCGAACGCAAGGCGAAGGAGAAGGAGGGCATGGCGGCTTGGCACGCCTGGGTCCAGAAGCACCAGGACGCGATCCAGGCCATGGGCGGCCCGCTCGGCAAGACCAAGAAGGTCGACACCAAAGGCGTTGCCGACATCGCCAACGAGATGGGCGCCTTTACGGTGGTCAAGGCCGCCTCGCACGAGGCTGCGGCGAAAATGTTCGAGAACCATCCGCATTTTGCGATCTTCCCGGGCGAGCGGGTCGAGATCATGCCGGTGCTGCCGATTCCCGGCGGCTAGCTCCCATTCCGGGGAAGTACGGGTTAATCAATCCCCGCCCGCGCTAGTGACCTTCGCGCACAGCTCATGTAAAAGTCATTCACATGAGCTGGCGCAAGGACGAGCAGCGCCGCGCCGAGCGCGGCTATCATCACGGCAATCTGAAGGAGGCGTTGCTCCAGGCAGCGCTGGGGCTGATCGCCGAGAAGGGCGCGGCCGGCTTCACCTTTGCCGATGCCGCGAGGATGGCAGGCGTCAGCCCGGCCGCTCCCTACCGGCATTTTCGCGACCGCGACGAACTGCTCTCCTCGATCGCGCAGCGCGGCTTCGAGCAGTTCGAGGCGCGCCTGACCGCGGCCTGGGACGATGGCCGCCCGGACACTCTCACGGCGTTCGAGCGCGTCGGCAAAGCCTATCTCGCCTTCGCGCGCGAAGAGCCCGCTTTCTATTCCGCGATGTTCGAATCCGGCCTGCCGGTCGACGCCAATCCGGCGCTGATGGCGGCAGGCGAGCGCGCTTTCGGTGTCATTCGTGCGGCCGCCGAACGCCTCGCGGCGTTGACGCCGCCGGGCACGCCGCGGCCGCCGGCGATGATGATGGCGCTGCACATCTGGTCGATGTCGCACGGCGTGGCCTCGCTGTTCTCCCGCGGAGATGCCGCGCGCCGCAAGCTGCCGATGTCGCCGGACGAGCTGCTCGAAGCCGAAGTGCTGATCTATCTGCGCGGCCTCGGCTTCCCGATCGACCGTCGTCCCGCGACGAAAGGCGCCGAGCCGCCGCCGGTGCCACCGGAGGCATCCTCCGGTTCGACCAGCCCGCCCAATGGTCCCTGGGGCAAGCTGAAATAAAATTGCGCAAATAAATCGGCCGGCCTGTCCGGCGGCTGGCTTGACAAAACCACGGGATCGGCTACCTATGTAAATGTTATTTACATTCACAACGGCGTGACAGCCGTGATGGAGATGGGAAATGGCCTACACCGCTGATGTCAATCGATGGCGCGGCCCCTCGGAAGACCCCTACTACCGCCCCCACATGCTCGATACGCCCTGGCACCCCGGCTGGATTGCCGTGACCGTCCTGGGCTTCATCATCTGGTGGCCGATCGGGCTTGCCCTTCTCTTTTTCACACTCGGGAGCAGAAGAATGTCGTGCTGGAGCGGCCACGATCGCTGGCAGAACAAGATGGAGAAGATGCAGTACAAGATGGACCGCATGCGCGACCGCATGGAGCGCCGCGGCTTCGGCTTTGGCTTCGGCCCGCCGTCCTCCGGCAACCGCGCGTTCGACGAGTACCGCACCGAGACCCTTCAGCGGCTCGAGGAAGAGCAGCGCGAGTTCAAGGATTTCCTGACGCGGCTTCGTCACGCCAAGGACAAGGAAGAGTTCGACCAGTTCATGGCGCAGCACAAGACCCGTCCGACGCCGCCGAACGAGCCGCCGCCGCAGGGTTGATCCGATCCGCAAAGCCTTCAGGCGCACGCCCCCAAAAATCCTGATGGCCCCGAACCGCCCGCCTGCGAGCCCCGCAGGCGGGCGGTTTGGCTTTGCTAGCCTGGTGCCACACCGCCGCGGACATCCTATATTCAGTGGGCGAAACTAGGCGGCGAAGGACCGGGGTCGGCGATGGCGGAGGCTGCAAGCATATCGAGCGCCAGTCTCTGGCAGGCGATCCGCGGCGAGGCAGAACGCGCGGCCGCAGCCGATCCCGTCTTCGGCACGGTCTTGGCGGCAACTGTCCTCGCACATGACGATTTCGCCGCCGCTCTGTCAGATCTGATCGGCCGCCGGCTTGGCGGCAGCAACACCACTGTGCGTGCGCGCTTCACCGCGTTCGCCAACGACGCTTTCCGTCAGCAGCCCGACCTGATTGAGACGGCAACTCTCGACTTGCGCGCCATCGCGATCCGGGACCCTGCCATCGCGGGCCTGCTGTCGCCACTGCTGCATTTCAAGGGCTATGTCGCGCTCGAGGCATGGCGCGTCTCGAGCTGGCTCTGGAGCCGCGGCCATATCGATGCGGCGCTGCTCTTTCAGAACGAAGCATCCAACGCCTTGCAGGTCACCATCCATCCTGCGGCGCATATTGGCTCGTCGGTATATCTCGACCACGCCAGCGGCATCGTGATCGGTGCTAACGCCGTGATCGGCGACGCCGTGACGATTCTCCAGAATGTCAGCATTGGCCGGAATGGCGAACTGCCGACCCGCTCGCCTCGGATCGGAAACGGTGTCTTCATCGGCGCCAGCGCGACCATTCTTGGCGACATTCGCATCGGCGACTTCGCCAAGATCGGCGCCGCGTCGGTTGTGATCTCCGACGTGCCGGACGGCTGCACCGCTGTCGGCAATCCCGCGCGGTTGACCAACTGTCCGGAAGAAGTCGCCTGATCGTCGCCGCGATCGGCCCTGCCGCGCGAGGCCACTCAGCGACGCGGCCTCGCGGGCTGTGAGCCCGAGACGCGCAGTGTCATTCAAGCGAGCACGATGGAATCCGCACAGCCTGAGGGAGAGGCCGCGTGAAATGCGCTCATGCGATCGTCTTGCAACACGCCTCGAAAGCAGTTACTGTACCAGACGTACGGTATAAAAATGGGTGCCGGGCACGCGGTCGCTTCGATCGATGCGGTCGCTTGCCGCGTGGAACAATCAGGAGGAGCTCATGTCTTTCGACCAATCTTCTTCGCGCCAGAGCAAATCTTCTTCGCGCCAGAGAATGGCTTTTCTTTCCCGTCGAGACGTCTTGTCGGGAGCGATTGGGGGAACGGCTGCCCTGGTCATGGCACGCAGCTCCAGGGCAGGTTCGCAGGGGTTCAAGACGGTGGCGCCGGGGGCACTGACGGTCGCGATGAACGGGGACATGCCGATGACCAGCATCAAGGAGGGGCAGATCCTTGGCGCCGATGGCGAGATGATCACGGCAATCGCGACGAGGATGGGTCTCAAGGCGGTGCCAGCCTTGATGGACTGGTCAGCGACGATCGAGTCGATCCGGGGAGGCCGCGCCGACGTCATGCTTGGCAATATGGGGTGGACGAAAGCGCGCTCGCAGGTGCTGCTTCTGACCGACGCGATCTACTACACCGGCAAGTACACCTTGACGCGAAAGGACATGAAGGTCGGCCCGCGCCTGGTCGTCGACGACATGAAGGGCCGCAGCATCGGCACGGTCAGCGGATTCACGATCGTCCCCGAACTGAAGAGAATTCCCGGAACGAGCGAGCTCAAGCTCTACGATACGACCGATGCGTGCGTGCGTGACGTGCAGGCCGGGCGTCTCGATTTCGCGTTTCTGGACGCGCCAACGGTCGCCTACATGATCCAGCAGAATCCCAACTGGAGCCTCAAGCTGGTGCCGACCGATTCGTTGCCGGACTTCGATGTGCTGGGCCAGAAGCAGACCACCGTCATCGGCATGAACGTCGAAAACTTCGATCTCTTCGACGCCGTGAACGCCGGTGTCCGCTGGCTCTGGCGATCCGGCACTAATGGCAAGCTGCTGAAGAAATACGGCATGGAGGCCGACGACTACCTCGCAGCTCTTTCCAACGAAAGCAATCCGCGTCTCGGCGTCGACCGCGACGAGAGCGGCAATGTCATCGGAAAGTGGGCGCACCAGCCAAAGGACTACTCGGCTTTGTTCGGCTGAACGATCCGAGGCGAGCAGGGCAGGCGGCATGAATCACGTTGCAGCGAACTCATCGCTTGTGAAGGTGTCGGGCCTTTGCAAGACCTTCGGAAATTACAGGGCGCTCGACCATGTCAGCCTGAACGTCGCAGGCGGCGAACGGGTGGCAATCATCGGCTCGAGCGGCTCCGGCAAGACCACGCTTCTCAGATGCATCGCGCATCTTGAGAAGCCGAATGCCGGTGAAGTCATCGTCGCCGGCAGATACATCGGCGACAGGTTCGTCGATGGCCAGCGGATTTCGATGTCCGACCGCGAGATCGCTGACATTCGAACCGGCATCGGCATGGTCTTCCAGCGGTTCAATCTCTTCCCGCATCTGACGGCGCTCGAAAATATCATGCTCGGGCCGCTCAAGGTCCTGAGGCGCCCGCGCGACGAGGTCGAACCCGAAGCGCGCGACCTTCTCGAAAAGGTGGGCCTCCCGCAAAAGGCGAACGCCTATCCCGACCACTTGTCGGGTGGACAACAGCAGAGAATAGCAATCGCGCGTTCGCTGGCGATGAAGCCGAAATTGATGCTGTTCGACGAGGCGACGTCTGCGCTGGACCCAGAGCTCGTCGGTGAGGTGCTGGATGTCATGCAGCAGCTTGCCAATGAGGGCATGACGATGCTGATCGTCACGCACGAAATGTCGTTCGCCGAGGAGGTTGCCGACCGCATCATCGTGATGGATCACGGAGCCGTCGTCGACGAAGGAGCGCCGCGGGATCTTCTGAGCAAGCCGGCTCATCCGCGGACGATGGCACTGCTGCGCCCACAACGTGACCGACGTAGCGCATCCCCAACGGGGCTCGCGTCGTGAACGAGTGGTCGCGTGCACTGCCGTTGCTGCCTGAATTCACGGCGGTTCTGCTCTCGGGGGCGATAACCACGGTCAGGATCACGATTGGCGCCTTCATCGTCGCGGTCCTGATCGGGCTCGTCCTTGGGCTGCTTCAGACCTTTCCCTCACGCCTCGCCCGACTGGGCATCAGGATCTACGTCGAGATATTCCGCGGCGTCCCGATCCTCACCCAGCTGTTCGTGTTGTATTTCGGCCTGGCGCAGGTCGGTGTGAAACTGGATCCGATCCCAGTGGCGGTACTCGGCTTCGGCTTGAACGGCGGCGCCTATCTGACGGAAGTTTTCCGCGCGGGCCTGCAGTCGGTTCATGCGGGTCAGCTCGAGGCGGCTTTCATGATCGGCATGACGCGCCCAAAGGCGCTTCGTTACGTGATCTTGCCGCAGGCGATGCGGGTGGTCCTGCCGCCGCTGGCGAATTTCGCCGTGGGTCTGCTCAAGGAGACCTCGCTCGCATCGGCCGTTGCCGCGCCCGAACTCAGTTTCTACGCCCGCAACCTCGTTACGAAGAGCTATCTCAGCGGACCGATCTACATCCTGGTCGCGGTCATCTACATCGCGATGAGCTTTCCGCTGTCGCGGCTCGCCCAGTGGCTCGAAAACCGGCTCCGCCGCGGGAGGCTGACATGATCGGCTTCTTTTCGCTGTTTCTGGAATGGCTGCCCCAGCTCCTGCGCGGCGCCGTCTGGACGCTGCGACTCATGTCGCTGGCCTTCATCCTCGCCGCTGTGCTCGCCTTGCCGCTGGCGCTAGCCCGGTTGTCCTCGCGGGCCTGGCTGCGGGCGATTGCATATGGCTACGTCGAGATCGTCCGCGGCATGCCGTCGTTGACGCTGCTGTTTGTCATCTATTTCGGACTGCCCTCGATCGGAATCACGCTCAATTCGTTCAATGCGGCCGTGCTCGGCCTTGGCTTGAACGGTGCTGCCTACGTTGCCGAAGTCTATCGGTCCGGCATCCAGGCGATCGACAAGGGGCAGCGCGAGGCCGCGCAGATGCTGGGCATGCGCAACATTCAGGTCCTTCGCTACGTCGTGTTGCCGCAGGCTCTTCGCATCGTCCTACCGCCGATGGGCAACTACGGTATCGCGCTGCTCAAGGATACATCGGTTGCGTCACTGATTGCGGCACCGGAGATGATGCTGCAGGCACGGGATCTCACCAGCGAATACTTCATGCCGCTGCAGATCTATATCGCGGTCGGTCTCATGTACCTGATCATGGCGTTGCCGCTGTCCTATCTCGCCAAGTTGATGGAAGCACGCCTGAGCCCGCAATCATCGGAAGAAAGGAAGGCCGGTTATGGACAAGTTTGATGCAATCGTCATTGGTTCGGGCGCGCTGGGCTCGAGCACTGCTTTCCATCTCGCCAAGGCAGGACGCCATGTTGCGGTGCTGGATCAGGCCGAGATCGCCTCGCAGACCTCGGCGCGCGCCGCCGGGCTGAGCGGTCAGGTCCGCTCGACCGAGGTCATGACCAGGCTTGCGGTTCGTGCAGTCGAGAAGATCGAGCGCCTGGCCGAGGATACGGGCGAGCCGATCGAATTCTACCAGCCCGGCAGCATGTCGGTTGCACGTCGACCGGAACATCTCAAGCTGTTGGCGGAGCGGGTCGCCGCTGCGAAGAAGCTCGGGCTCGAAGTCGACATGATTACGGCCGAGGAGGCGTGTGAACGCAACCCGTTTCTGCAGAACAAGGGCATCGTTGGTTCGACGCTGATGCGGCGGGACGTCTTCCTGGAGCCGGTGCAGGTCCCGCGCGCCTACGCGAAGGGCGCGGTGCGGCTGGGGGCTACGATGCTGCCTCACACGAAGGTCTCCGAGTTGGTTGTCGAACACGGCGCGGTCACGCGGGTCGTCACTGATCGCGGTGAATTCTCCGCGCCCGTCGTTGTCGATGCCGCCGGCGGATGGTTTCGTTTCGTCGCCTCCCTGGCCGGCGCCAAGGTCCCAGCCGTTGCCATGCGCCACCAGTTGATGATCACCAATCCGCTGCCTGGCGTGAGCAATCAGCAGCCGATCACCCGCATCATCGATGCCAATGTGTATGTGCGGCCGGATCGCGGCGGGCTGATGTTCGGAGGATACGAGAGCGATCCCACACCGGTCGATCTCTCCAAACTGCCGGGCTCGTTCCGGATCGAAAATCTCGAGCTTGATCTGGCCGTGCTGAAGCGACTTGCGGCTCTCGTCAAGGATCAGTTTCCCATCTTCCAGACGGAGCTTTCGCTGCGTGAGCACCGTGGGGGATTGCCGACGATGACCATGGACGGCCACCACATCATCGGACAGGCGCCCGGCGTCAGGAATCTTTATGTGATCGGCGGCTGCAACGTCGGGGGGTTGTCGACCGCGCCGGCTTTGAGTGAGCAACTGGTGGAGCTCATCGTCAACGGTCGTACGACCGACGATCTGTCCCTCATGAGTCCGGCGCGGTTCGCGGAGGACCTGTCCGAGGCGGAACTACAGGAGAAGTGCCGGGATCGTTACGTGCACTACTATATGTATGCTTCGCCGACGAGTGCGCGGCCTGCCGCCTGATCGTCAACTTCAATCGCGACGCGCGGCGGTGGTTCGCCGCGCATCTGTGGATGTTTTGAGATGCCGCGGAGCGGCGGGCAGTCTCGGCTCCGGCTGAATCTTATGCCGACAGAACGATCTCGCGCGTGAGACCGCGGCAGTCCATTTCAAAGTCGATCTTCTGAACGGGCGGCCGGCAGGGATACCAGGTCAAGCCGCTGCGAGCGGCGCCGCGCGCCGTGATCTCATCCAGAAAGAAGGGGTGCAGATCGAAAACGGTATAGACCTGGACGGCGGTGGTATCAGCCCAGCCAAACCCGAAGGCCGCCAGTCGCTTCTCCATCTCGCCGAGGGTCTGCCGTGCCTTTGCGCGCAATCCGGCGGGGGAGGTGTCTCCAAAGGCGACGATCCGATCCTGTGGTATCGCGGCGCTTCGTGTCTCGGCGCCGCCCGAGATCAGGAATGTCGGAGCCGCAGAAGTGTCCGGAACGGTGTAGGTGAAGGCGTAGAATCCGGACTCGGTCGGCGGATCGAGCTCGGGACATACATTGCTTCGTGCAACCGGATTATCCTCGCCCTTCATGATGCCCCACTCTCGCAACACCTGGGCATAGCCCAGATTGAACTCGCGAAAGCCGTCCGCCGTGAAAGGCAGCGTCGAGCGCAATTCACATGCGGCAAATGCGGTGAGCGGCCGTTCAAGCGAGCCGAGATGCGCCTTGATCCGCGCGAAGCCTTCGGCCATCGGCACCAGCCGGTTGAAACGCGCACGCTCGAGCCGGAAGCCTGGTAGGGCCGCGACGCCGGACGAGTATTGAAACTCGAAGGGAATGTAGGAGTAGCCGCCGGAGGCAGTGGGTTTGGTTGCGGGGTGAGAGGCCGACATGGTCGCGTGTCCTTTCGAACGTGGGAGGAGAAGAAGCACAGTGTCAGCGCCGGCGACGCCGGGTCGGTGACTAGAAATAGGTCCTGATGGCCGAGATGCAGTTGTACGCTTCGTCGACCATCTGCATGACGCGCCACTTGTCGAAGGTCAGGCAGGGATGAGAAATGCCGAACGCAACCATGTCGCCGACCGCCAGAGGAGAGTCAGGCGGGATGGCGAAATGGCAGTGCTGGTCATTCAGATGGGTCACGCGGTGGCCGGATGGGATCGCGGCCGGGCTCGTCATCGTGCCGCCCGGACGGAACCATTTCAGCGCCAGCGGCGGATCGTCATAGGACGCGTCGCGCTTGCCGAAGCCGAGGATCGCCTTTTCGGGCTCGGGCCGCGACTGGACATAGGCCCAGATCTCCAGCGCCGGTCGCAGTCCGCCGCCCATGGCGGCCAGTTCGGGATCCCGGAGATGCAGCGCCTCGAACGCGCGCCTGTACAGGATGTCGTCATGCGTGATGTAGCAGCCGCTCCGCAGCACCACCTTGGTCGGCTGGCCGATCTCGATAGATCGCAGCTTTGCCGCGACGAGATCATAGTAGATCGAGCCGCCGGCGCTCAGCAGCACCTCGCCTGGCGCAAACAGTCCCTCCTTTGCGCAAGCCCTGGCGAGGGTCGCCATCCGCTCAAGGAAACCGTCAACCAGGACAGTGCTCTCTGCCGGCGTGCCGCCGTGCATGAGACCCTCGAAGCCTTCAATCCCCGCCAAGGCAAGAACGGGTGAACCGGCCGCGATCGCGCGCGCAACCGCAAGCGCGGACTCGAGATCGCGGCAGCCGGTGCGGCCGCCGATATAGCCGATCTCGACCAGCAGACGCAGCGGCCGGCCGGCGTCGATGCGGCGCGCCGCATCAGCGAGGCGCTCAACATTAGCGATCGAATCGGCAAGGCAGCAGAATTCGAAGTCGGGGGCGCGCTTCAGCTCTTCCAGTACATAGTCGATATTGCGCCGACCGACGAGCTGGTTCGCCATCACGATGCGGGAATAGCCGAACCGGCGCGCCACCTGGAGCTGATGGACGGTTGCGACCGTAATGCCCCAGGCGCCCGCCGCGAGCTGCAGATCGAAGAGTGCCGGGCTCATCGTCGTCTTGCCGTGCGGCGCGATCGCCGCGCCGCTCTGCGCAATGAAGCGTTGCATCCAGCGGACGTTGTGCCACACGGCATCTTCCTTGAGCACGGCGACCGGCAGTGGCAAGTCTTCCTTCAGCAGGTTCCAGCCCTGCGTGCGCAAAGTATCGATCGGGATGACGCCGACGTGGCCGGGAATACCCTTTTCGGTATCGTCGAGCGGACGTTCGTCGTTGCGAGGAATGTGTCTGGTCATTCTTTTGCGTCTCGTCCCGCGCGTAATTATCGGCGCAAATACTATACCGTCTATACTGTATATAAACATTCCGATAAGCGCGACTGTCAAATGGTAAATCCAAGCAGGATCGGCATTCCCGGTATTCGCAATAAGAACCGTCCGTACGGTGCAGTAATTAATCTTGACAGCCAGGGATGCTTCTGAAAATAGTCGCCATATGAGCAAGAAGGCAGCCAAGTCGAAGTCGGCCACCGAGCGCGGCGTTGGCCGTCCAAGCGCGCGGCCGATGCTGCTCGATGCTGCCCTCGATCTGATTGCAGAGGAGGGCGTGGCCGCGTTGACCTACGAAGCGCTCGCGGCGCGTACCGGCGTCAGCAAAGGCGGTCTGCTCTATCACTTCCTCAGCAAGGAAGCCCTGATCGATGCGCTTGCCGAGCGACTCGTCGAGCGCTATGCCGAAGCTCGCCAGAGGACGACCGAGAGCTTGCCCGATACGCCATCGCGCGAGCTCAAGGGTTATGCGATCGCCTCGATGCACAACCGCTCAAAGGCGGACAAGGCGAGTGCGCGGCTGCGCATGTCTGGGCTATGGAATAACCGAGCCGGTAAGGCCTACTACGCGGAGCGTTTCCGCGAGATCAGCGCGGGCATCGACTTCGACCGCGCGGCGATCGTTCACCTCGCGGTGGAAGGGCTTTGGTACATGGAGCTGGCCGGCGTCTCGCCCTTCACGGATATGGAGCGCCGAAAGATCGTCATGAAGCTCCTGGGCTTGGCTGACGGCGGCGAACTGGGCAGCGGCGACGCTACCGTGCCCTCCCGGGCGCGTAAATCCTGACCCAAGAGGTGAGTCGCGCGGATTGGGCGTGCCGCTATTTCGCGCGGGCGGTCAATGCAACCTCGCGTGCTGCGAGCTCCTCGGCCATGCCTTCCGCCGCACCCGGGCCGGCGTGCACGTGGACCTCTTTCGCGATGATCGGCTCGCCGCATTCGGAGCAGACCAGCACCGGGTCGAACATCTTGCCGCAGCCTTTGTGCTCGTGAAGCAGGGGGCGTCCGCGCTCATCCACCATGTGCGTGTCGCCCCAATGCACGATCGCCATCACCACGGGATAGAGATCCAGTCCCTTCTGGGTCAGGATGTATTCGTAACGCGTCGGATTCTCCTGATAGGGCGAGCGCCTGAGCACGCCGAACCGGACGAGCTTCTTCAGGCGATCGGCGAGAACGTGCCGGGTGACCCCGAGCCGGGACTGAAACTCCTCGAACCGGCGCACGCGCAAGAAGCAGTCACGCAGGATCAAGAGGCTCCAGCGGTCGCCGATCACCGCCACCGTCCTGGCGACCGAGCATTGTTCCTGCTCAAGCGAATCCCATCGCATGCGTCCAATCCCGAAAAGGCTGAATTCCTAGTGCGTTCGTGCCTCGACGATACAAAATTCCAAAATGGAATGAAAGCGCCTGAGTAGGCCGCCGTGCCTCTACTCTCAGGTAGAAATTGCGATCAATAATATAGTTCTATTTTAGAACTAATTGCGATATGCTGGGCGAGTGACGATTGGGCTTGGACTTCAGGCTTTGCGGGAGGATGCGATGAAGACGGCGATCGTGATCGGTGTGGGGCCGGACCGCGGGCTCGGCGCCCAGCTCTGCAAGCGGTTTGCTGCGGACGGGCTTAAAGTGATCGTAGCGGGCCGGACGTCGTCCGCGCTCGAGGCTGTTGCGAACGGTATCGAAAAATCAGGAGGACAGGCCGTTCCCTTCGTCGCCGATGCTACCAAGGAGAGCGACATTGCGGCGCTGTTCGATGCCGCCGGCAGCGAACTCGATCTCGCGATCTATAATGCCGGCAACAATACGCCCGGCAAGATCATCGAGATGGACGCCGACTATTTCGAGAACGCCTGGCGTGTCGTCTGCTTCGGCGGCTTCCTGTTCGGCCGCGAGGCGGTGCGTCGCATGGCGCCGAAGCAGAGCGGCACGCTGCTCTTCACCGGTGCCAGCGCCTCGCTGCGCGGGCGCTCCGGCTTCGGCGCTTTCAACTCCGCCAAGGCCGGCTTGCGCACGCTCGCGCAAGCGATGGCCAAGGAATATGCGCCCGACGGCATCCACGTCGCTCATGTCGTGGTCGACGGCGCGATCGCCGGCGACAAGATCATGAATCGCTTTCCCGATGCTGCAAGCAGGCAGGACAGCCTGATCAGCATCGAAGGTATCGTTGATGCCTTCGCCTTCCTCTACCGCCAACCCGAACGTGCCTGGTCGTTCGAGCTCGACGTGCGGACGTCGAAGGAGAAATGGTAAGGCTTTGTCCCTTGCCACATCGATCAGGCGGCAGCCTTGTTCTTGATGGCTCCGATGATCGCGGTGAGGATCGCCCCGCCGGCGCCACCGGCAACGACCTGTGACACGACGCCGCCGACGCTCAAATTGCCAGACTCTGCTGCGGCCATGATCGACGGAAGCAGCAACGTAATGACCTGGCCGAGCACTCCGCCGCCGACCAGGCCCGAAATGGCGTTGCCGGCCATCCCGAGATCGAATGTCGGAGAAGACTTGCCCGCGCCAATTCCACCAAGCGCGCCTGAGACGAGGTTGATCAGAATCTGTTCCATGCGGATCTCCCGTACGAGGTCGTCGGGCAGTTCGCCAGCCACTGCAGTCGTCTGACGAGCGGCCCACTCCGGCATCGTCGGGCGGCTGACAGGCAAATACAATAGAGTGTGTTGCCGATCGGCCGGTAAAATAAACCCTCACGCGTGGCACAGGCTGCCTACGAGGTTTCGAGTTCGGCGCTGTCCGTCGAACGGCACTCTGGCAGGGCAAAGCGAACGCCATACCCACCTCGTCTGTTTACGCAGAAGGGGTGGGCACGGCGCTTCGCGCCTTTGCCCACCCCAGGCATCTCCAAGGCCCTCAATACCCGGCGGCCAGCCCCGTGTTGCGGCGGGGATCGTTGGCGCCATAGTAGCGGTTGTTGCCGACCTGCTCACCGTTCAGCGACGGCGCGCCGACGATGATGACCGCCAGATGGTTGGCCGGCTGCGGCGGCCCGAACTCGTGGCCCATGCCTTCCAGAATCTTGCGGGTGTCCGGTGACAGTGCATAGTTCTCGACGTTGGTGAGGTCCGGCAGCCATTGCTGGTGGATGCGCGGCATGTCGACGGCTTCCTGCGCGTTCATGTCGTAATCGATCGCGTTGATCATCGTCTGCAGGACAGCCGTGATGATGCGGCTGCCGCCGGGCGTGCCCACCACCATGACGGTCTTGCCGTCCTTGGTGACGATGGTCGGGCTCATCGAGGACAGCGGCCGCTTGCCGGGAGCGATGGCATTGGCCTCGCCCTGCACCAGGCCATAGAGGTTCGGCACGCCGACCTTCGCGGTGAAGTCGTCCATTTCATCGTTCAGCAGCACGCCGGTCTTGGCCGCCGTCACCTTGGCGCCGAACCAGTCGTTCAGCGTGTACGTCACCGATACCGCGTTGCCGTCCTTGTCGGCGATCGAATAATGCGTGGTGTTGCTGCCCTCGTGCGGCTCGACGCCCGGCTTGATATCCTTGGAGACGCCAGCCTTGTTCGGATCGATCACGGCGCGGATCTTGCCGGCGTAGTTCTTGTCGAGCAGGCGGTCGAGCGGGTTCTTCACGAAGTCGGGATCGCCGAGATAGCTGTTGCGATCCACGTAAGCATGGCGCATGGCCTCGATCTGGACGTGCACGGCCTGCGCGGAGTGATAGCCCAGCTCCCGCAGCGGGTAGCCTTCCAGTATATTCAGGATCTCGCAGATGATGACGCCGCCCGAGCTCGGTGGCGGTGCCGAGATGACGTGGTAGCCGCGATAGTCGCATTCGACCGGCGCAAGCTCGCGCGTCTTGTAGCCGTCGAGGTCGTCCTGCGTCAGCAGGCCTTTGCCTACCTGGCTCGATGCCACGATAGCGCTGCCGACCCAGCCCTTGTAGAAGCCGTCGGCGCCTTTGCTGCTGATCTCCCGCAGGGTCTTGGCGAGCTCAGACTGCACCAGCTTCTCACCGACCTGAAACGGCTGACCGTTGTTGAGGAAGATCGCGGCGGACGCGGGATCATCCTGAAAATCCGTGGTGGCGGTACCCAACAAATCGATATCGCCCTGCTCCAGCGCAAAGCCCTGCTCGGCGAACTGAATCGCTGGGGCGAGCAGGTCGGCGCGCTTCATCGTGCCGTATTTTTCGCGCGCATATTCCATGCCCGAGACGGATCCCGGCACGCCCACGGCCAGGTGTCCCTTGGTGGAGATGCCCTTGATGACGTTTCCGTCCTTGTCGAGATACATGTTGGCAGTCGCGCCCTTGGGCGCCGTCTCGCGGAAATCGAGGAAGGTCTTGCGGCCGTCGGCGAGCTCGATCGTCATGAAGCCGCCGCCACCGAGATTGCCGGCTGCCGGATAGACCACCGCCAACGCGTAGCCGACCGCGACTGCCGCATCGACGGCATTGCCGCCGCGCTTGAGCACGTCCACGCCCACCTGTGTCGCCAGATGCTGCGCCGACACCACCATGCCGTTCTCCGCGGCGACCGGTGCCACCGATGCCGCGCGCGCGGGGACAAACGTTGTGAGGCTGACCGATATAATCGCGGCGACGATCCACCGCGCACCTGTTCCTGGTTTCTGCACGGGACGCTCCTTGGGCTGGGCCGGTGATCCCGGCACGCATTGTTATTCGCGAGCGCAGCCAATGGGCTCGGCCCGCGAGCTGTGAGGTGGAGCATGGCGGCGTGGTGTAGCTATGGCGCCAACCAGCTTTCTTCGCCGGGGAGGGGGGTAGGCCCAGGTGCATCCATCGTCGGCCTGCCAGAAGCCGCCATGAACAGCGGCAGCCCCGTGCGGAACCGGCCTCGCTCCGGGCGCGAAACTCCCGACGGCAGTCGGCAGCCGCTACCCCGGCCAACCGCCTGCACGGCCTGCCATTTCGGCAGCCAAATGCGCCCGCGCTAACCCGGCATTAACTATCGTCGGCGTCTGGTAGGGTCGGCAAGTCGCGCCCAAAGGCTTAGTCGAGGCCCTTAGTTTTGACATCTTGGCAGGGAAAGCAGACGGCCGGCTTCGGACGGGCCGCTGCAATCCAAAAAGACAAGGCTTTGCGCAGGCTTGGCAGCTGCGCGCGACCCGCACGGCTAGGGGAACCGGCAGCCATTTTGCGCGCCGAGGACATGGAACGATCGCCTTGAGAGGATACTGCTTATGAATCCGGCCGACGTCGCTCAGTCAGCCCTGCCGGTTACTGCTTCCGCGGACGTGTCGCTGATCGCGCTGTTTTGGCAGGCTCACTGGATCGTGAAGGCGGTGATGCTCGGATTGCTGTCCTGCTCGGTCTGGGTCTGGGCGATCGCGATCGACAAGATCTTCCTCTACGCACGCACCCGCCGCTCGATGGACCGCTTCGAGCAGGCGTTCTGGTCCGGCGAGTCGATCGAGGAGCTTTACCGCACGCTATCCGCCAAGCCGACGCATTCGATGGCGGCCTGCTTCGTCGCGGCGATGCGCGAGTGGAAACGCTCCTTCGAGAGCCACGCGCGCTCGGTCGCCGGCCTTCAGATGCGCATCGAAAAGGTGATGAACGTGTCGATCGCGCGCGAGATCGAGCGGCTGGAGCGGCGCCTCCTGGTGCTCGCAACCGTCGGCTCCGCGGGTCCCTTCGTCGGCCTGTTCGGTACCGTCTGGGGCATCATGTCGAGCTTCCAGTCGATCGCGGCCTCGAAAAATACCTCTCTGGCGGTGGTGGCGCCCGGCATCGCGGAGGCGTTGTTTGCGACCGCAATCGGCCTTATCGCCGCCATTCCTGCCACTATTTTCTACAATAAGTTCACCTCCGAGGTGAATCGGCAGGCCCAGCGGCTCGAGGGCTTCGCGGATGAATTTTCAGCCATCCTGTCCCGTCAGATCGACGAGCGTGGGTGATGGACGCTACGGTGAAGAGGATCGTGGGCTTTAGATCATGGCGATGAACGTAGCCAGTTCGTCCGGTGGCGGCGGCCGCCGAAGCCGGCGCAAGTCCGTCATGGCCGAGATCAACGTCACGCCGATGGTCGACGTGATGCTGGTGCTGCTCATCATCTTCATGGTTGCAGCGCCGCTGATGACGTCGAATATCGACATCGACCTGCCGGTCGCCAACGGTGGCAAGTCGATCTCCTCGAATGCCCCGCCTTTGACGCTGTCGGTGAAGCGGACGACCGGCGGCTGCAACTCGAACGTGGAATTGTATCTCGGCGACAGCCCGATCTCGGCCGGCGATCTCCAGTCCAAGATCGAGGCGATCAAGGACACGCGGTCGGACGCCGACCGGGTCGTCTATCTCCGCGGCGACAAGGACGTCTGCTACACCGACATGATGAAGCTGCTGGGGCAGGTGCGCGCCGCCGGCTTCAAGGCCAATATCGTGATTATCCCGGAGCAGGGATGAAGGTCAAAGTCGACAAGACTGTTGTTGCGTCGATTGCCCTCCACGTCCTCGTGATCGGCTGGGGGCTGATCTCCTTTAGCTCGCGCGCGCTCGAAATTCCCGAAGAGTCCGTCATTCCCGTAGACATCTCGATGGATCAGCCCGCCAAGGCGACCGCCGGCATTCAGACTGCGGAGAAGGACAAGCAGAAGCCCAAGGTCGACAAGGTCGCTCCGGAAGTGACGCCGCCCGAGGAGTCCCAGGGCAAGATCACGACCAAGAAAGAGCTGATTCAGACCAACACGACACCGCCGCCGCCAAAGCCGGTGGAGAAACCTGTCGAGAAGAAGCCGGATCCGCCGAAGCCGGTTCAGGAAAGCAAGACCAAGGAAGAGAGCAAGCCGGCCGACAAGAAGCCCGAGGAGAAGGTCGATCCGATCGCCGAGGCCCTGAACAAGCCGGAGAAGGAGAAGAAGCCTCCGCCGCCGAAGCAGGAAGCTGCCAAGCCGCAGCCGCCGAAGCCGAAGGATCGTCCGTTCAATCCGATGGACATCATGGCCAAGCTCGAGGACAAGCGCGATCCGACGCGTCACGAGATGACCGGCGCGACGCCGAACGCGACCAGTGCGCTGGGAACGCAGAACGGCAAGGACACCGCGATCGTCGCGACCTGGAAGGGCGCATTCGTCGCCGCCGTCCGGCGTTGCTTCAGATTCCCCTACAACGGCCAGGACGCCGATCAGTTCGAGGTCGATATCGACATCCAGATGCGCCCGGACGGCACGGTTGCTTCCTCGCCCACGATTGTCGCCGTGCGCGGACCGTCGCGGTCAGTCGGCACGGCGATGGCAGAGAGCGCGAAGCGAGCGGTTGAAGAATGTCAGGCCTATGCATTCCTGCCCAAGGCGCAATACGACACCTGGAAATACATTCCGATGACGTTCGGCCTCAAAGATATGCTGTAAGCGTGAAAAGACATAACTCAGATGAATAAGATGCCATTGCTGACACGACGTGGATTCATTGCGGCAGCGGGATCGACCGCCACACTGCTGGCCGGCCGCTCTGCATTTGCGCAGGGGCGCCTCCAGGTGAACCCGACCGATTTCCAGCCGATTCCGATCGCGATCCCGAACTTCGTCGCGGGCTCGCCGTCGGACGGCGAGGTCGGCGCGGGCGTGACGCAGGTGATCACCAACAACCTCAAGCGCTCGGGCCTGTTCAACCCGATCGACCAGGCCGCCTATCTGGAGCGCATCAGCAACATCGACGTCGCGCCGCAATTCCAGAGCTGGAAGCAGATCAACGCCCAGGCGCTGGTTACAGGCCGCATGACGCGCCAGCCGGATGGCCGCCTCAAGGCCGAATTCCGCCTGTGGGACGTAGTCTCGGGCCAGCAGCTCACGGGCCAGCAATATTTCACCTCGCCGGAATATTGGCGCCGCATCGCCCACATCATCTCCGACCAGATCTATCAGCGCCTCACCGGCGAGACGGGTTATTTCGACAGCCGCGTCGTCTTCGTCGACGAGAGTGGGCCGAAGGAGCGCCGCGTCAAGAAGCTCGCGATCATGGACCAGGACGGCGCCAATGTGCGTTATCTGACGCGCGGCTCGGACCTCGTGCTGACGCCGCGCTTCTCGCCGAACTCGCAAGAGATCACCTACATGGAGTTCGGCCAGGGCGATCCGAAGGTCTATCTCTACAACATTGAAACCGGACAGCGCGAAATCGTCGGCAATTTCCCCGGCATGACCTTTGCGCCGCGGTTCTCGCCGGACGGCCAGCGCGTCATCATGAGCCTCCAGCAGGGCGGCAACTCCAACCTGTTCGTGATGGATCTGCGCTCGCGCTCGACCACGCGCCTCACGGACACGCCGGCGATCGATACTTCTCCTTCGTATTCACCTGATGGCACCCGCATCTGCTTCGAGTCCGATCGCGGCGGCAAGCCGCAGATCTATGTGATGCCTGCGGGCGGCGGCCAGGCGCAGCGCATCTCCTTTTCCAAGGACGACACCAGTGCCAGCTACTCAACGCCGGTGTGGTCGCCGCGCGGCGACTACATCGCATTCACGCGCCAGGGCGGCGGACAGTTTTCGATCGGCATCATCAAGCCCGATGGCAGTGGCGAGCGTCTTCTCACCTCGGGCTTCCACAATGAAGGCCCGACGTTCGCGCCGAACGGCCGCGTCGTGATGTTCTTCCGCGATCCCGGCGGCAATGGTGGGCCGTCGCTGTTCAGCGTCGACATCTCAGGTCGCAACGAGCAGAAGGTGCCGACACCGGGCTACGCATCCGACCCCGCCTGGTCGCCGCTGCTGTCCTCGACGTCGGGCCAATAAATCACCGACATCGCACGCATATTCATCGGCGCGAAGTTTTCGAAAAACAGCGCCGAGTTTTTCGCTTTCTTCGATGGCGGCAAGCTTTCCTTCACCTTGTGCCCGGCAAAGCTTGCCCAGTTGATTGATATTTCAGCAGAAATTCGTTCGCTGAAGGTTCGAAACAACGCGACTTTAACGATGTTCCCTCAGAAAGACTTCATCTCGGCTGGGTAAAAGTACGCTCCAAACAGGACGCGTAACAAGGCGATGCAGCTGGCCAACCAGAAGCAGAGTGATCGAGACGAGCTGGAGCCCATACTCTACGCCGCTCTCATCAACTCCATGGTGCAGAATTTCTGGGCGATCTTCATCGGCTCGGCCTGTACCGCCGTGGCCGCTGTCATGACGGCTCTGAAGACTGGCGACGTCCTGCTCTGGCCGATCGCGTTTCTGATCATTGCCATTGGCACTGCGCGCGCATTTCAGATGCGAGGGTACGAAGACCAGACGCTGGCTTTGACGTTCGAACAGGCCAAGCATCTGGAGCCGCGCTACTGGTTCGGCGCGCTCGTCTACGCAGGGGTGCTCGGCCTGTGGTGTTTCGTCGTCATCTACAACAACGACGATCCGGTTGCGAACATGCTCTGCGTCGCCGTCACAGTCGGCTACACGGCCGGCGGAGCGGCCCGGAACTACGGCCAGCCCAGGGTGATCCAATGGCACGTCATACTTGCCTGCGGTCCGATGTCGCTCGCCCTGGTGCTGCATGGCGGATTCTACTACGTTGGGCTCGCCGTGCTGCTCGTCCTGTTCTTCATCGGCTTGAAGAACATCAACCTCAGCCTGCATGCGATCTTCGTCAAGGCTCTGACCTCGAGTTTCCGCGAGTCCGCGCTGGCGAGTCAGTTCGATACTGCGCTGAACAACATGCCGCACGGACTGTGCATGTTCCGCGCCGACGGACGGCTTGCGGTGATGAACCATCGCTTCAGCGACTTGATGGTGCTGCCGGAGAATTTCGTCACCCACGGCGCCAGTGCCGCCGACGTCGTCGCGGCCTGCGTGGCCTCCGACTCGATCTCGGCGGAGAGCGGCGACATGATCCTCGGCGAGATCAAGGGCGCGCAGATGAAGGAGGTCGTCACCACCGATCCCGATCTGCAGCGCTGCCGCACGCTGTCATGGACGTTCCAGCCGATGGTCGGCGGCGGCACGGTGCTGCTGCTCGAGGACATCACCGAGCGCACCAATGCGGAAGCCAAGATCAGCCATCTGGCGCGCTATGACGAGCTCACGGCGCTACCGAACCGTGTCAGTTTCCGCGACGAGATCGAGCGGTTGCTCGCGATCTCGCACGATGCCGAGCGCCTCTCCGCGCTGCTGTTCGTCGATCTCGATCAGTTCAAGCAGGTCAACGACACGCTCGGCCATCCCTGCGGCGACCAGCTCCTGTGCGCGGTGGCGAACCGCCTGCGCGAGATGCTGCGCCCCGAAGATTTCGTCGCCCGCTTCGGCGGCGACGAGTTCGTCGTGTTCCAGCAGAACCTCAATTCGCCCGAGGACGCGGCGGCGCTTGCGCGCCGCATCGTCGAACGGCTCAGCGAGCGCTATCGCATCGACAATCATCTGGTCGAGATCGGCGCCAGCGTCGGCATCGCGCTGACCTCGCCCGAGGGCTCCAGCGCCGATACGCTTTTGAAGAACGCCGACATGGCGCTCTACCGCGCCAAGGCCGACGGCCGCGGCACCTTCTGCTTCTTCCGCGATGAGATGGCGGCGACCGTCGAGGCCCGCCGCATCCTCGAGCTCGATCTGCGCAAGGCGCTCGCCAATGAGGAGTTCGAGCTGTTCTTTCAGCCGCTGGTCAATCTGAAGACCGGCAAGATCACCACCTGCGAGGCGCTGCTGCGCTGGAACCATCCGGTGCGCGGCACGGTCTCGCCGGTCGACATCATCCCGGTTGCCGAGGACATGGGCCTGATCGTCGATCTGGGCCGCTGGATCCTGCGGCGGGCCTGCATGGAATGCATGAAGTGGCCCGAAGGCGTCAGCGTCGCCGTCAACTTCTCGCCGCAGCAATTCCATCAGCGCGACGTGCTCAGCGAAATCCGTTACGCGCTGGAGGTCTCGGGGCTTCCGGCGCATCGGCTCGAGATTGAGATCACCGAATCCTCGCTCTTGCGCAATACCCAGCTCACCCACGACATCCTGTCGCAGCTTCACGCGCTCGGCGTCAGCATCTCGCTGGATGATTTCGGCACCGGCTATTCGAGCCTCAGCTACCTGCATAATTTCCCGATGCAGAAGGTGAAGATCGACCGCTCCTTCCTCGAAGGCATCGACACCGACCGGCCGCTCACGCTGCTGCGCGGCGTGGCGCGGCTGTCGGCGGACCTCGGCATGGCGGTCGTGGTCGAAGGCATTGAGACCAACGAACAGCTCGAACTGATCAGCGCCGACGGCACCGTCACGGAAGCCCAGGGCTATCTGTTCAGTCGCCCGGTGCCTGCGGTGCGGATGCGTCAGCTCCTCAACGCCTCTCATGGCCGCCGCGGCGAAGACGGGCTCCAGGTTGTCGGATCGCGTTCCTTCGCGTAATCGTTTCTCGAAAATTCCAACCACGTCAGTATGTTGCTGGAGGCACCGTAGTCGTACGGGTTAACCCTAATTAATCGATTGCTTTGCGTCGCGGTTAAGAAGGTGTTAATGAATTGTCACGCGCGCTGAAGTTGTTTTTACGCGTCGTGGTGGGTGGTGTGTAAGGAGTTCGGATGCAGTCCTCAGCCCGATCGGTCATTTCGGCTGTTGGACCGGGAGCAGATCTCCTGACCGAGGTCGATTACCGCCTCGCCGAAACCCACGAAGAGAAGGAGGAGATCTACAACCTCCGCTACCGCGCATATCTGCGGGAAGGGGCCGTCAAGGAAAGTCCGGACGGCCGGGTCACCGACCGGTATGACGATTTGCCCAACGCGTGGACCTTCGGTGTTTATCTCCAGGGCGAACTCTGTAGCTCCGTGCGCATCAGCGTGCTGAACGCGGAATGGCGCGAGTCCACCTCGACTGACGTATTTCCCGACATCCTGCTTCCCCGACTTGACCGCGGCGAGGTCATGATCGATCCGACGCGTTTTGTTGCTGACCCCGACAAGGCAAAGCGCGTTCCGGAACTGCCCTATCTGACGCTGCGCATCGCTTACATGGCCTGCGAGCATTTCAAAGCCGATCTCGGCCTCGCCATCGTGCGTGCCGAGCATCAAGCTTTCTATCGGCGGGTCTTCCTGCATGCGACCATCGCCGAGCCCCGGCTGGTTCCCGGCCTCACGAAGCCGTTCGGACTCATGGCGGCGGATTTCCCGAGCTTCCGGAAACGAGTCTTCGAACGCTATCCGGTGATGCGTTCGACCGCCTTCGAGCGGCGGATGCTGTTTGGCCGCCGCGGCGAGCGCCAGGTCGCGCAAAGACGGGTGCTGGTGGCGGACGCAGCCCACGCCTGATTCGCGGCAGGCTGCTGACCACCGCGCCGCTCGGCCGGCGTTTGCCGTTCATCTTAGGTTGGCGGCCTTCGGTTGGCAGCCCAAATTTCCGGCAAAACAGGCATTGCACCGGCCAACGCGTATTGCCTTCACCGTCGCGCCACATTTACAACCCATTAACCATCGCGGTTGCTTTTCGCCGATCGGGGGCATTTGACCGGCCGTGGCAACGTCCCATCAAGGTTGACGGAACGTTCGCTTAACCAACCCCCTGTAGACCGGACAGCAGTGGACTAACGTGAGCGCGGAGGCTCCGGAATGAGACATCCTATGCGTATCCTCCAGGGATTGAAGCTGGTCGCGGTGCTCGCCGTCGCGCTGTCGATGGGCGCCTGCGCCAACAAGAACCTGAGCGGTATGGACGCCAATGCGAACGCGGCGACGCCGGGCAGCCAGCAGGACTTCGTCGTCAACGTGGGCGACCGTGTCTTCTTCGAGAGCGACCAGACCGATCTGACGCCGCAGGCGATCGTCACGCTGGAGAAGCAGGCGCAGTGGCTCCAGAGCTACCCACGCTATACCTTCACCATCGAAGGTCACGCGGATGAACGCGGAACCCGCGAATACAACATCGCGCTCGGCGCGCGCCGTGCCCAGTCGGTCCGCTCGTTCCTGGCTTCGCGCGGCATCGACCCGAACCGCATGCGCACCATCTCTTACGGCAAGGAGCGCCCGGTCGCCGTCTGTAACGACATCTCCTGCTGGTCGCAGAACCGTCGTGCCGTCACAGTGCTGAACGCAAGTTCCTGACGACGCGCCGTTCCGCCAAGGAACCTTGATCCAAGGAAATTTGATCAGGGAAACCTGAACAGGAAAACCTGGTTTGCCGGCGCCCCCTGGGCGCCGGTTTTGTTTATGGACCGGGTCATAGAAAGCCCTTGGTACCAGTCACATTTTTGGCGTACTCCGTCTCTCAATGTCTCGCGCGGCGAGTTGTCCGCCGTGCGCCACGTCGCTTTCGTCGTCAGGGCAAGATGTCATCCAGATTCCAGGCTTTTAACGGCACCGTGGCGATCGCCGCGCTGCTTTCGCTGTGCTCGCCGGTCTTCGCGCAGTCGGACGATGCGGACCCGGAGATGCGGATCGAGCGGCTTGAGAACCAGCTGCGCCAGCTCACCGGCCAGAACGAAGAGCTGCAATACCGCAACCGCCAGCTCGAGGAACGCCTCCGACAGCTCGAGGGCGGCGCGCAAGGAGCCCCCGGGCAGGCGCCGGTGCAGCAACCCAATGTCGCGGCAGCGCCGCCGACGCCGGGCTATCGGCAACAGCAGCAGCCGGTGCAGCAGCCAGCCTATGAGCCGCAGATCGCGGCGCCCGCGCCGATCGTGCAGGATCAGCCCGCGACGGGAGCGCCCGGCTCCCGCCGCCGTGGCGATGCGTTCGATCCGAACCAAAATCCCAATGCCCCCGGTGCGCCGCGCGCGCTCGGCGGCGGTCAGCAGCCGATGGCGGCGGGATCACCGGTCGGCGCACCCGGCGGCCGCGGCGCCGGCGAGCCGCTCGATCTTGCCAACACCGGCGGCCGCTATCCGCAGGCGGCAGCTCCGTCCACGCAGCCCGGTTATCCGGCGCCGGCCGCAGGCGGCGGTCTGGCGACCCAGCCGCCATCGCAATCGCCGCGCGACGAATTCGATCTCGGCATCGGCTACATGCAGCGCAAGGACTATGCTCTGGCCGAGCAGACGATGAAGAACTTTACCCAGAAATATCCAAGCGATCCCTTGCTCGGCGACGCCCAGTACTGGCTCGGCGAAAGCTACTTCCAGCGTCAGCAATATCGTGATGCCGCAGAGGCCTTCCTCGCCGTCACCACGAAGTATGACAAGTCCGCAAAGGCGCCGGACTCCCTGCTGCGGCTCGGCCAGTCGCTGGCCGCGCTGAAGGAGAAGGAAGCCGCCTGCGCTGCTTTCGGCGAGGTCGGCCGCAAATTCCCGCGCGCCTCCGCCGGCGTCAAAGCTGCCGTCGATCGCGAGCAGAAGCGGGTGAAGTGCTAGCCGCTCTATTTCGTTGAGCGCTGACAATCCGGATGACGCTGCGCTAAATTGGCGCGCCATCCTGCGGGCAGCGTCATGTCAGACGACGACAATTCTCCGATCTCGGCGCGCGAGGCGAAGCTGCTTTTCGCCGACTTGAGGCGCGCGCCGGCGCTCGTGCTCGCTGTTTCAGGCGGGCCGGATTCCGTTGCGCTGATGTGGCTTGCCGCGCGCTGGCGCAAGAGCCTCACCCGCGGCCCGCAGCTCATCGCTGTCACCGTCGATCATGGCCTCCGGCCGGAAGCGGCGCGCGAGGCGCGCGACGTCAAGCAACTGGCGCGTTCGCTCGATCTGCCGCATCGGACGATGCGCTGGACCGGCGCCAAGCCCAAGACCGGGCTGCCGGCCGCCGCGCGTGACGCGCGCTATCGCCTGCTGATGCGGGCCGCGCGCGCGACCGGAGCAACCCATGTGCTCACCGCGCATACCCGCGACGACCAGGCCGAGACGTTGCTGATGCGATTGTTGCGCGGCAGCGGCATCGCCGGTCTGTCCGCGATGGCGCCCGTCACGGAACGGGATGGGATTGCGCTGACGCGTCCGCTACTCGACGTGCCGAAGGCGCAGCTGATCGCAACCTTGAAGCGTGCCAATATCGCGTTCGCGGACGATCCGACCAACCACGACACCGCCTTCACGCGTCCGCGGCTGCGGGCGCTTTTGCCGCAGCTTGCCGCCGAAGGCGGCAGCGCACGCAACCTGGCGCGGCTCGCGGCGCGGCTCGCCCGCGCCAATGCCGCCGTCGACATATTGGCCGACGGCGCCCAGCGCTTTCTCGCGCTGAGGGATCGCGATCGCCCGCTGCCCGATGCACCCGCGCGGAGCTTCGAAGTCTCGGCCTTCGCCACACTTCCCGAGGAGGTGCGGTTGCGGCTCCTGATGCGCGCGATCGACGCAGTCGGGCACGAGGGGCCGGCGGAATTGGGCAAGGTCGAGGCCCTCTTGGCGGTCCTCGACCGCAGCATCGCCGAGGGCACGGGCCGACGCGCGGCCGGAACCAGTCGGCCTCAGGTCAAGCAGACGCTTGCGGGGGCCCTCATCAGCCTGTCCCGGGGGCGCATCCTGATCGCGCCGGCCCCGGCGCGGCGCGTCAGGGCCGGATCATGACACCGGCCCGCTCGGCGCTTGCCCTCAGGACACCTTAACCAGCCCGGAAAAACCCAGCCTGGCCCGCCATTATTTCCGCGGGAATCGGGCTAAGATGGGATAAATAGTCCCATCTCGTTCCCTTGGCAGCGAGCGGGGCGGCACCTAAATTGTATGCGTCTAACCGAGAGGATTCCTTGGGGATTTTCTCTAGCTTGCCCAAGGAATAGGGCCGCGATCCGCGCGACCACGAAGGAAGATCGATGAACGCCAATCTGCGCAATTTCGCCCTCTGGGTCATTATTGTCTTGCTGCTATTGGCGTTGTTCACGCTCTTCCAGAATCCCGGCCAGCGCGCCTCCTCCCAGGACATCGCCTTCTCGCAGCTCCTGAGCGAGGTCGATCGGGGCAATGTGCGCGACGTCGTGATCCAGGGGCCGGAGATTCACGGGACCTTCACCAACGGCTCGAGCTTCCAGACCTATGCGCCCAACGATCCGACGCTGGTGAAGCGCCTCTATGACAGCAAGGTCCAGATCACCGCGAAGCCGCCCGGCGACAACGTGCCGTGGTTCGTCTCGCTGCTGGTCTCCTGGCTGCCGTTCATCGCGCTGATCGGCGTGTGGATCTTCCTGTCGCGGCAGATGCAGGGCGGCGCCGGCAAGGCGATGGGCTTCGGCAAGTCGCGCGCCAAGATGCTGACCGAAGCGCATGGCCGCGTCACCTTCGAGGACGTCGCCGGCGTCGACGAGGCCAAGCAGGACCTGCAGGAGATCGTCGAATTCCTGCGCGACCCCGGCAAATTCCAGCGGCTTGGCGGCCGCATTCCGCGCGGCGTGCTGCTGGTCGGCCCGCCCGGCACCGGCAAGACCCTGATCGCGCGTGCGGTCGCGGGCGAAGCCAACGTGCCGTTCTTCACCATTTCCGGCTCCGACTTCGTCGAAATGTTCGTCGGTGTCGGTGCGAGCCGCGTCCGCGACATGTTCGAGCAGGCGAAGAAGAACGCGCCCTGCATCATCTTCATCGACGAAATCGACGCCGTCGGTCGTCACCGTGGCGCCGGTCTCGGCGGCGGCAATGACGAGCGCGAGCAGACGCTGAACCAGTTGCTAGTCGAGATGGACGGCTTCGAGGCGAACGAGGGCGTGATCCTGATCGCCGCGACCAACCGTCCCGACGTTCTCGATCCTGCACTGCTGCGTCCCGGCCGCTTCGACCGCCAGGTCGTGGTGCCCAATCCGGATGTCGTCGGCCGCGAGCAGATTTTGAAGGTTCACGTCCGCAAGGTGCCGCTGGCCCCCGATATCAATCTCAAGACCATCGCGCGCGGCACCCCGGGCTTCTCCGGCGCCGACCTGATGAACCTCGTCAACGAAGCCGCATTGACTGCCGCCCGCCGCAACAAGCGCATGGTGACGCAGGCCGAGTTCGAGGAAGCCAAGGACAAGGTGATGATGGGCGCCGAGCGCAAGTCGCTCGTCATGACCGAGGAAGAGAAGTTGCTGACGGCCTATCACGAGGGTGGTCACGCCATCGTCGGCCTCAACGTTCCGGCGACCGATCCGATCCACAAGGCGACCATCATTCCGCGCGGCCGCGCGCTCGGCATGGTCATGCAGCTGCCCGAGCGCGACAAGCTGTCGATGTCGCTGGAGCAGATGACTTCGCGCCTCGCCATCATGATGGGCGGCCGCGTTGCCGAAGAGCTGATCTTCGGCCGCGAGAAGGTGACCTCGGGTGCCGCCTCCGACATCGAGCAGGCCACGCGGCTTGCCCGCATGATGGTGACGCGCTGGGGCCTGTCGGAAGAGCTCGGCACGGTCTCCTATGGCGAGAACCAGGACGAGGTGTTCCTGGGCATGTCGGTGTCGCGGACGCAGAACGCGTCTGAAGCAACGGTCCAGAAGATCGACTCCGAGATCAAGCGCCTCGTCGAGGAGGGCTACAAGGAGGCGACCCGCATTCTCACCGAGAAGCATGCCGACCTTGAGACGCTGGCCAAGGGCCTGCTCGAGTTCGAGACGCTGACGGGAGATGAGATCGTCGATCTCCTCAAGGGCAAGAAGCCCAACCGCGAGTCCGTGCTCGAGCCGAGCACGCCGCGCGCTTCGGCGGTGCCGCCGGCCGGCAAGTCGCGCCCGCGGCCCGATCCGGATCCCGGCCTGGAGCCGCAGCCGCAGGCGTAACCGCAAGCGGTACATCGAATTGAAAAACGCGGCGGCAACGCCGCGTTTTTTTGTTGGCGCTGGTGATTTGCGGGCGGGCACTCCGCCCCTGTCATCGCGATCCAAGCTCGTGATCCCCCCAAGGAGCGGGGCAAACTCGCGAAGCAGCCTCGGCAACGAGGTCTGAGGCCAATCTGGCTGTGGCTGGTTCCCCTCGCGCCATCGTGGCATCTTGCTTCCGGCCGGAGAACGGCATAGCCGTGCGCTCGGTACGTGCAGCACAAAAGACCAAGGGGGGAAGGTCGATGCGTTTGGCGACGGCATTGGGCGCGTTCGGCGCCGTTTGTTTCCTGATATTGCCCGCGGCCTCCATCGCCGCAGAGATGCGCGGCGTCACCGCCACGGAGATCAAGATCGGCCAGACCATGCCCTATAGCGGGCCGGTCTCGGCGTTCGGTGCGCTCGGCAAGGGCGAGGTCGGCTATTTCAAGATGCTGAACGCGAAGGGCGGCATCAATGGCCGCAAGGTCAATCTGATATCGCTCGACGATTCCTACGCACCACCGAAGACGGTGGAGCAGACTCGGCGCCTGGTCGAGAGCGACGAGGTCGCGCTGATCTTTTCCTCGATCGGCACCGCGCACAACACGGCCATCGCCAAGTATCTCCAGAGCAAGAACATCCCCCAGCTCTTCCTGGCTTCCGGCGCTTCGAAATTCGCCGATATCGCGCACTATCCGCAGGCGACGATGGGTGTGCAGGCGCCCTTCCGCTACGAGGCGCGGCTCTACGCGCGCTATGCGCTGGCGAAGAACCCCAACGCGAAATTCGCGGTGATCTCGCAGAACGACGATTACGGCCGTGACTATCTTGCCGGACTGAAGGACGTGCTCGGCGAGAAGTACGACGCCGTCGTCACCAACGCGACATACGAGCCGCAGGACCCGACCATCGATTCCCAGATCGTGAAGCTGAAGGCGTCGGGCGCCGACGTCTTCGTGATCGCGGCGACGCCGAAATTCGCGGCGCAAGCGATCCGAAAGTCCTTTGAGATCGGCTGGCGGCCGATGACGTTCCTCTCAAATGTTGCGGTCTGGGTGTCGACGGTGATGGAGCCGGCGGGGCTCGAGGCCGGTGTCGGCATTCTCTCCACGGCCTATGTGAAGGACCCCGACGATCCCGCATGGAAGGACGACGCGGGCGTGAAGGGCTGGCGGGAATTCATGACAAAGTATGTGCCCGAAGCCGACCAGCACGACACCAACTATGTCAATTCCTACAACAGCGCGATGGCCCTGGAGGCGGTTCTGAAGGCTTGCGGTGATGATCTGTCGACCGAGAACATCCTGAAGCAGGCGTTCTCGATCCACGATCTCGAGCTGCCGATGCTGCTACCCGGCATCAAGATCAACACTGGCTCGACCGATCACGTGCCGGTCGACCAGATGCAGTTCATGCGCTTCAACGGCAAGGGCTGGGAGCGTTTTGGCGAATTGCAGTCGGGAAACTGAAGAGCGCCTTGCCGCTCACTTCGATGTCGCGGGCGAAGGTGCTGCAGCCGCACCTTGCCCGTCGTCCCGCACATGGATCACCGCGATGTCGTCGGCGTAGATCCGTTTCCAGCCCTTGAGATGATCGAGGATCTGCGGGCCAGGCGCATCGGCGACCAGCAGTGTCGCGTCGATCTTGTACTCGTCGAGCAGGCGCGGAAGCAGGTCGGGCTTCTTGCCCTCCGTCGCCTTGAAGAAATCCATGACGAATTTCTCGCCATAGAGCTCGGCGCGGCCGTCGACGAAGACCGGGACGTCGCGCGAGATCAGGTAACCGCCGAACTGGTAGGCGTTGAAGACCCGCTGCGCCTTGCGCTGCTCGAGCAGGTCGACCGCGGCGACGGGTGTCTGGAACATCGTGAACGCGAAGCGGTGATGTCCCATATAGATCGCAGTCGAGGTCCAGCTGGCTGCCAGGATCATCAGCGCGCCAGTTACGGTGACGTAGCGGGCGGGCCAGATTTCGCCATTGCCCGAGGCCGGTACGGGGCGCGGCGACAATTGGCCGAGCGGCTTTGCCAGCACCAGCGGGACCAGGAACGCAAATGCCTCGATGCTCCTGACATGCGTCAGCGCGCTCCAGGTCAGGAACAGGATCAGGAAAATCCGCGGCGCCGAGAGTACGAGGCCGCGATAGAAGCCGATGGCGATGAGGCCGAGCAGGGCGCCTTCAAACGCCGAGAACGAGGCGAAATTCGCCGGCATCCACTCGAAGATCACCGTCAGCAGTTCGCCGAGGTTGAGGATGTTGGTCGCGCCCCATAGCGTCCTCCAGCCGTAAGGCGTGGCGCAGCTTGCGATCAGCGCGGCGATGCCGAACAGCACCCAGCGCAGGAATAGCTGAATCCGTCGTCCTTTCTCGGCATGCTCGACCGCCTCGAGCGCGATCGGACCGATCAGCGCCAGACCCAGAACGAAGCCGCCATGCAGGTTCGCCCACAGCGCCATCAATGGCAGCCAGAGCCATGACGGCGCGCTCTTGCGATCGGCGGCCGCCATCAGCGCGCCGGCCCACAGCACCATGACGGGCAGCGCCAGGATGTGCGGACGCGCCAGAAGGTGATGCAGCGACAAGAGCAGCGCCAGCATCGCAAACAGCACCGAGCGCGGAAGCTCGAGATGGGCGTCGAGCAGGTAGACGAAGATTGCGACAGTGAGCGCGAGCGCTGCCGCCGTGAGGATCACCGGTCCCGCCCAGCCCCATTGCGCATAGGAGCTCGCGAACAGCACTTGCGACAGCCATGAGGTGGAGATCCAGGGCTGGCCTGTCCGCGTGAAGGAGTAGATGTCCGTATAGGGCAGCGCGCGATGATCGAGGATCCATTGTCCGATCTTGATCTGCCAGAACGAGTCGGAATCCTGGAGCAGCGTATCGCCGATGAAGAGGAAGCAGAGATAGGCGCCCGCGCCGACGCAGAGCGGCACCAGGATTCGCGCGCGGCTCTGCATCGCCATGCCGTAGGTAAAGGAGAGGGACATTCCGCCTCGTCGTTCTGCCGGACGTTGATCCTGCCGGCTTCCAAAGCATGATCCGGACCCGGAGGGCCGCGTTAGCGCAAAGTGTGAAGCGGTTTTCCCTCGCGACAAACGCGGAACGCGTTGCGCGGAGATCATGCTCAAACAAGAACCCAAAGCGCGATGGCGATTCATCGCGCTTTAGCGGCGGCATTGGACCATGATGGTCATAACTTCGAGTAAACCGGCCCAGATAGAACCGGTATGTTTCCGGACGATTTAACCGATTGTTTTCAATTTCGATTTACCATCGCGGAATACACGCAAACCCATGCATGTTTCCGCGGCCGAATTAACTGCGGTGCAATTCTTTGTCGCTACGGTCGGTTCCATGGTCGCGCGGCGCTGGGAAGCCGGTCAGACCAGACTCGTTGTAGCCTTGTGTACACTTTGGAGCAGTCTATGAAGAACCTCGTTGCGCGCTTCGTGAAGGATGAATCCGGCGCCACCGCTATTGAATACGGCCTGATCGCCGCAGGCATCGCGCTGGCCATCATCACCGTGGTCAATAACCTCGGCACCTCGCTGAACTCCAAGTTCGGCTCGATCTCGTCCAGCCTGAAGTAAGTCAGGACGATCGACGTGAATTCGAAGAGCCCCGGGATTCCGGGGCTCTTTCATTTCAGCCGCCGCGTGCGATTTCTCGAGGGGAATGCAGCATGGCCGAACTCGCCTTGAGCCCGCCCTCAGATTTGCGGCCAGGCTCGGTGCCGCCTGTGCTGTTCAACGTCTGCCTCGTGCTGCTCGTCCTGACGCTGCTGCATTTCCCGCTCGCTTATATCGCGCACTCCTGGATCTATGACGCGAACGGGCTCGGTAATCCCACCGATTTCGTGAACGTGTGGGCCGCCGGCAGGCTGGCGCTCGACGGCCATCCCGTGCAGGCGTGGGACTGGCAGGTGCAGAAGCAGGTCGAGGTCGCCGTGCTCGGTCAGGATTTCGCCGGCTATTTCGCCTGGCATTATCCGCCGCCATTCCTGTTCGTCGCCGCCTTCCTCGCTCAATTTCCCTATGCCGTGGCCTTTATGGGCTGGGCCTTCGCCAGCATGCTGCCCTATGTTGCGCTGATGCGTGCGATCGTCGGGCGCAGCTTCGGTGTCATGCTTGCGGTCGCGTTTCCGGCGACCTTCGACAATCTCGCGATCGGGCAGAACGGCTTTCTGACCGCCGGCCTGATCGGCAGTGCGCTGTACCTGTTGCCGCGTCATCAGGTGCTTGCCGGAATCTGTCTGGGCCTTCTCACCTACAAGCCACAATATGGACTCTTGTTTCCGCTCGTGCTCGTCGCGAGCGGAGAATGGAAAGTCTTCGTCTCGGCGGCCATCACCGCCGTGTCCGTTGCATTGGCGTCGATGCTTGTGTTTGGCGTCGAGAGCTGGGTTGCGTTCTTCCATTGGATGCCGATGATCTCGAAGGCCGTTCTCTCGGAGGGCTCGCAATCCTGGCTGAGGCTCCAGAGCGTGTTCGCGATGGTGCGATGTCTTGGTGGCAGCGAGACGCTCGGTTGGACGTTGCAGGTGGTGGTGGCCAGCGCTGTCGCGATCGGGCTCGTGTTGATGTGGCGCAGCAAGGTGCCGTATGCGCTGAAGGCGGCCGCGCTTGCGACCGGCACGCTGCTCTGCTCGCCCTACACGTACATGTATGATTTCGCGGTGCTGGCCATTCCCGTCGCCTGGCTCGTGCGCAGCGGATGCGATAGCGGCTTCCGTGCTTACGAGCCTTATGCGCTCGGCCTCGTGCTTGCGCTGCTTGCGAGTTTTCCGTTTCTGAGAATCCCCGTCGGGCTTGCGGCGACGCTGATCGTGGCCGCATTGATCGTTGCTCGTGCGCTCGCCGATTGGCGTGAGCTGCCGACGTCCCGGCCGGACCTTGCCTCGTCCCCCGCCTCGCCTTGCACTGGCGGATCAGCCTCGCACATTTGAGGTCTTGTCATTCGCTCTGAATAGTTGTTCAGTTCTTGCGGGCGATTTGCAGCGAAAACAGTGAAGAAGCGTTCGGCCGAAATGCACGGCCAGGCGCGTGGGACAGGAAGCGCGCCATGGTTTACCGGCGGACCCATCAAGTGGTGAAACGCCTAGCCGCTCGGCGCAGCGCCATTCTGGCGGCGGCGCGGGAGGCGGCAGCGGAAGGCGGCATGGTCGCGGTGCAGATCGCCCCGGTGGCGGTCAGGGCCAACGTCGCGGCTGGAACGGTCTACCGCTACTTTCCCTCCAAAGCTGACCTGATCTCCGAGTTGATCGGCGAAGTGTCGCGTGACGAGCTCGCCGCAATCCGCCGGGCGGCCGATGCGGCGCCCGGTCCGTCCTCGGCGCTGGCGGCCGCCGTCACCACGGTTGCGGTGCACACGCTCTCCCAGCGCAAGCTGGCCTGGGGCATTCTGGCCGAGCCGGTCGATGTCGATGTCAGCGCCTCCAGGCTTGCGAGCCGGCGCGAGATCGCGGGCGAAATAGCCTCCCGGATCGAGGCCGCCGTGCGTGCCGGCCATCTGCCGGCGCAGGACACCGCGCTTGCCGCAACGGCGCTGCTCGGCGCGCTGCACGAGGCCCTGGTCGGGCCGCTCGCGCCCGACAATCTGGAGGATCCGGTCAAGCTGCGCGACGCCGTGCAGACGGTCACGCTACTGGCGCTGCGTGCGGTCGGCGTCATGGATGCCCGCGCCAGGGGTCTCGTGGTGCAGCAGACGGTGTTGCCGGCGAAGGCGCTGGTGGGGGCGTAAGTTGGAGCTGTCCCGGGACGCGCGCAAACGCGAACCCGGAATCTCGCGCCGCAATCTCCAGATTCCAGGTTCACCCGTGCCCTGCGCGTGCGCCCCGGAATGAAGGGATCACATATTCGCGTCGCCCTCGGGGCCGACGGAGGCGATGCGGACCATGTTGGTGGTGCCGGGGATGCCGAGCGGCACGCCGGCGACGATGATCACGCGCTGACCGGCGCGGACAAAGCCATCGCGGAATGCGATCTGGCCGGCGCGGTTGACCATGTCGTCCTGGTCGCGCGCGTCTTCCGCCACCACGCAATGCACGCCCCAGACCACCGCGAGCTTGCGTCCCGTCGTCATGTTCGGCGTGATCGCCACGATCGGCGCCTTTGGACGTTCGCGCGCCACGCGGATCGCGGTCGAGCCGGAGCTGGTCCAGCAGATCAGCGCCGGCAGGTCGAGCGTATCGGCCATCACGCGCGCGGCGTCCGCGATCGCGTCGCCCACTGTCGCTTCCGGGTCCGGCCGCTGGGCCATGATCACGGAGCGATAGGTCGGGTCGCGTTCGACCTCCTCGCCGATGCGGTTCATGGTCGAGACCGCCTCGACCGGAAACTTGCCGGCGGCCGATTCGGCCGACAGCATGATGGCGTCGGCGCCCTCATAGACGGCAGTCGCGACGTCGGAGACTTCGGCGCGGGTCGGCACCGGCGACTGGATCATCGATTCCAGCATCTGGGTGGCGATCACCACCGGCTTGCCGGCGCGGCGGGCCATCCGCGTCATCTGCTTCTGGAGGCTCGGCACGCGCTCCAGCGGCAACTCGACGCCGAGATCGCCGCGCGCCACCATCAGCGCGTCGGAAGCCTCGATGATGTCGGCGAGGCGGTCGATCGCCTGCGGCTTCTCGATCTTGGCCATCACGGCGGCGCGGCCACGGATCATCTTCTTGGCTTCAAGCACGTCGTCGGCGCGCTGCACGAAGGACAGCGCGATCCAGTCGATGCCGGTGGTCGCCGCTGCCTCGAGGTCGGCGCGGTCCTTCTGGGTCATCGCCGAGACCGGCAGGTCGGTATCCGGCAGGCTGACGCCCTTGCGGTCCGACATCTTGCCGCCGACCACGACACGCGTCACCGCATGCTCTTTCGAAGTCTGCTCCGCGATCAGCCGCACCTTGCCGTCGTCGAGCAAGAGCGCGTGGCCGGGCCGTAGCGCGGCCAGGATCTCCGGATGCGGAAGGTAGACGCGGGTACTGTCACCCGGCGCCTTGTCGGAATCCAGCGTGAAGGTCTGGCCGTTCTGGAGTTGCACGGCTCCTTCGGCGAACGAGCCGAGCCGGAGCTTCGGCCCCTGCAGGTCGACCAGGATGCCGATCGGCCGCCCGTAGCTGGACTCGACGTTGCGGATCGTCGCCACCAGCTCCCGCATCTTGTCATGCGGGGTGTGGCTCATATTGATGCGAAAGATGTCGGCGCCGGCCTCGAAGAGGCGGCGGATTGTCGCGAGGTCCGAAGAGGCAGGTCCTAGGGTCGCGAGAATCTTGATACGGCGAAGTCGCCTCATGGCTTATTTCCAGGCGGGGGCGGGGGTGCAGGCGCAAGGCCAGGCGAGCCCGGGGGCGTAGCACCCGGCGGGCTATTGGGCAAACCCGGAACGCCGCCGCCCGGCCCAACCGGGCCCGGCAGGCCAGGTACCCGTTGCTGCGAGGGTTGTTCGTTGGCATCGGTCAGTTGCACTGTCCAGGCGCGCTGCTCGCCGGTGTCGACCTCGAAATAGCCGGTCCGGTCGTAACCGCGGGCGAGGCAGTCCTCGGTGCCGCGAATGGTGAATTCCTTGTCCCGCGAGCACATGAAGGCTTGGCCCGACCATTCGCCGCCGCGGTCGTAGTCGATCGCATAGATGTAGTAATAGCGGGCCACCAGCGTGCCCCGCAGCAATGTCTCGCAGGACCGGGAGGAGATGTTCCACCAGCCCTCCGTGGTCCAGCCTTCGGCGTCCTTGTAGCCGAGCGCGATCCCGACCCGGCTCGAAGTGTTGTTGCAGAGGCGGAAGTCGGCCGAGGCGGGGCTGGTCGACAGGCACAGCATGGCAATCGCCAGCGCCGGGGCGAGGCGCATGAGCCAGGTGGAGAGGCGTTGGAAGGCGGGAGATTCGGCGATCATAGTCGCGGGAAGCTATATCAGATCATTGACGATTTGGCGTAGAGCGCGGGAACTGCCTAAGGACCGTCCAGGGGACCCCGTTTGCACCGGGATATGGCAAAATCTGTGACAAAAGCCTAACTACCTAGTCCCGTAACGGTCAGTCCGGACAGTGAGGTCATCGTCATGGCAATCGACGACAAAACCAGAACAGAGCTCGAGGCGGCAGCCTTTCGGCGGCTGGTCGAGCATTTGAAGGCGCGGACCGACGTCCAGAACATCGATCTGATGAATCTTGCGGGCTTCTGCCGCAATTGCCTGTCCAACTGGCTCAAGGACGCCGCTGATGCCAAAGGCGTGCCTCTGAGCAAGGACGAGAGCCGCGAGGCGGTCTATGGCATGCCTTATGAGACCTGGAAGGCGAAGTACCAGGGCAGGGCCACGCCCGAGCAGCTCGAGGCCATGAAGAAAGTCCATCCCGGGCATTGAGTCCCGCCTCAAGAGGCTGAGTCGGTTCGCGGCACAACCGGTTTTTGGCCGCCGCGACACGAAGATGTGGGTGCGCTGTGGACGAGCGCGATGCTGCCTTGACGTAACGGCTGCCAAACCTAAGGGTCAAACCAGCACGCGCGGTGCAAGGACGCCGGCGTTACCTCACCCTGCCAGTTCCATCAGGAGTACGAGATGGCCATTGCCACCGCCGTCGACGAAGAAGCGCCCGCCACGAAGTTCGCCAAAGATCAGCTCCGCTCCATCATCGAGCGTATCGAGCGGCTGGAGGAAGAGAAAAAGGCGATCTCCGACGACATCCGCGACGTCTATGCCGAGAGCAAGGGCAATGGCTACGACGTGAAGGCGCTGCGCACCATCGTGCGCCTGCGCAAGCAGGATCCCAACGAGCGCGCCGAGGCCGAAACGATCCTCGAGACCTACATGCAGGCGCTGGGAATGCTCTGAGGGCCACCTGGCCTTTCAATTGCAGCGCACCAAACCTAGGCAAAATCCGCTTCTCTGCTAAGCTGCTCGGTGAAGGGACCGAGCAATGGATGCGCCTGGACCAGAGCGCCGGCTCGCTGCGGTCCTCGCCGCTGACATGGTCGGCTTTAGTCGGCTCATGGAGGCCGACGAGGCCGGAACGCTTGCGCGCCTCAAGACCCACCGGATCGAGCTCATCGATCCGGTCATCAGCCGCAATCGCGGACGTATCATCAAGACCACGGGCGACGGCCTGCTCGTCGAATTCCACAGCGTCGTCGATGCCGTGCTGTGCGCGGCCGAGGTTCAGCGCCGCATGGGTCGGCGTAATGCCGACGTTGCGCCCGGACGGTGGATACAGTTTCGCATCGGCATCAATCTGGGCGACGTGATCGTCGACCAGAACGACATTTTCGGCGACGGCGTCAACGTCGCGGCCCGGCTGGAGGCGCTGGCCGAGCCCGGCGGCATCTGCATCTCGAGCGCGGTCCGCGACCAGCTCGGCCAGCGTCTTGATGGCGTCGATTTCGACGATCTGGGCGAGCAGAACGTCAAGAACATCGCGCGACCGATCCGCGTCTTCCGCGTCCGGCTGAGCGAGGAGATGGCCGGCGCGCTGGACGGGACGACCGAGGCAGCGCCTGTGCCGGGCGTTTCGAAGAAGCCTTCGATCGCCGTGCTGCCCTTCGCCAACATGAGCGGCGATCCGGAGCAGGAGTTTTTCGCCGACGGCCTGACCGAAGACATCATCACCGAGCTCTCGCGCTTCCACGATCTGCTGGTCATCTCCCGAAACTCGGCCTTCGTGTACAAGGGCAAGGCGGTGAAAGTGCAGGAGGTCGCCCGCGAATTCGGCGTCGACTATGTCGTCGAAGGGAGCGTGCGAAAGGCGGGAGGGCGGGTGCGCGTCACCGTGCAGCTGATCGACGCCGAGACCGACCGGCACATCTGGGCCGATCGCTATGACCGCGAGCTCGAGGACATCTTCGCGATCCAGGACGAGATGACCCGCGCGATCGCCTCGACGCTGCCCGGCCGCGTCGAGGCGGCGAGCCATGATCGCGCGAAACGCAAGCCGACCGACAATATGGCGGCCTACGAATGCGTGCTTGCGGCAAAGATCCTGCACCACCGTTCGAACCGCGACGACAACGCGCAGGCGCAGTCTCTGCTCGACCGGGCGCTTTCGCTCGATGCGAACTACGCCCATGCGCATGCCTGGAAGGCATGCGTCCTCGGCCAGACCTGGGTTTACGGCTGGTGCGCGGATCGCGACCTGACCTTCCAGCACGTGTCTTCCGAGCTGGAGACCGCGCTGGCGCTCGACGACAATGACAGCGACGTACACCGCATCCTCGCCGCGCTCAACCTGAACCGCGACGATCATGACAGGGCCGCCTACCATCAGGAGCGGGCGCTCGCGCTGAATCCGAACTATGATCTCGTGGTGGTGCAGCAGGGCGAGTTGCTGACCTGGCTCGGCCGGCCGGAGGAAGGCATCGACTGGATCAAGAAGGCGATGCGGCTCAACCCCTATCACCCCGAACGCTTCTGGAGCCATCTCGGGCGTGCCTATTACTGTGCCGAGAAATACGCCGAAGCCGCCGAAGCCTTTTCACGGATCACGCGGCCCGACCATACTCATCATGCCTTCCTCGCCGCGATCTTCGCGCAGATGGGCAACGCGGTTGCGGCCGGCGCCCACGCGGCCGAGGTTATCAAGCGCGAGCCGGCATTTTCGGTCGCCAATCATGTCGTCACCCAGCATTATAAGCGCGACGTCGACCGCCAGCGCTACGAGACCGGCCTTCGCGGGGCCGGCCTGCCGGCCTGATTGCCGGACTACCGGCGCGCTGCCGAAGCAGCCGCTACCCGCAAATCCGCAAGATTTGTCGGAATGCTCCGTGCGATACTGTCGTAAGCAGATCGAGATCGGGGTCGATGAATAGACCGCAAACGCAAGCAAGCTACGAGGCGCGCCTGGCCCGTGTCGTCGACCACATCTATGCGCATCTGGACGATGACATTCGCCTCGACGACCTCGCCGAGATCGCGTGCATCTCGCGCTATCACTGGCATCGCATCCACGCGGCGATGCGCGGCGAGACGATCGCTGCAACGATGCGTCGCCTGCGCCTGCTTCGGTCTGCGGACCGTCTCGCCAATTCGAGCGAGCCGATCAAGGCGATAGCGGAACGGGCCGGGTATGGTGCCGTTGACGCCTTTGCGCGCGCGTTCAGAGGCGCCTATGGCATGACGCCGGCCGACTACCGCGCCAATGGCAGCCATGCGGCGTTCAAGGCCGCGACGGGTGAGCAGGACGCCGCAGGGTTTCCCGTCGACATCGTGGCGTTGCCGCCGACGCGCTGTGCGGCCGCGTCACATGTTGGATCCTACATGCAGATCGACAAGGCGATGACACGCCTGTTCTCGGAGCTGGGATCTCGGCTGTTGCTGAGGCCCGGCCAGGAGATGCGGGCGGTTTTCCTTGATGATCCCGATCTCGTCGCCGTCGATCAATTACGCTCGAAGGCGTGTACGCCGGTTGCGGATGACGTGATTGTTCCGTCCTCTCTGGAAACCACGACCTTGCGTGGTGGCGTCTACGCGCGCCTCTCCTATAGGGGTCCGTACGCCGACATGAAGGACGCCTATCGCTGGCTGCTCGGCGTTTGGTTGCCGTCATCAGGCCGTGAGAGCGACGATGCTCCGATCTTCGAGACCTATCGCAACAATCCGATGGAGGTAGCGCCCGGCGATCTCCTCACCGAGATCCATCTGCCACTGAGCGATCGGCCATGATGGTGCCCCCACTGCCGCGCGAAGTGAGCCGCGCCTTCGAGCCTTTTCCACGGCCGATCCGCCGGCGTCTTCTCGACGTGCGCGAGCTCATCTTCGCGACCGCCAGGGCGCACGACGACGTCGGCGCGCTGACCGAAACGTTGAAATGGGGCGAGCCGGCTTATCTCACCGAACATTCTGGAAGCGGCAGCACCATACGGCTCGGCCGCGTGAAAGAGTCCGATGATCACGCTGCGGTCCTGTTCAACTGCAAGACGACGCTGATCGAAGCGTTTCGCGAGCGCTTTCCGGATCAGTTCGAATATCGCCAGAACCGGGCGTTGCTGTTGCCTGTTTCGGGCACGCTAGCGAAGCAGCCGCTCGCGGTTTGCCTGTCGCTGGCGCTCACCTATCACCGCGACCGCCGCGGCCGGAGATGACTCCGCCGTCGTCCTGGCTTTCGTCAGGACGACATCGAGATTGCGGAGAGCAGGAAAGTGGTCAGCGCAGCGAAGCCGTGCGGACCACGAAGGACGTGGTCTCCAGCTTGAAGGTCGCCGAGCCCGAGAAGCTGTCGCAGGACATGCCCTGCATCGGATCGTCCGTGAAGCCCATCGCGACGACGGCCTGCGGCTTGACGAAATAGGCACGCATCGCGGCCATGTCGATATCGCCCATCAGCGTCACCGACATCGAGCGGCTGGCGCTCGGTGACAGCATCACGATCTTGAGCCACATGCTCTCGCCCTTGGCAGCGGAGAGCCGTGTCGAGGTCGCGATCATGCCCTGTGCGCCCTTTGCCACGACGGTGTTGATCTCGGTTGCCTGGGCGAGGCTGCGGGTCGCAGCAAGCGGACGGGCCGTGCGCGGGATCGGCGCGGAGGCGGCGACGACGTTGGCGCGGTCGACCGGCGAGGCGGCGGCCGGCGCGTAGGCCAACGCCTGATAGGCCGAGGAAGAAACACTTGCGGTCGCCTGCGGATCGGTCGCCGAGGCCAGTGCCTGGCGTGCCCTGAGCGCTGCGATCTGGGCCGGCGTCGCCTGCTGCGGAGCCGCCGGCGCATCCCAGAAGCCGCGGGCGTTGATGATGTCGGCGGGCGTCTGCGGCTTCGCGTCAGCAGATTTGGCCTCAGCCGATCGGTCGGCGGCGGGAGCCGGCTTCGGCTTGGGCGGCTGCACGGCCTGCATGTCGGCTGCAGCGAGCTGAATCGCGGCTGCAATCTGCGGCTTGGCGCGCGGCGTCGGCACCGGATCGGCGGCCTTCTCAGCGCTCTTGGCTGGCGCTGCTGCCGCAACCACGACCGGTGCTGCCGGCTTGGCGCTGACGGCCGGAGCGCCCTCGTCATCCTCGTCGCTCGCGGGGGCCGACTTGCCCCTGAACAGCGCCGCCAGGAAGCTCGGCTTGCCGATCGTCGCGGCCTCATCGCCATTGCCGCGCCGCTCGATGTCGGCCTTGGCGAGCTCATAGCCCTTCAGCGGCGTGCCATCGGTCGGCAGGTGCACGGTGCGGCCGTCCGGGAAGACGCGGACGAGCTGGTCATGCGTCATGCGCGGCCAGTGCCGGATGCTGCCGGTGTCCAGATGCACGAAAGGCGAGCCGGAGGTCGGGTAGAAGCCGACACCGCCGCGTTGCAGCCGCAGCCCCGCGAAGCGGATCTGCTCCAGCTGCACCCCCGGAATGTAGAAGTCCATCGCATGGCCCAGCATGTGCTGGCTGAAGCGCGCCACGCCCGAGGAGCGGCGGCGGAGCATGGCGTTGGTGGCGGGGGAGCGGTAGGAGGAGACGATCTGGATCGGCTGCTTGCCGTCGACGTCGCGATAGACTTCCCAGAGGATATCGAAGAGGTGACGGTCCATGACCGTCTCGTCCTGGGTGCGCCAGTCGCGCAGATAATGATTGAGCTGCTTCAGCGCGGCCTCGTCATAGCGCCCGTCGCGCTTGAAGGTGACGGTGAGGTCTTCGCCGGAATGGGTGTGGTGGAAGGAGAGGGTGCGGGTCTCGTTCAGCGCGGTCGCATCGTGAACGGAGCCGGCGCCGGCAAGCAACAGCAGTGAGGTCAGGCCGATCCGGGATCCGGCCCTGACGCCCGCATGGGACAATGACACCGCAAAGAATTGGCGTGCGAAACCAGCCAGCACGAATGAGCCCACCCAGTCGACGAGCGTTCAATGGACTCTCCCGCCAACCCCGCTAGCGCGCGAAAGAGGATGAACGCTTTCTTAAAGCGAGAAGGTTAATTCGAGGTTTACCTTCCCGCCCCCAACCCAACGAGATCCCAAGAGGATCCCAAAGTCGAAAACCCAAGTCGAAACCCAAGTCAGGGTACAGACCTAACCGGTCGAGTGTGGCGAAATAACGCCCCTCGCGGCGGATCCGGTGGAGAATGGTTAACGTTAAACGATCCCGTCGCGTGACGGGATCGTTGATTTCGCTCAGGAATTTATTCTCAGGCGGCGCGCGCCCGCTGAAGGGATCAGCGGGTGAAGACGCGCTGCTGGCGCCGGCCGACCGGAGCCGGTGGCGGCGTCGGCGCGCCGAACAGCCGCTCGAAGAACGACGGTCCGGATGAGGAGAAGCCGCCGCCGTTGTTGGCCACCGCCACGCCGGAGGGCAGGGTGGTGGCGGGACGCGAATAGCTCGGCTGGGCATGGGCGACGACGTTCTCGAGGTCCTTGCCGCGGCTGTTCTTCAGGATGTTGATCATGGTCGCGTCGCGGCCATAGACGTCCCTGCGGAATTGCAGCTTGCCGCCGTCGTCCACGAACGCGGTCTGGTAGGTGATGTTGACCGGAATCGGAGTCGGGAATTTCAGGTCGATCTCGCTCGAGCCGTACATGCCTCGGATCCGCTCCGGCGTGTAGTGCTCGTTCGGCATGGTGATGTTGAGCAGCACCGAGGCGTACTGATCCGGGTTCTGAACCCGCATGCAGCCGTGGCTGAAGGCGCGCTCTTCCTTGGCGAACAGGTACTTGTCAGGCGTGTCGTGCTGATAGACCAGGAACTTGTTCGGGAAGTTGAAGCGGACGCGGCCGAGCGCGTTGGCTTCACCCGGCGGCTGCGAGATGTGCACGGAGCCGTCGCGGTTCTGCTCGAGTCGCAGGCCCATGCGCTGGAGCACGGTCGGGTCCTGCTGCAGCGCCGGCAGATATTCGTTGTAGACGATCGACGGCGGCACGTTCCAGGTCGGGTTGACCGTGATGTACTTCATCGTCTCGCTGAGCAGCGGGGTGGCATGCGTGCCCGGCTTGCCCGTCACCACGCGCGTGGTCCAGACCTGCTGGCCGCGCTGCATCACCTTCAGCGTGTAGTCGGGAATGTTGAGGATGACATAGGCATCGCCGAGCGCCGGCACGCCGAGATCGCGCGGCAGCCAGCGCCAGCGCTCCATGTTCACGAGCACGGTGTCGATCTGCTTGTCGCGCTTCGGGCTGTTCAGCGCCCTCACGGTCGGCGCATCGAGGACACCGGTCGCCTTCATGTCGGCGCCGTCCTGGAATTTCCGTACGGCTTCCGCAACGGTCGCGTCATAGTGGTCGTCGTTGGCGTTCTCGGTGATGCCGAGCTTGGCGCGGAGCTGCGGTACGCGCGGATCCTGCACTACGACTTCCGCCTGCTTCTTGCCGCGCGCCGGCGTGTACTTCAGTGCCGGGCCGTCGGTGATCTCGATCACCGGACCATCGCCCTGGCCGCGGAGCTGGGCGAGCTTCGCCTTCAACTCCTTGTAGAGCTTCTGCGGCGGGTTGTAGCTGTCGAGCGCGGCGGAAGCGTCAGCCGAGGTCGTAACCTTGGCAAGGACCTCGCCCGGGTCGACCGAATGCTCGGGATAAAGGATATCGGCGCTGACCTGCGACCAGTGCATGCGGCCGCTCTGCGCCTGGCGCGCATAGTCCAGCATGCTGGCGGTGAGCTTGAGCTCGGCTTCGGCGAGCGCATCGGGCGACGTGGATGCCGCGAAATCCGGCACCGGATAGTCGGCGGCGTTGAGGCCGTCGGACGCGGCATCCTTCAGCCGCGCGATCACGCCCTTGGCCGGAGCGGTGAGGCTTCCGCCCTGCGTCCAGACCGGCGCGAAGTCGCGGGCGCCGTAAAACTTTTCGACGGCAGCGCGCTCGTTCTTGCGATCGAAATAGCGCGCGGATTTGGCACCGAGCGCGTCCTTGATCTTGTCGGCGACCGGCTGGTCGGCGGCAGGAACGTTGCTCGCGGCCTTGACCGGCTCGCTGGCCGGCTCCTTCGCGACATCCTTCGGCGGCTCCGCCGGAGCAGCAGCGGTCGCAGGCGCGGCGGGAGCGGCCGGCGCGGTCGCGGCTTCGGTCTTTGCCGGTTCAGTCTTGGCAGGCTCGGTTTTGGCGGGCTCGGTCTTCGCCGTCTCGCTCTTCGGCGCCTCGGTGGCGGGCGTCGTGGCGACGTCGGAAGGCTTGGTCTCGACCTTGTCGGGCGCCGGTGCGGCTTCCGTCTTCGCGGGCTCCTTGCTGGTCGCGTCCTTGGCGGGCTCCTGCACCGTGGCCGTGGTGTCGAGCTTGATGTCGGCGGCTGTCGGCGGCGGGACGTTGGCCGGTTCGGGGCGCGGGATCGCGGCTTCGATCGCCAGCTCCGCGGCGCTGCTGCGCGCCTGGTCCTGGGCCAGCGCCGAAGTGGCCGATACCGTGAGGAAGGTCGCCGCGACCGTCATCAGCACGCGGTCAAAGCCTGCACGGTTGTTCAAACAGTCTCGCATCGTGTCACACCCCTCGGGTGAACTGTCCCCATGAACGGACTCACGGAACAGATTCGTTATCGTCTAACAGCTTCGGCTAGTCGCGCCGGCTTCTCGGAAGTTGCACGCCTGCACGCAACGATTCTTACGCAGACGATATACAGGCCCCGTTTTTGCAGCCAGCGCTACCCGGGACAACTCACGACAAACTGACTTCAAGGAAGCCTCTTGGCAACGGATTGTGCGCTTCTGCCACGCGCTTTTCCCTTTGTCTGTCACTTCCCGGTCACGGTTCAAATCGTCCGCAATGCGAAGGACTTGCGCCCCGTTTAGGCCATAAAGAGAACGTCGTTCCGCAGGTCCCGCTCAGTGCGTCTCCTCACCGCTTTTGCCGCCATGTCCTTGGACGCCGGCCTCGTCGAGTTTGCGGTAGAGCGTGGAGCGGCCAATTTTGAGGCGGCGCGCGACCTCCGACATCTGCCCGCGGTAATGCGAGATCGCGAAGCGGATGATTTCGTTCTCCATCTCCTCCAGAGGCCGGACTTCCCCGGTGCTGGTCAGCATCGCGAGCGAGCCGGCGGCGGGCAATGGAGCAATCGGTATCTCGTTACCTGAAATCATCGCCGGGACGGTGGGCGCTGCCGACTCCAGAATCAAGGGCGCGGTCGTAACGTCGCTCATCTGATGCGGGTGACCGACGAGCAGTGGGAAATCGTCGAGACCAAGCTGATCGCCCTCGCTCATGACCACCGCGCGATAGACCGCGTTCTCGAGCTGGCGGATGTTGCCAGGCCAATCGAGCGTCGAGAGATGCGCCACCGCCTCGCCGCTGATTCCGGTGATGGCGCGGTTCTCCTCGGCGGCGAACCGCGCCAGGAAATGCCGCAGCAGATGCGGGATGTCCTCACGCCGCGCGCGCAGGCTGGGGATCGTCAGCGGCAGCACGTGCAAGCGGTAGAACAGGTCTTCGCGGAAGTGGCCCTGCTTCACACGATCCAGCAGCTTGCGGTTGGTCGCGGAGATGATGCGGACGTCGACCTTCACCGGCTTGCGGCCGCCGACGGCCTCGACCGCGCCCTCCTGGAGTGCGCGGAGCAGCTTGACCTGCGCGGTCAGCGGCAGCTCGCTGACCTCGTCCAGAAACAGCGTGCCGCCATGGGCCTCGACGAATTTGCCGGCGTGCCGCTCGGTCGCGCCGGTGAAGGCGCCCTTCTCATGACCGAACAGGATCGACTCGACGAGATTGTCGGGGATCGCGCCGCAATTGACCGCGACGAACGGCTTTGCCTTGCGTTCGCCGCTGCCATGAATGGCGCGCGCGAACATCTCCTTGCCGACGCCGGAATCGCCTTCGATCAGCACCGGAATGGAAGAATTCGCCGCCTTCTGTGCGGCGCGCATGACATGCGCCATCGCGTCGCTGCGCGTGATGATGTCGGAAAATGTCAGCCGGCCCTCGCGGCTGTGCCGGATGCGCTGCAATTCGCCCTTGAGCGCGGACGCGTTGAGCGCGTTGCGCAAGGAGACCTGGAGCCGCTCCATGCCGACCGGCTTGACCACGAAGTCGGCCGCACCTGCGCGCATGGCCGAGATCACGTTGTCGATGCCGCCATGCGCGGTCTGGACGATGACGGGTACGCTGAGGCCGGCCTCGCGGACCTTTGCCAGGACGCCCATGCCGTCGAGGCCGGGCATTACGAGATCGAGGACGACGGCGTCGACCGCCGGTGCATCGGGGGCGGTGAGGGCGGCGAGCGCGGCATCGCCGGAATCGACGATGATCGTTTCATAGCCGCATTTCTGCACCATGTTCTCGACCAGACGGCGTGCGACGGCGTCGTCATCGGCGATCAAAATACTGGCAGCCATGGTGTTCCCCGCACGCTACAACTATCTGTCTCGAATCGGGGCACTCTGGCTGAAGCCGATTAACGCACTCTTAAACCTTGCTGACCCCATCCATTGCGATCGTTGAACACAGGTTTCCCGCACAATGACTTCGCGCTCCAAGCCCGCTCTGAAAAAGCCCGCTCCTAACAAGTCCGCTCTCAACAAGTCAGCGCTCAAAAAGTCCGCTCTCAGCACGTCTGCTCTCCGCAAGCCGAACGCCGGAAAAGCCACCGCCAAGGCAAAACCCTCCGGCAAGGCTCCAAACAAGACCGGCAAGCTTCCGGAGTGGAACCTCGCCGATCTCTATTCCGGGATCACTGCGCCGGAAGTGGCGCGCGATCTCGAGAAGATGGATGCCGATTGCGTCGCGTTCGAGACCGACTACAAGGGCAAGCTCGCGACAGGGACAGCAAAGGAAGATGGCGGAAAATGGCTCGCGGAGGCCGTGCGGCGTTATGAGGCGATCGACGATCTCGCCGGCCGGCTCGGCTCCTATGCCGGGCTCGTCCACGCCGGCGACAGCGTTGATCCCAAGATTTCAAAGTTTTACGGCGACGTGTCGGAGCGGCTGACGGCCGCCTCCACCCATCTCCTGTTCTTCGCGCTCGAGCTCAACCGCATCGATGACGATATTTTGACCCGCGCGATGCAGGTTTCCGAGCTCGCGCATTATCGCCCCTGGATCGAGGACCTGCGCAAGGAGAAGCCGTATCAGCTCGACGACAAGCTCGAGCAGCTTTTCCTGGAGAAGGCGCAGACCGGCTATTCGGCGTGGAACAGGCTGTTCGACCAGACCATCTCCGGCCTGCGCTTCAAGGTCGGGCCCAAGGAGCTCGCGATCGAGCCGACGCTGAATCTCCTGCAGGACCGTGACGGCGCCAGGCGCAAGACCGCGGCGGAAGCTTTGGCAACAACCTTCAAGGCCAATGAGCGCACTTTCGCGCTGATCACCAACACGCTCGCCAAGGACAAGGACATCTCCGACCGCTGGCGCGGCTTCAAGGACGTCGCGGATTCCCGCCATCTGAACAACCGCGTCGAGCGCGAGGTGGTGGATGCACTGGTTGCCTCGGTACGCGCGGCCTATCCCCGGCTGTCGCATCGCTACTACGCGCTGAAGGCGCGCTGGTTCAAGAAGAAGCGGCTGGCCTATTGGGATCGCAACGCCCCGCTGCCCTTTGCCGCGACCGACACCATCGCCTGGCCCGATGCGAGGAACATGGTGCTGACGGCCTATCGCGGCTTCTCGCCCAAGATGGCTGATATCGCCGAGCGCTTCTTCAGTGATCGCTGGATCGACGCGCCGGTCCGTCCCGGCAAGGCGCCGGGCGCCTTCTCGCATCCAACCACGCCATCGGCGCACCCCTACGTGCTGATGAACTATCAGGGCAAGCCGCGCGACGTGATGACGCTTGCGCACGAGCTCGGCCATGGCGTGCACCAGGTGCTGGCGGCGAAGAACGGCGCGCTGATGGCGCCGACGCCGCTGACGCTGGCCGAGACCGCGAGCGTGTTCGGCGAGATGCTGACGTTCAAGCGGCTCCTTGCCCAGACCAAGAATGCAAAACAGCGCCAGGCGCTGCTCGCGGGCAAGGTCGAGGACATGATCAACACCGTGGTGCGGCAGATCGCGTTCTATTCGTTCGAGCGCGCCGTGCACACCGAGCGCAAGAACGGCGAGCTCACCGCGACGCGGCTCGGCGAGATCTGGCTTTCGGTGCAGGGCGAGAGTCTCGGTCCCGCGATCGAGATCAAGGCGGGCTACGAGAACTACTGGATGTACATCCCGCACTTCATCCATTCGCCGTTCTATGTCTACGCCTACGCCTTCGGCGACTGCCTCGTGAACTCGCTCTACGCGGTCTACGAGAACGCTGCCGAGGGCTTTGCCGAGCGCTATCTCGACATGCTCGCGGCCGGCGGCACCAAGCACTATTCCGAGCTGCTGCGGCCCTTCGGTCTCGATGCCAAGGATCCCAAGTTCTGGGACGGCGGCCTTTCCGTCATCGCCGGAATGATCGACGAGCTGGAGGCGATGGGCTGAGGCGGCCTCACCGCGTCAGCCTCCCAACGGGATTGGCGGCGTCTTACTGCTGCGACATTTTTTCGCGAGACCGCCCTGGACTCGCGGACGCAGTGCAGCAGGCAGCTCTCCCGCTGGCGAAACCGGTCCCGAACGACGTCATTGCCCTGCATTTCAGGCATCTTGCAGCCTCACGCCCTCCTTCCGCCTGCGCGTTTCCAGGCCACCTTCGAGATGGGTCTCGATATTCTGCTACGTGGGATTGAACGTTCGCGTAAGGCGCCAAGACTAACTCTGTAGATACTTGGAATACATTTTCAACTAGTGATTGTGAATCGATCGATGCCCGCTCGGGGAGACACCCATGCTCGATCAAGGACCCGTCGCGCGACCTGTCGAAGCCAGAAACGCCGCAGCGCTCGATGAGGAGACGCCGTGGTGCGAGAAGCACCACCAGATCGTCCGCGACGAAATCGCGGCGATCAACACCCGCCGCGAGCCGGACCGGCGCATCGATCCGGATAATCTAGAACCCTGCCAGTTGCTCGACGTCGTCGGGCTCGCCTTGTCCGGCGGTGGCATTCGTTCCTCGGCCGTTTGCCTCGGCGTGCTGCAGGCGCTCAACCATCACGACCTGATCGGGCGGATCGACTATCTCTCCACGGTCTCGGGCGGCGGCTATATCGGAACGTCCCTCAGCGCGACCATGACGGTTGCGCGGCGATTCGTATTCGGCGAGAGACCGGCGGGCGGAACCGCCACGGCCGCCGAGATTAGCGACACGCCCTCCGTCGGACATCTGCGTAACTATTCCAACTATCTGATCCCTGCCGGCGCGCGCGACCTGCTGACCGGCTTTGCGATCGTCGTGCGCGGCCTGGTCGCCAATATCGGTTTGACGCTGCCGGTCGTGCTGCTGCTTGCCGCGATCACCATCTGGTCGACACCGCTGCGGAGCTGCCTCACGGTCGCGAACATCTTCGGGATCGGCTTCAACGATCGCAAATTGTGCGAGTTGCACGATTTCAGCAGCATCGATCGTTACGGCTTCACTACCTTAGGGGCTGCCGTTGCCCTGGTGCTGCTCGTTTGCAGCGGGCTTGCCTATCTCGGCTCCCGCTCCGTCCGTGGCAGCGGCCCGAGCATCGCGTATGCCTATCTTGCCGGCTTCGCTTTGCTGATGGGCGTCGCCTGCGACTTCGCACGCTTTCTCAAGGTCGAGCATTTCGCCCTGACCCTGGCGACCGCGATCATCGGGGTTGTGCTGTTCTTCGGCTGGGCTCTCAAGCAGTCATTCGCAAGTCCGGACAAGCGCCAGGAGTTCCGCTCGCATTGGCCGAGCGCCGGCGCGACCTTCCTCGTGCTGCTCGCGGTCATCGCGTTCTTCGAATTTCAGCCCTTCATGCTGGGCCAGATGTTCGATGTTGCCGAGAGCAACGCGCTCGGCGGTCCGGTCGGTGCCGCTGCCATCACCTGGATCAAGTCGCTCGCGGCGATCGCCGCGCCAATCGGCGTCTTCGTTACCGCGTTCAGGCAGCAAATCGCTGAGGTGCTGAAGGGCAACAGCGTGTCTTCGCAATGGGGCTCTCTGCTGCTCGCCATCGTGGCGAAGGCCGCGCTGTGGATCGCGGGACTTGCGCTGCCGCTCATCATCTGGGTTGCCTACCTCTATTTGTCGTATTGGGGCATCGCCAACGACCTGTTCGAGCGATGTCCGTCGGCTCTTGGCCCGGTGGCCCAAAGAGAGTGCCTCGCCAACGTCAAATCTAACGCGCCCGCTGGAAACCTGGCCGGCAAGATCCAGTTTGACGCCAGCACGGGCACCCTGTCCGCCGAGATCACGCCCAAAGCCGCAGCGCCGGCGGTTGCCGATACGGAGCAGCTGACGCCGGTCTGGCATGCCCCGGCATGGCTCGAATTCCTGGCCCAGAAGGTCAGAGGCGTGGTTCAGAGACAGTTTCCGGGTCTGTTTCAGGGCGCGGCCTCCGAACTCGGCTACTCCTTCAGCCTTCCGATGGTCATCCTCTATGCGTTCGCCGGCGCTGTGTTGTTCGCCATCTCGTTCTGCCTGACGCCGAATGCGAACTCGTTGCATCGACTCTATCGCGATCGCCTGAGCAAGGCTTTCCTGTTCGATCCGACCCATTCGGCCGACGGCGGCATCGGGCGCGTCGAAGCGAGCCTCGACCAGGGGCGCGATTTCAGACCGCTCGATCGTTTGAAGATCACCGATCTCTATGCGGCTCCGGCGGAGGACGCGGTGGTTGCCGGGCAGGCCGTCGCTCCGAAGCTGCACGCGCCCTATCAACTCATCAACACGGCGCTGAACATCCAGGGCTCGGACTTCGCCAACCGGCGCGGCCGCAACGCCGACTTCTTCATGTTCTCTGCGCTGAATGTCGGAAGCGAAGCGACGGGCTATGCCCCGACCTGGGCGGTGCAGGACGACGAGCAGAGTCTCGATCTGGCCACCGCCATGGCGATCTCGGGGGCGGCGGCCTCCTCGAACATGGGCTCGAGCTCGATCAAGGCGTTGACGCCTACGCTTGCGCTCTTGAACGTGCGGCTCGGCTACTGGTTGAAGAATCCGCGCTACGTCGATGCGCGCGTGCGACCCCAGCACCGTTCCACGCCGCTTTATTTCTGGTCGGAGATATCCGGACGCCTCTACGAGAACAGCGACAGCGTCTATCTCACCGACGGCGGTCACATCGAGAATCTCGGCGTCTACGAGCTGTTGCGGCGGCGCTGCAGGGTGATCGTCGCGGTCGATGCAGAAGCCGATGCGCCGATGAACTTCGCATCGCTGATGACGTTGCAGCGCTATGCGCGCATCGATCTCGGTATCCGCATTGACCTGCCCTGGACGCTGATCCGTGAGCGCACCCGCATGCTGATGGCGTGCAACGCCGACAAGGCCGGCGATCCTTCGTCGGTCGACGAGCACGACGATGCTCCGCGAGACCATGTTCACGTGGCGATCGGCACCATCGATTATGGCGGCCAGGAGAAGGGCTATCTCGTCTACATCAAGTCCTCGCTCACCGGCGACGAGAACGACTACATCCGGGATTACGCGCGGAGAAACAATCGCTTCCCGCACGAGACCACTGGCGACCAGTTCTTCTCCGAAGAGCAGTTCGAGGTCTATCGCGCGCTCGGTTTCCACATGACCCACGGCTTCCTGGCAGGCGATCATCCCGTTGCGGTCGGCTCGGGGATTGCTCCGCACACGGCGAGGTTCACCGATGGCGGCGAAGAGGCCGTCGACGCGGTGCGCCGCGCGCTCGGTCTGGCTGTGGTCGAAGCCGACGTCGAGCCGGAGACCGCGACGTTCATGATCGCCGTTTTGGACCAGGAGTAGGATGGTGTTGAGCGCAGACCGGCCGAGGTCCCGACAATCGGGATTCCAAATGAGCCGATTTGCGGGAAAACTGAGCAGCTGTGCCGTTGCCCTGTCCGGCGGATTGCGGTAATGCCAGCCGGGAATTCGACTTTCGACTGGGGACATCCATGGCTGACCATAGCGAAGTGGCGTATAGCACCGCCGATGGCAACGACTACGTTGCCCACGAGCAGACCTATGAGGGCTTCATCAAGCTGGTGAAGTACGGCACGGCCTCGGTCGCGCTCATCGTCATCCTGATGGCGATCTTCCTGACCTGATCCACAGTCGACTGCACCGCCAAAGGCGGCGGCTGCTCAGAAAATTTGCATCCAAGCCGGTTCTAAAACCGGTATCCAACGTTGCGGGAGTAACGCTAAATTCGCGTGCGCGCCTTCCCGCGCCGCCGGAGGCCTCATGAAGATTGCCGTTGCCAAGGAAATCGATCCGTCCGAGCCGCGGGTCGCCGCTTCGCCGGATACGGTGAAGAAGTTTAGGGCACTGGGCGCCGAGATCGCCGTCGAGCCCGGTGCCGGCATCAAGTCCGGCCTGCTCGATTCCGACTACACCGCCGCCGGTGCGACAGTCAGCGCCGATGCGCTGGCTGATGCCGACATCATCATCAAGGTGAAACGCCCCGAGGCTTCCGAGCTTGGCCGGTACAAGCACGGCGCGCTGGTCATCGCCATCATGGACCCCTATGGCAATGAGGCCGCGCTCAAGACGATAGCCGATGCCGGCGTCGCCGCCTTCGCCATGGAACTCATGCCGCGCATCACGCGCGCCCAGGTGATGGACGTGCTGTCGTCGCAGGCGAACCTCGCCGGCTACCGTGCCGTGATCGAGGGCGCCGAAGCCTTCGGCCGTGCCTTCCCGATGATGATGACCGCGGCCGGCACTGTTCCGGCCGCAAAGGTATTCGTGATGGGCGTCGGCGTCGCCGGCCTCCAGGCGATTGCGACCGCGCGCCGTCTCGGCGCCATCGTCACCGCGACCGACGTGCGCCCCGCCACCAAGGAGCAGGTCGAATCGCTCGGTGCGAAATTCCTCGCCGTCGAGGACGAGGAGTTCAAGAACGCGCAGACCGCCGGCGGCTACGCCAAGGAAATGTCCAAGGAATATCAGGCCAAGCAGGCCGCGCTGACCGCCGAGCACATCAAGAAGCAGGACATCGTGATCACGACGGCGCTGATCCCGGGCCGCCCCGCGCCGAAGCTCGTCAGTGCCGAGATGGTCAAGTCGATGAAGCCGGGTTCGGTGCTGGTCGACCTCGCCGTCGAGCGCGGCGGCAATGTCGAGGGCGCCAAGCCGGGCGAGGTCGTCGATCTCGATGGCATCAAGATCGTCGGCTACACCAATGTTGCCGGCCGCGTCGCCGCCTCGGCTTCCGGCCTTTACGCGCGCAACCTGTTCTCCTTCATCGAGACCATGATCGACAAGAAAGAGAAGAAGCTTGCCGTGAACTGGGATGACGAGCTCGTGAAGGCGACTGCGCTGACCAGGGACGGCGCCGTCATCCACCCGAACTTCCAGCCGAAAGCTTAAGAAGGAGAGAACCATGGAGCATGTTGCACAGGTCGTCGATCCCTTCATCTTCCGGCTGTCGATCTTCGTGCTGGCGGTGTTCGTCGGCTATTTCGTCGTGTGGTCGGTGACCCCCGCGCTGCACACGCCGCTGATGAGCGTCACCAACGCGATCTCCTCGGTGATCGTGGTTGGCGCGCTGCTCGCGGGCGGTGTTGCCAACGTGTCGAGCGGTTCGGGCTGGGCGCGGGGCTTCGGCTTCATCGCGCTGATCTTTGCCTGCATCAATATCTTCGGCGGCTTCCTTGTCACCCAGCGCATGCTGGCGATGTACAAGAAGAAGGCCAAGTAAGCGGCCACCTCGGGCTGATGGGACAGATGGGGACCTGAGATGAACGCCAATCTCTCTGCATTGTTGTATCTCGTGGCGGGGGTGCTGTTCATCCTGTCGCTGCGCGGACTGTCGAGCCCGGCCTCTTCGCGCCAGGGTAACCTGTTCGGCATGATCGGCATGGCGATCGCGGTCGCCACCACGCTGGCCAATCATCCGCCGGCCGACGGCCTCGCCTGGCTGCTGGTCATCGTCGGCATCGCGATCGGTGCCGCGATCGGTGCCGTGATCGCGCGGCGCGTGCCGATGACCTCGATGCCGGAGCTGGTCGCCGCCTTCCACTCGCTGGTCGGCATGGCCGCGGTGCTGGTCGCCGCCGGCGCGTTCTATGCGCCCGAGGCTTTCGACATCGGCACTCCCGGCAACATCCACACCCAGAGCCTGATCGAAATGTCGCTCGGCGTCGCCATCGGCGCGCTGACTTTCACCGGCTCGGTGATCGCGTTCCTGAAGCTGTCGGCCCGCATGAGCGGCGCGCCGATCATCCTGCCGGCGCGGCACCTCATCAACATCGCGCTCGCGGTCGCGCTGGTGGCCTGCATCGTCGGGCTCGTGGTCACCGGCAGCCCGGTATTCTTCTGGCTCAACGTCATCCTGGCGCTGGCGCTCGGCGTCCTCATGATCATCCCGATCGGCGGCGCCGACATGCCGGTCGTGATCTCGATGCTGAACTCCTATTCGGGGTGGGCGGCGGCCGGCATCGGCTTCACGCTCGGCAATTCCGCGCTGATCATCACCGGCGCGCTGGTCGGCTCGTCCGGTGCGATCCTGTCCTACATCATGTGCCACGCGATGAACCGGTCCTTCATCTCGGTCATCCTCGGCGGCTTCGGTGGTGAGACCGCGGCGGCCGGCGGGGCGACCGGCGAGCAGAAGCCGGCCAAGCTCGGCTCGGCCGACGATGCTGCCTTCATCATGAAGAACGCCTCCAAGGTCATCATCGTGCCCGGCTACGGCATGGCGGTGGCGCAGGCCCAGCACGCGCTGCGCGAGATGGCCGACATGCTGAAGAAGGAAGGCGTCGAGGTGAAGTACGCCATCCACCCGGTCGCGGGCCGCATGCCAGGCCACATGAACGTGCTGCTGGCCGAAGCCAACGTTCCTTACGACGAGGTGTTCGAGCTCGAGGACATCAACTCCGAATTCGCGCAGGCCGACATCGCCTTCGTGATCGGCGCCAACGACGTCACCAACCCCGCCGCCGAGGAGGACAAGACCTCGCCGATCTACGGCATGCCGGTGCTCCAGGTCTGGAAGGCGGGCACCGTGATGTTCATCAAGCGCTCGCTGGCTTCGGGTTACGCCGGCATCGACAATCCGCTGTTCTATCGCGACAACACCATGATGCTGCTCGGCGACGCCAAGAAGGTCACCGAGAACATCGTCAAGGCGATGTAGCGCGAGGCGCGGACCGTGGCCCTGAACAAGGAGTGGCACCGGTCCAATCGCATGCCATCCAAAGCGACGCGCGAGGAGCGCGTCGTCTGGCACGCCGCCCATGCCGCGGCGTGCGGCTGCCGCGAGATCCCCCTGAGCATCCGTGTCGACGTCCTCAAATTGCTCAAGAGCCGTCGCAGGCCCTGAACCCTGGCAAGCCCTGAACTTTGGAATGACGGGCCAGCGATGACATTTTTGAAATGGACCGCCATCATCCTTTCGGCCGGCTACTTCGCCGGTCTGGTCCTGCTGTTCGTGAAGCAGCGGGCGATGCTGTTTCCGATCCCGACCGCCGAGCGCACGGCCCCCGCGGCAGCGAGATTTCCACAAGCCGAGGAGCATGTGCTGACTACGGCCGATGGCGAGAAGGTCATTGTCTGGTACGTGCCGGCCAAGCCTGACCGTCCGGTGGTCCTGTTCTTCCCGGGTAACGGCGATTTCCTTGCAGGGCGCGCGAGCCGATTCAAGGGCATCACCGCGGACGGCACCGGCCTCGTCGCGCTATCCTATCGCGGCTATGCCGGCTCGACCGGCGCGCCCAGCGAGCGGGGCCTGTTGCAGGACGCGGCAGCCGCCTATGCCTTCGCGACAGAACGTTACGAGGCACAGCGCGTCGTTGCGTGGGGCTTTTCGCTCGGCACCGGTGTTGCTGTCGCGATTGCATCCGAACGCCCTGTCGGAAAATTGATTCTCGAGGCTCCCTACACGTCGACTGTCGATGTCGCCGCCTCGATCCTTCGCTTCGTTCCGGTTCGCGTCCTGATGCGGGATCAATTTCACTCGGACGAACGGATCATACGCGTCACCGTGCCGCTGCTGATCATGCACGGCACAAACGATCCGGCAATTCCCGTCACGTTCGGCGAGCGCCTGTTTGCGCTCGCACACGAACCGAAAAAGCTGGTGCGGTTTCCAGGCGGCGGACACGAAAATCTCGATGACTTTGGGGCGCTGGAGACGGCCCGACAATTCATCAATGGCAGCTGAGGGCTGACTGGCGCGATCTTCTCGCGCATAATCGGTTTGGCTTCGTTGAAGGAATTATCTCTATGAGCGCACACGGACCGATGCCGCGATCGGCCTGGCTGTTTCCCGCCCTGGCGGTGCTGCTGTTCCTGCTCGTCACCGCGACGGGGTATGGCTTCACCCTGTCCCTCGGCGGCTTCGTGTTTGCGATCGTCCTGCTGGTGATCCTGTTCGGAACGGTGTTCGCTGCCGTTCATCATTCCGAGGTGATTGCGGAGCGGATCGGTGAGCCCTTCGGCACGTTGCTGCTCACGCTCGCGGTAACCATCATCGAGGTCGCGCTGATCACCACCATCATGCTCGGCGACAAGCCGGCGCCGGAGCTCGCGCGCGACACCGTATTTGCGGTCGTGATGATCGTCTGCAACGGGCTTGTCGGCCTCTGCGTCTTCATCGGCGGCCTGCGCTACCGCGAGCAGGGGTTCCAGGTTTCAGGCTCCAACGTCTATCTCAGCATGCTGATCGCGCTGGCGACCATCACGCTGATCATGCCCAACTATACGCTGACGACGCCGGGCCCGATCTATTCGACGCTCCAGCTCGGCTTCGTCGATCTCGTGACGATCGTGCTGTATGGCGTGTTCCTCTACACGCAGACCGTGCTGCACCGCGACTATTTCATCAATCAGGCCGATGACGGGAAGGGCGGGGAAAGCCATCTGTCAGGCAGGATGCTGATTCTCAGCGTCGTCCTGCTCCTGGTCTCGCTGCTTGCCGTCGTGCTGCTTGCCAAGAAGTTCTCACTGGTGGTCGACGCGGTTGCCGTCATGATTGGTGCGCCACCTGCCTTTGCCGGGCTTCTGGTTGCGCTCCTGATCCTGATGCCGGAAGGGGTCTCGGCGATCGCCGCGGCGCGCAAGAACGATCTCCAGAAAAGCATCAACCTGGCCCTCGGCTCCTCGCTGGCCACCATCGGGCTGACGATTCCAGCCGTCGGGCTCGCCACCTATGCGCTCGATCAACCGCTCGTTCTCGGCCTGAATCCCCAGAACACGGCGCTGATGTTCCTGACGTTCCTGCTGAGCATGCTGACCTTCGGCACCGGCAGGACCAACGTCCTGTTCGGGCTGGTTCACATGGTGGTATTTGCGGTCTACGTGTTCATGGTCTTTGTGCCGTAGCTTAGGGGAGGGGAAATGCTGGCCGCCAGCTCCGAGGTTCAGGTCGACAATGACGAGGTCCGGGTCACCGAGTGGCGGCTCCCGCCCGGCGGCGCTACCGGCCATCACATTCACGGGATGGACTACGTGATTGTTCCCGTCACGGCCGGCGAGTTGACCATCGTGTCGCCCAATGGCGGGCGTTCCACGGCGCAGCTTGCGGCGGGCAAGTCCTACTTCCGCAAGGCAGGTGTCGCGCACGACGTGCTTAACGAAACTGCAACAGAGATCGTGTTCCTTGAAGTCGAGCTGAAAGCGTAAAAGTGGCTTGCCAACTGCCACCGATCCGTCGCAGTTGACCCCCTTACTATTGCCTCAAAGTTCCCGCATCAGACCGTGTGGGGAGTGGCCGGAATGCTGAAATACCTGACTAAAATCTCCATGGATATCTTCCCCTCGGTGCTCGCGACGATCATCGGGGCGTACATCGTTAATCACTACATCAACGCCCGGCCGGCCCCCGACACTCCCGCCGCCGCAGTCGCTCCTGCCGAGACCAAGAAGGACGCCAAGCCTGCCGAGGTCGCGAATCTCCCCGCGCCCGGAGTGAAGGCCAAGGGTGTCTCCGAGAAGAGCGTTTCCGAGAAGAGCGTTTCCGAGAAGACCGTGACTGACAAGCCGGCGGCCGAGAAGCCGGCTGACAACAAGGCTGCCGAGCAGCCCGCCGAGACTTCACCCGCCGAGACCGCCGCCGCTCCCGCCGCGCCGCGCGGCCGGCCGACGGCTTCCCGTGAGAGCAAGGCCATGGCCAAGGCGACGCCTGCCGTCAGTGCCCCGGTCGTGACTACACCGGCCTCCGAGACCGCCCCGGCATCGAATGCCGCGACTCCTGACGCCAATGATCTCGCCCGCGCGGCGATCGAACGGCTGCGCAAGTCACCCGAGGGTGCCTCGCAGGAGACAGCCCATGCAGGCGAAGCCCCGCGCGTTCAGGAAGGGCCCCGGTTCATGACGGCGGCCCCGCCTTCCGTGCGGCCGCTGCCGCCGCCGATCACGGTGTCGACGCCGGGCCCGGAGGCTTATGGTTCCCCGACGGCGTCGAACCCGTCCTACACCGCGTCCGTTGGCACCGATGATGCGAACAGGCTGACACCGCCGGCCGACATTCCGGTCCCGGTGGTGGTTGCGCCGCCGCTCGATCTGCGGGCCGATGCGGCCGGTCCCATGCCCAGTCCCATGCCCAAGGCAAAGACCAACGTTGCTGACGAGATGCTGTCAGGCGTCAAGTCGATGTTCCACGCGGTGCTGCCGAAGGGCGTCACCCCGGACTGAACCGGCGCGCTGCGCCTCCGATCCCCGTTTCAGCCGCCGACGCGAGCCAGCCCGCTGCGGGCGGCATCGTCGCGTGGACGCAGCGCGACCGCCTTGGTGTAGGACGCCGCCGCCTTGGCCTTGTCGCCGAGGCGCTCATAGGCGAGCCCTCGCGTGGTCCAGACTTGCGCATTGTGCGGATCAGCTTCGGAGGCCTCATCCAGATCGGCTGCGGCTTCCTTGACCTTGCCGACCGCGAGATAGCTGATGGCGCGGCCGAGCAGCGGCTCCGGCTTCTGCGGATTGAGCCCGCTCGCCGCGCCGAAATCCGCGATCGCAAACTCATGCTCGTTGCTCGCCTGGTAGATCAGGGCGCGGCCATAGAGCGCCTGTGCATTGTAGGGATCGAGCGCGACCGCGCGGTTGAACTCGTCGAGGGCCGCCGCCGTCTCTCCTGACTTCGCAAGCGCCTGGCCCTTTGCCGTATGGCTCTGGGCTTCGGTGACATTGCCGGCGCTCACTGCGCTCTCAGCGGGCGCAGCAGCGGCCTGGGGCGCGCCCTGCTGCGGCTTCTCCTTCTCCGGCGTCAGTGATCCCAGGTCGAAAGAGCAGCCGGACAGTGCGATCGCGATCAGTGTGAGCGTGACGGAGCGCCGCCAGGGCCGGCATGATCGTGCCGGGCTGTGCTCGGGGAAAGGGGAGGCCATCTACGGGTTCGCTCGCGCTGGTGCCGCATCGGTAGTGCCCCGTCCCAGAAAAGGCACCGCTCACAAAACAATAACGCGGGCCCGGGGCCCGCGTCATCGAAAACTCAGTCTTGCAAGAACGACAAAATCAGCGCGGTCCGCGCGGACCAGCACCCGGGCCGCCACGACCGCCAGCGCCACGATCGCCACCGGCGCCAGCGCCGAACACCGGCTTCGGCTTCATCGGCAGCAGGCCTTCGCGCTGCAGCTTCTTGCGGGCCAGCTTGCGCGCGCGGCGCACGGCTTCGGCCTTTTCGCGGGCCTTCTTCTCGGAAGGCTTTTCGTAGTGACCGCGGAGCTTCATCTCGCGGAAGATACCCTCGCGCTGCATCTTCTTCTTCAGCGCCTTGAGGGCTTGATCGACATTGTTATCGCGAACGAGAACCTGCACGCGGCATCCTCTTCAGTGGATCGGATTTGAATTCTGGTAAGTCAAAGGGGATGGCAGAAAGCACAAGCCCTTAACCTTGAGCGCGCGGATGTATCAGACAAAACCTGAGATGTCCACCGGCCAGACGGACTTTCGGGCCAAGATAAGCCATTAAATGGGGCAAATGTGCCTCCGTGCGGCCGTGATTTGGGTGATTTGGCGCCAATCGCGGGGCCGTTCCCGGATCCTGGATCCGGAAGTCTTGGAAATCAGGGGAGTCCCTCATGGAAATGAAGAAATATGCCGCCGAGGCCATCGGCACCTTTTGGCTCACATTCGCAGGGTGCGGCAGCGCGGTGATCGCGGCCGGCTTTCCGCAGGTCGGGATCGGCCTGGTCGGCGTGTCCCTGGCGTTCGGCCTGAGCGTCGTCACCATGGCCTACGCGATCGGCCACATCTCGGGCTGCCATCTCAATCCGGCCGTCACCGTCGGTCTTGCCGCGGGCGGCCGGTTCCCGACCGGACAGATCCTGCCCTACATCATCGCGCAGGTTATCGGTGCGGTCGTCGCGGCCACGGTGCTCTACGTGATCGCCAGCGGTGCGCCGGGCTTCGACATCACCAAGGGCTTTGCGTCGAACGGCTATGGTGCGCATTCGCCCGGCCAGTACAGCCTGGTGGCGGGCTTCATCACCGAGGTGGTGATGACCATGATGTTCCTGTTCATCATCATGGGCGCCACGCACGGCAGGGCGCCCGCGGGCTTCGCGCCGCTGGCGATCGGGCTCGCGCTGGTGATGATCCATCTGGTCAGCATTCCCGTCACCAACACGTCGGTGAACCCGGCGCGCAGCACCGGGCCCGCTCTTTTCGTCGGCGGCTGGGCGCTGGCGCAACTGTGGCTGTTCTGGCTTGCACCGCTGATCGGCGGCGCGCTTGGTGGCGTGATCTATCGCTGGCTCAGCGAAGAGCCGACCGGTGTCGTCGCGGGCGTGAAGACGGCCTGATCAGTGAAGGGGATCGCGCGCATCGCGATCCCCTTCAACTTGTCTCAGTTGTCGCGGGCCGGAAGCACTTCGGTGATGTGGCCCATCTTACGGCCCGGGCGCGGCGTGCCCTTGCCGTAGACGTGGACGGTCGCGCCCGGCACGGTCAACCATTCCTGGTAGCGGTTGATCTCGTCGCCGATCAGGTTGGTCATGGTGACCACCTCGCCGTGCCGCACGGGCTTGCCGAGCGGCCAGCCGGCGATGGCGCGGATATGCTGCTCGAACTGCGAGACGGACGCGCCGTCGAGCGTCCAGTGCCCGGAATTATGCACGCGCGGCGCAATCTCGTTCACCAGCACCTTCGGTCCCGTGCCGTTGGCGAGCACGAACATCTCGACCGCCAGCACGCCGACATAATCGAGCGCGTCGGCGATCTTGCCGGCGACGTTGCGCGCCTCTTCGGCGAGCGCATCCGGTATGGCGGCCGGTGCGCGGGACACTTTCAGGATGTGATCGCGATGCTCGTTCTCGGTGACGTCGAAACATTCGACCCGGCCTTCGGCCGAGCGCGCGGCGATCACGGAAATCTCGCGCTCGAACGGCACGAAGGCCTCCAAGATCGCCGACTTGGTGCCGAGGCTGGTCCAGACTTTCGCGATGTCGTCACCCTCGCGGATGATCGCCTGGCCCTTGCCGTCATAGCCGAAGCGGCGCGTCTTCAGCACGGCCGGAAGCCCGATCCTGACGACCGCCTCGCGCAACGAGGCGACCGAGGTGACGTCGGCATAGGCGGCGGTGCCGATCCCGAGCCGGGTGACAAAATCCTTCTCGGCGAGCCGGTCCTGGGTGGTTTCGAGGATCTTGCGGTTGGGCAGCACGGGACGTCGCGCGTCCAGAACCAGCGCGGCCGCGGCCGGCACGTTCTCGAATTCGTAGGTGATGACGTCGACGTCGTTCGCGAACAGCTCGAGCGCCTCGACGTCGGCATATTCCGCGCAGGTCGCGTTGAGGACGACGTCGAAGGCCGGTGAGTCCGGATCGGGCGAGAACACCTGGCAGCGCAGGCCGAGCCGCGCCGCGGCCATCGCAAGCATCCGTCCCAATTGTCCGCCGCCGAGGATGCCGATGGTGTCGCCGGGCTTCAGCTTCACCCGTTTGGTGCCAGTCACGCCTTGTCCTCCGGGCGCTCGGCCACGGCGTCGGTCTGCGCCTTGCGCCAGGCCACAAGGCGTTTCGACAGCGCCGGATCGGACAGCGCCAGCACGGCCGCGGCGAGTAGCGCCGCATTGATCGCGCCCGCCTTGCCGATGGCGAGCGTCCCGACCGGAATGCCGGCGGGCATCTGGACGATCGAGTGCAGCGAATCGACGCCTTTCAGCGCCTTGGATTCGACGGGAACGCCGAACACCGGCAGTTCCGTCAGGGAAGCCGTCATGCCGGGCAGATGCGCGGCGCCGCCGGCGCCGGCAATGATGACCTTGAAGCCCTCGGCCTTGGCGCCCTTGGCAAAGGTAAACAACCGTTCCGGAGTACGGTGGGCCGAGACGATGCGGCTTTCGCAGGCGACACCGAGCGCTGTGAGCGTATCGGCGGCGTGCCGCATGGTGTCCCAATCCGACTGGCTTCCCATGATGATGGCGATCGGCGCGGTCATGACGTCAATTGTGCTCGGGAATACAGAAACATAGGCCAGATTAACGGGTCCGGCCGGCGGCTCGCAAGGCGGTGGCAAGGAGAAGGGAATGCACTATCCTGTCTTGGTGAATCCCCGCAAGCCTTCATTGAGCAGGACGCCCATGAAGAAACCAAAAAGGGCGATCGCTGCGAAGGCAAAAAAGGGCCGGAAAAGCAGCGGGAGCCGATCCAAACCTGCGGCCAGGCGCGTAGCCCGGGCGGCTGCGACCACCGACGAAGCCAAGGAAAATGCCGGGAACGAGGCCAAGGCGATCATCCGCGGCCTGCGCACCCGGCTCGCCCAGGCCCAGCGGCGCATCGACGAGCTTGAAGCTGCCGCCGACACGGACTTCCTGCTCGGCATCCCGAATCGGCGCGGCTTCGAGCGCGAGCTGCACCGTGCGATCGCCTACATGACGCGTTACGCCGCCCGCGGCGCGCTGATCGTGCTCGATGTCGACCGCCTGAAGCCCATCAACGACAACTTCGGTCATGCCGCTGGTGACGAGGTGCTCAAGGCGATCGCCGCCACGCTGACGCGGCAGGTGCGTGCCTCTGACGTGGTCGGCCGCCTCGGCGGCGACGAGTTTGCGCTGCTGCTGTGGAATCTCAGCGAGACCGACGCCAAGGCGAAGGCAGCGGCTTTCGAGCAGGCCATCGACGACCTGTCCTTTGTCTTTCGTGGCCAGCGTGTGAATGCGGGCGCCTCCGCCGGCGTCGCGCTGCTGGGATCTCACGCCGAGGCGGGCCGCGCGCTGGAGGAAGCCGATGCGGCCATGTACGTGCGCAAGGCGCAGCGGCGGCACGAGCCGCGGATCAGGCTGATCAGCAGTTAATGCGTGATGGTCTGTGCTCCACCTCTCCCTTCGGGAAGGGTGGTCCCTCGGCTTGCATTGATTGCACCACAACTCATCCTGCTTTGGTTACAGCGCACTGAGATCTTCCGGCACATTGCCGAACTTGCGCAGCAGCTTGGCGTCGCCGAACTCGCCGGTCATGGGATCGCCGCTGCGGCTGAACGCGATCGCGCCGATATGGCCGGCGCCGTGCGCCAGGATCTCGGCGCGACGTAGCGCGGCGGCCGAGGTCTGACATTCCTCCGCAGCGCCCGCGACCGGCGATCCGTCTTCGTCGGTGAGGAAAGGCAGTGCGACGTAGTAGGTGACATCGGACATGGTCGGCTCCGAGTGCTCGTTGGCTCACGCGGCGCTGGAGGTGCTCCGCATCTTGTTGCGCGACGTTTCCGGAATGCAGCCGGCGGAAATTGCCGCCTGCAATTCCTCGAGTTCCGCTTCCAGATATTCGTTGGCCATGATCAGCGCCTTGATGGTGCTGCGCAGATTGCCGTCACACATCGCGATCGCCTGATCACAGGCTTGCTCATAGTGGCTGTTGTCGAAGGCGGCTTCGGACATGGCATTCCCCCGGAAACGGTTGATGCTCGAATGTTCTTCTTTTGTTCTTTTCGAGTCAAGAGGAATCCGACTGCGGAAAACGCATCGGGCAGAGGGCCGCGATCAGGCGATGATGTCCGGCGTGATCTGGTCTTCGATGAAGGCGATACGGTCGCGCAACAACAGCTTGCGTTTCTTCAGGCGCTGCAACCGCAACAGGTCGGGGGCGGGCGATTGATGCAACGCATCGATCGCCGCATCGAGATCTCGGTGTTCCTGCTGCAACCGGGCGAGCTCGGCTTCGAGTTCGCGCTCGTTTTCATTGGTCATGATGTGCGGTAGCCGGAAAACCCGATGAGGTTGCGAAAGCCTGTGGAAGGCCTGTGGAAAGTATCGTCCTTGCGCGACGTGATCGCAAGCGATCTGGGTCTTCCATCAACGCTCTCGCGCAAAGATATTTCAGCGGCTCGCGACGCCAGCGCACAGGGCGCATTGAAATCATGGATGATTCCTGTCGCGGTTCCTTACTCACTGTTCATTACATATGAATTTTCAAAAATGACAGGGGGACGACGGATACTTATCGACAGAACGAATCGGTGATGTACACTTCTCCGTCCGGATCGAATCCTGAGGTTCAACCCTACCGAGGAGTTTTCGAATGACAATTCAGGCACATCTTGTTGAATTGGAGCGGAAACACAAACTTCTCGAAAACGAATTGCACGAAGCTCTCGTGCACCTTTCAACAGACGACCTGCAAATTGTTGAGTTGAAGCGCCGGAAGTTGATGGTCAAGGACCAGATCGAGCGGTTGAGGCACGGTACCGACGACACGCTCCACTAGTACCCCCGTACACAGACCAGACCTGATCTCGCACCCTGCACGCAGGGTTGAGAGCTGTTGCGCTCATCCCTGCGTCGAGGTGTGATGCATCGTGCGATTGATTTCGTGCGACGCCTAGATGTTTGCGAGTTCGGCGACGTAGTCGGCGATCGCAAGCGATGACGTCAGGCCGGGCGACTCGATACCGAAGAGATTGATGAGGCCGTCCACGCCGTGATCGCGCGGGCCCTGCATCAGAAAATCCTGCGTGGCCACCGCCGGCGGGACGATCTTCGGCCGAATGCCCGAGTAGCTCGGCATCAACGCACCATCAGGCAGGTCCGGCCAGTATTTGCGGATCGCCGGATAGAATCGCTCTGCGCGTGTGGGATCGACGGCGTAGTCGATCGTTTCGATCCACTCCACATCGGGACCGAAGCGCGCCTGGCCCGCCATGTCCAGGGTGAGATGCACGCCGAGTCCGCCGGGCTCAGGCACCGGATAGATCAGCCGTGAGAACGGCGCCTTGGCGCTGCAGCTGAAATAGTTGCCCTTGGCGAGATAGGCCGGAGGAATCCGGTCGACCGGCATGCCGTCGATGTTGCGCGCCACCGTCGTCGCCGAAAGACCTGCCGCGTTGACCAGCAGGCTGCATTGCAGCGTCATCGGCGCTTCGCCGCCGGCATCGATTTCGACGCCGCCGCCTGATGCCTTGGCGCGGATCAGCGGCGTGTGAAACGCGAACGCGGCTCCCGCCGCTTCGGCCTCGCCGAGCAGCGAGAGCATGTAGGCGTGGCTGTCGATGATGCCGGTCGAGGGCGAGAGCAGCGCGGCATCGCAGGCCAGCGCCGGCTCCAGCGCGCGCGCGGCGTCGCCTGCGAGCATCTGCATGTCGAGCACGCCATTGGCCTCGGCATGCGTCTTGATCGATTGCAGCTTCTCGGTCTCTTTCGAATTCGTCGCAACGATCAGCTTGCCGCAATTCTTGTGCGGGATGTTGCGCTCGGCGCAGTAGCGGTAGAGCTCATGCTTGCCGCTGACGCAGAGCCGCGCCATCCAGCTTCCTGCCCGGTAGTAGATCCCGGCATGGATCACCTCGCTGTTGCGCGAGGAGGTAACGGTGCCGATGGCCTCCGCCGCTTCCAGCACGATCACCTCGCGCCCGGCCTGGGCGAGCTTTCGGGCGACCGCGAGCCCGACCACGCCCGCTCCGACGACGACGCAGTCAACTCTATCCATGGTGGGGCGGGAGGTTCGTGAGCGACAGGACCGACGGGCCTAACGAGAGACTTAAGGAACCGCGGCCAAGGCGGCTCTCCATTAAGGAAGAATTTATCATGTCAGGGCAATTGCCGTATCTGGCGTCACATTTTTCTGTCGTGCTGACAGGCGTTTACCCGATCCCAACCCGTGAGGCCAGACAATCCGGAGTTGAAATCTCGGGTGGCTGATGGCTGACAAGAACTGGCACGCGAGCGGCACGATTTTGACGTCTGTGCAGGCCCTGGTGTGCCTGGCCTGCACGGTCGCGCCCGCGCGCGCCTTTGCGCTGTCCGACGATTTTGCTCCGCAGAGCTATCTGGGCAGGCTCGATCCCAATCTGGTCTGGGAGGCGCTGCTCGGCGGCATCGCGGCGTGCTCGCTGCTGGCGGCTATCGTGCTGTGGATCCACTCCGCGTTGCTGCGCGCCAGGCGCACGCAGCTCAGGCGCAATGCCTTCGTCTCTTCCGCCCTGAACAACCTCAACCAGGGCGTGGTGATGACCGATGCGCAAATGCGGATCATCTTCTGCAATGACCGCTATCTCGACATCTACGGGTTGGCGCGGTCGGACCTCTGGACCGACATGAACGGGGTAGACCTTCTCAAGCTGCGCCGTGATCGCGGCGTGCTCGGGGTCACCGACGAGGAGTTCTACGAGAAGGCGGCAAGTCCCAACGGCCTGATCACCGAGCTTCCGGACGGGCGCGCCATTCTGGTCAAGTATTTCGTGCTGCCCAGGGGCGGCTCGGTGGCAACGCATCTCGACGTCAGCGAGCAGCGCAATCTGTCGCGGCAGCTTGCCTCCACCAAGCAGTTCCTGGAATCGGTGCTCGACAATGTGCCGGCATGCGTAGCGGCAAAGAACATCGAGGACGGCCGCTACATCTTCGCGAACAGTGCCTATGAGCGCTTCTGGGGATTGTCGAGGGACTACGCCGTCGGCAAGAATGCGCGGGAGCTGTTTGCGCCTAGCTCGGCGAGCAGCATCGAGGCAGCCGACCGGGCCGCGCTCAACTCTCCCAACGGACAGTTCCGCAACGAATTCGAGGTCGAGCGCGGGTCGGCGCGTCGCATGGTTGCGTCGATCCGGATCGTGGTCCGCAATGAACATAACCAGCCTGAATTCCTGCTGCTCGTTTTCGAGGACATCACTGACCGGCGGTCGCTTTCGCAGGAGCTCGAGAATACCAAAAAGTTCCTCGAGCTCGTGGTCGACAACATCCCGGTGGCGTTGATCGTCGAGCAGGTCAAGGACGGCCGCTATCTACTCGCCAATCGCAGCGCCGAAGCCATCCTCAACCGCAAGCGCGAGGAGGCGACGGGTCTGACCTCCGCGGACATCTTCAACCCCAAGGAAGCCAAGCTGATCATCGCCCGCGACGAGGCGGCGATCAAGAAACGGGGGATGATCACCGAGGAGCATCCGATCTCGACCAAGGATGGCCTGCGGCTGTTCCTCACCCGCCGCGCCACCGTGCTCAGCGATGCCGGCGAGCCGGAATATCTGATCAAGACCCATGAAGACGTGACCGACCGTCGGCAGACCGAGTCGCGCATGGCGCACATGGCCTATCATGATGGCCTGACCGATTTGCCGAACCGCGCCGCCTTCCTCCAGGCGCTGACGCAGATGATCGAGGCCTGCGAGGGCACCAGCGAAGAATTCGCGGTGCTATGTGTCGACCTTGACGGGCTGAAGGAGGTCAATGACGTCTTCGGCCATGCGCTCGGCGACAAGCTGCTGGTGGAGGTCGCCCAGCGGCTCCAGGACGCAGCCCGGGGCGGCGTGGTGGCGCGCCTGTCCGGCGACGAGTTCGGTCTGATCATCGACGGCAAGCAGCCGGAGGCGGGCCTTGCGCTTGCGCGGCAGCTCGGCAATGCGCTTGCCAAGGAATTCCAGATCGACGGTCGCGCGGTGCGCGCCGGGGTTACCACCGGCATATCGGTCTTCCCGCACAACGGGGCGGATGGTGCTTCGCTGCTCGCCAATGCCGGCGCGGCGCTGTTCCGCGCCAAGCAGAAGTCGCGTGGCACGATCAGCCTCTACCAGCCCGAGATGGACCAGCAGATCCGCGACCGTCGCGTGCTGCACCAGGACCTGTCGAAGGCGATCAAGAACGGCGAGCTCTCGCTCGCGTTCCAGCCGCAGGGCATCGCCGGCCACACCGTCGCCGAGAGCGAGATCATCGGCTTCGAGGCGCTCGCGCGCTGGCAGCATCCGGTCCGCGGCCAGGTCTCGCCGGCCGAGTTCATCCCGATCGCGGAGGAAAGCGGCCTGATCGTCGAGATGGGCGAGTGGATCCTGCGCCAGGCCTGCCGCGAGGCAGCCTCCTGGGCCAAGCCGCTCCAGGTCGCGGTGAACCTGTCGCCGGCGCAGTTTGCCCATGGCGACGTGGTCGGCCTCGTCCATTCGATCCTGCTGGAGACCGGGCTCGCCCCCGGCCGGCTCGAGCTCGAAATCACCGAGGGCGTGCTGATCGAGGATTTTGATCGCGGCCTCGCGCTGCTGCGTCGCCTGAAGGCGCTCGGCGTGCGCATCTCGATGGACGATTTCGGCAGCGGCTATTCCTCGCTGAGCTATCTCCAGGCGTTCCCGTTCGACAAGATCAAGATCGACCGCGCCTTTGTGATCAATCTCGGCCGCAACCCGCAATCGGCGGCGATCGTGCGCGCCGTGATCGAGCTCGGTCATGGCCTCGAAATGTCGATCATCGCCGAAGGCGTCGAGACGATCGAACAACTCGCCTTCCTCGCCAAGGAAGGCTGCGACGGCGTGCAGGGTTATCTGCTCGGCAAGCCCCTGCCGATCGGGCAATATGGCCGTCTCATCGGCCGCGCCGAGACGATGGAGCTTGCGCTCAAGACCGGCTAGTGATTGGCGAAGTCCTTGCTTCGTTCGTTCACGACGGCCTCATGGCGGATTACGACCTCGCGATCATCGGCGGTGGCCTGAACGGCGTCAGCATCGCGCGCGACGCCGCCGGGCGCGGCCTTCGTGTCATCCTGTTCGAGCAGGGCGATCTCGGCGGTGCGGCCTCCTCGGCGACGCCGCACCTGATCCACGGCGATCTCTCGGTGCTGGAGCGTCGCGGTTTCCGCCGTGTGCGCCGGGCGCTGGCCGAGCGGAAGGTGTGGCTCGCGATTGCCCCGCATCTGGTCCGTCCGATGCGCTTCGTGATCCCCGCGCATTCCGATGAACGTCCACCCTGGCTGCTGCGCGCCGGTCTCCTGCTCTACGACCGCCTAGCGGGGCGCGGCGGCTTGCCGCCGTCCGCGACCATCGACATCACGCATCATCCGGTTGGCAACGCGTTGAGACGGCCGTTCGGTCTCGCCTTTGAATATTCGGACTGCGTCGTCGATGATTCCAGGCTCATGGTCCTGACTGCGCTGGATGCGGCGGAGCGTGGTGCGGTGATCCGTCCCGGCGCGCGTTGCGTGCGGGCCGATCGCACCGATATCTGGCGGCTCGTCGTCATCGATCGCGGCCACCGCAGGGTCATCACGACCCGCGCGCTCGCGAACACCAGCGGCGGATGGAGCGTGAGCGTCGCCGAGACCGTGCTCCGACAGCCGCCACCGCGCGCGGGGGCTGCCGTGCAGATCAGCCAGATCGTCGTGCCGCGGCTGTTCGAGTCCGACAATGTCTACGTCTTCCAGAACAGCGATGGCCGGCTGATCTTCGCAAGCCCGTTCGCGCGTGATTTCACCCTGATCGGTACCGTCACGCGCGCCTTCAGGGGCGATCCGGCGATCGTCGCCATGCCGGCGAGTGATGTGACCTATCTCTGCGAGGCCGCCAGTCGCTATTTCCGCGAGCCTGTCGCGCCGGCCGACGTGGTCCGGACGATGTCGGGTGTCAATCTGGCGCCGGAGGTCGCGCGCAGGCGGGGTGGCGCGCCTGCATTCGATGCGCGGCGCCGCAAGGCGCCGCTGCTCACGATGTTCGGCGGTGACGTCACGACCGCGCGGTGGCGCGCGGAGCGGGCGGTGACCAGGCTGACGCCGTTCTACCCGATGTCGCGGCCCTGGACGGTGGCGGCGGCGCTTCCGGGCGGGGACTTTCCCTGGCAGAGCTTCGAGGTGGAAGTCGATGCCGCGCGCGAGCGCTGGCGCTTTCTCTCCGAGGCGCAGGCGCAGCGCCTCGTCGGCGCCTATGGCTCGCGGCTTCCAGTCGTGCTGGGCGAGGCGACGAGTCGTGCCGAACTGGGGCCGGCTTTCGGTCCTGAACTCACGGGAGCCGAGGTGCGATACCTGATGCAGACCGAATGGGCTCGCTTTCCCGACGACGTCCTGTGGCGCCGCTCCAAGCTCGGCCTGACCATGCCGCCCGCCGACCGCGAGGCGCTGGCGACGTTCATGGCGAATGCGGTGTGAATGATCAGCACCGAACCGGTTGAGCCGGGGACGTTCCGCCGCTAGCGTGCGGCTGCATTGGGGCCGGCAGGGAACATGGCTGACGAACTACAAGCGATCAAGGCGGCTGCCGCGGCGAGGCCCGGCGCGCGTCCGGGGGCGGATGGTCCGCTGCTGCGCATCGACGGCGTGGTGAAGAGTTTCGGCGCCTTCCGCGCTGTCGACGGCGTGTCGCTCGACATCCGGGCAGGCGAGTTCTTTGCACTGCTGGGTCCCTCCGGCTGCGGCAAGACCACGCTGCTCCGCATGCTGGCCGGTTTCGAGGCGCCGGACGAAGGGCGCATCCTGCTCGGCGGTGACGACATCGCGCAGGCGCTGCCGCATGAGCGGCCCATCAACATGATGTTCCAGAGCTACGCGCTGTTTCCGCATCTGTCGGTGCGCGACAACATTGCGTTCGGTCTGAGGCGCGCCGGCATGGCGCGCGCCGATATCGCCACGCGCGTCGCCGAGATGGTCGCGCTGGTGAAGCTGGAGGGGATGGAGAAGCGCAAGCCGGACCAGCTCTCCGGCGGCCAGCGCCAGCGTGTCGCGCTGGCGCGTGCGCTGGCGCGCCGCCCGCAACTGCTTCTGCTTGACGAGCCGCTGGCTGCGCTCGACAAGAAGCTTCGCGAGAATACGCAAGCCGAGCTGATGGAGCTGCAACGCCGGCTCGGCATGACCTTCATCATCGTCACCCACGACCAGGAAGAGGCCATGACGATGGCGACGAGGATCGGCGTGATGGACGCCGGCAGGCTCGTGCAGGTCGCATCGCCGCGAGAGCTCTATGAAGCGCCACATTCGCGCTGGATCGCGCAGTTCGTCGGCGATATCAACCTGTTCGAAGGCGAGGTGCAATCGCATGAAGCCCATCGCCTCGTCATTGCGACTCGCGATGCCGGAGCACTCGTGGTGGCTGAGCCCGGCACGCCAGTCGGCAAGTCCGAGCTGACCGTCGCGATCCGTCCCGAGAAGGTCAAACTTTCGCGCCGTGGGCTCGGTGGTGATGCGGACCAGGGGCCGGCGATCAACCGGCTGGAAGGCACCGTCAGCGACATCTGCTATCTCGGCGGCATCACCACCTACAGGGTGAAGCTCGATGCCGGCGGCACGGTGCAGTCGGCGATCGCGAATACGGTGCGCCGCGATGCTGATGCGTACAGCCTGAACCAACGCGTGGTGGCATGGTTCACGTCCAACGATTGCGTGGTGCTCGAGCAATGAGCGCGCGCCGCATCTTTGCGAGGCCCGCTCGCTTCGCCGCGATCGCGCCTTACCTCTGGATGGCGCTGTTCTTCCTGGTGCCGTTCGGCTTCGTGCTGAAGATCAGCCTCTCGCAGACGGCGATCGCGCAGCCGCCTTACGAGCCGGTGTTCGACCTGACGGCAGGATGGGCGGCGCTCGAGGCCGCCTTCAGCTCGCTGTCGGTCGACAATTTCAAGCTGCTGGTCTCCGACGACCTCTATGTCTTCGCCTATGTCAGAAGCCTCACGGTCGCGATCACGGCCACCGCGATACTGCTCCTGATCGGCTATCCCATCGCCTATGGCATGGCGCGGCTGCCGAAGCGCTGGCAGGCGGTGGCGATGGTGCTGGTGATCGTGCCGTTCTGGACCTCGTTCCTGATCCGCATCTATGCCTGGATCAACATTCTGCAGCATGATGGGCTCTTGAACAAAATCCTGCTCGCGTTGCATGTCGTCAGCCAGCCGGTGGTGTGGCTATCCACCGACAGCGCGATGTATCTCGGGATCGTCTATTCCTATCTGCCGTTCATGATCCTGCCGCTTTATGCGACGCTGGCCAAGATGGAGCCGGCGCTCGAGGAAGCCGCCGCCGATCTCGGCGCGCCGCCGGGAGCGGTGTTCTGGCTCGTCACTTTTCCGCTGTCGCTGCCCGGCGTCGGCGCCGGCGTCTTGCTGTGCTTCATTCCGATCGTCGGCGAGTTCGTGATCCCGGATCTCCTGGCCGGGTCGAACTCGCTGATGATCGGCCAGACGCTATGGCTGGAATTCTTCACCAACAAGGACTGGCCCGTCGCTTCCGCAGCCGCCATCATCCTGCTGGTCGTGCTGCTCGCACCGCTGTTGCTGTACGAGCGGGTCCAGCGGCGGCAATTGGAGAAGCGGTGAGATGCGCAAGGTCGCTCGCCTGTCCCGCTTCAACGTCGCCTCGCTCGCGCTGGGGCTGGCGTTCCTTTACCTGCCGATCCTCATTCTCGTCATCTATTCCTTCAATGCCTCGCGGTTGGTGACGGTGTGGGGCGGCTGGTCGCTGCGCTGGTACCGCGAGTTCTTCAACGACAGCGCCATGATCGAGGCGGCCTGGATGAGTCTGCGTGTCGCCGTCGCATCCGCCAGCATCGCGACCGTGCTTGGAACGCTGGCCGCCGTGGCACTGTCGCGCGGCGAAGGATTTCGTGGCCGCATGCTGTTCTCGGGCATGCTTTATGCGCCGCTGGTGATGCCCGAGGTGATCACAGGCCTGTCCCTCCTGCTGCTGTTCGTCGCCCTGAACGCCGAGCGCGGCTTCTGGACCGTGACGATCGCGCACACCACGCTGACCATGTGCTTCGTCGCAGTGGTGGTGCAGTCGCGCCTCGGCTCGCTCGACCGCTCGCTCGAGGAAGCCGCCATGGATCTCGGTTGCGCCCCGGTGCGTGCATTCCTGTCGGTCACGCTGCCGCTGATTGCGCCCGCGATCGTGGCCGGCTGGATGCTGGCATTCACGCTGTCGCTCGACGATCTCGTGATCGCGAGCTTCACCACCGGCCCCGGCTCGGCGACGCTGCCGATCCGGATCTATTCCGAGGTCCGGCTCGGGGTGAAGCCCGAGATCAACGCGATCTGCACGCTGGTGATCGGCCTGATCGCAATCGTCATCGTCATCGCCTCGCTCGCCTCGAAGCTGTCGAGCTCGCAGGGCGAGAGCGCGGCGCCGCTTTGAGCAGGGAATAATCATGACCTTCGTTTATCAGATACTGATCCATACCCCGGTCTGGGTGTTCGCGCTGCTTGCCTTCCTGGTGTGGCAGGGCATCAAGGCCATGCAGCCGCGCACGACGCCGATCTGGCGCGCACTGATCGTGCCGGTCGTGTTCATCGTCTGGGGCGTCTCGCGGATCGGCTTCGGACATCAGGACAGCGCGTGGCCGCTCGTTGCGTGGGGTGCGGCGGCGCTGGCGCTGCTGCCGCTCGGCATCCTGACGCCGCGCCCGTTCGAGGTGGATCACAAGAGCGGAGAGATCATCCGGCCGGGCAGCGCGTTTGGCCTGATCCGCAACCTCATCGTATTCGGCCTGCAATACACGGTCGGCGTGATTTCGGCGATCGACGCTGGTGACCGCGCGCTCGCTATCATCGCCGGCCGTGCCATCTCGGGCGCGACCGCGGGCTATTTCATCGGCTCGACGGCCGCCCTCCTGATTGCGTATCGCAGGAAGCGTGCTGCCGATGATTAAGACTTCACCGCACCCGCGGTGAGGCCGCCCACCATGTAACGACGGAAGGCGTAGTAGATCGCGGCAGGCGGCAGCGCGTAGATGAAGCCGGTCGTCATCAACAGCTCCCACGGCGAGTCGTCGGCTGCGAGGAAGTTGCCGAGCGCGACGGGGAGGGTGATCTCGCGATCGTTCGACAGCAGCAGGAACGCGTAGAGATATTCGTTCCAGGCGAGCAGCACTGCATAGGTGCCGATTGCGACCAGCGAGGGCATCATCAGGGGCAGATAGACCAGGCGGAAGATCTGCAGCGTGGTGGCGCCGTCCATCACCGCGGCTTCATCGAGCTCGACCGGCAGCTTGTCGGAAGCCTGCTTCAGCACCCAGATCGCATAGGGCGAGGCGATGGTGACCATCGCAAGGATCAGCGACCAGTGATTGTTGAGGAGGCCGTAATTGCCCATGGTCCGGTACATCGGCACGGCAAGGAACGCCGCCGGGATGAAATAGGTGAAGAGCGCAAGGTTCATCACCACGCGCCCGCCGGGCACCTTGAGCCGTGAGATCGAGAACGCTGCGGCGGTGGCGATGAACAGCGTCAGTGCGCCGACGGCTGCCGCGATCACCACCGAATTCCAGAACTGGACGTAGAAGTCGCGCAGGAAATAGTGCTGCTGATTGAACACAATCGAGAAGTTGTGCAGCGTCGGATGGTCCGGCCACAGCTTTCCGGAGAACGCGTCCTCCTTCGGGGAGATCGCGAACAGGAACATGTGATAGATCGGCACCATCGTCCAGATGAAGACCGGGATTCCGATCAGCAGCAACTTTGCTTCGGTCGCGACTTCGCGCAGGGTAGGGAGCTTCATCGCGACAACCGTTTCATCATGAAGTACACGAGCGGCAGGACGAACGGCATCGCGCAGACGATGGAAGCCATCGCGAGCGAGAGCTGGTCGAGCCGGAGATAGCGAATGCCGAGTGTCGACAGCACGTGCGTGAGGTCGGCCGGGCCGCCGCCGGTGAGCAGATAGACGCTGTTGAAGTCCCCGAGCGTCCAGATCATCGAGAGCAGCGTGCAGGTCACGTAGAGCGTCTGCATCGACGGCCAGGTGATGTAGCGGAATTTCTGCCACCAGCTCGCGCCGTCGACATCGGCGGCCTCGAACAGATCGTGCGAGATCGCAAGGCGTCCGGTGATCAGGATCAGCGTCCAGAACGGCAACGATTTCCAGATGTGCACGGCGATCGCCATGGACAGCGCAACGGTCGGATCGTTCAGCCAGTTCGGGCCGTCATCGCCGGTGAGGCTGAAGATGAAATGGTTGACCATGCCCCATTCGGGATTGAGCATGAAGCGCACCGACAGGATGGTCGGGATCGAGGGCACCGCCCAGGGCAGGATGAAGATCACCGAAAGCCATTTGATCCAGGTGCGCTGCTGAGCGAAGAAGCCGGACAGGAACAGCGCGATCAGCATCTTGATGTTGATGCCGATGACCAGGAAGATCAGCGTGTTGACCGCGGCGCGCGCGAAGATCGGGTCGTTGTAGAGCGCGACATAGCTCTCGGGATGGCGCGCCAGCCACAACCCGTAACAGACGGGATAGACGACGAAAGCCAGGAAGACCAGGAAATAGGGTGCGAGCAGCACGATGCCCCAGACCTGCGCCGGGGTCAGCCGCGACGACAAAGGCGGCGAAGCTATCGCCTGATCGCCAGAGAGCGTGATCGCCATTCTTTTCGAACTCTCTTCTCAAACTCTTCAAATGAGCTACCGGCCGCAAAATGCGGCCGGTGTTGTTTTTACACCTCTCCCGGCAAAGTGGGGAGAGGGGGATTTAACCCGCCACCTGCTTGATGCGCGCGATCAGCTCGTCGACGGCCTTGTCGACCGGGACCTTCTCGCTGACCACCCGGTTCATCGCCTTGGCCCAGACGTTCTCGTTGTTCAGGATCGTGAACTTCCAGTTCTTGGTGAAATCGAACGGCGCGGTGCCGCCGGTGAACTGGCTGTAGACTGCCTTGCGGTGCTTGTCGGCTTGCCAGAACGGGCTTGCCTGGCTTTCCTTCGTCACCGGGAACCAGCGGCCGAGCGCACCCTCGATGTAGGGGCGCACGTTGTCCTCCTGGAGCAGGAAGCTGATGAACTGCTTGGCCTCGGCCTTGTTCTTGGCCGCGGTGAAGATCAGCCCGGTCTTGACGTCGGAGCGGTAGCGGATGGTCGAACCATCAGGCGCCTTCGGGAAGGACGCGGTGATGATGTCCTGCTCGTAGGCCTTCTTGCCGGCCTCGCGCTGTTCGGGCGTCAGGTTCGGGTTGGTGGAATCCTCGAACCACTTCGCCGCGATCGAAATCGTGAAGTTGTGGGTCATCACGATCGTCTTGTTGTGGAAGGCGACGTTGTTGTCCGGGTCCTTCCAGGTCGTGGAGGAGGGCGGGGTGCAGCCCTTGATGTAGGTATCGGTATAGTCCTTCATCGCCTTGATCAGGCCGTCGCGAACCTTGGGGTCGTCGACCAGCAGCTTGCCGTCGTCGTCGACGAGCTTGACGTGGTAGGCGTCCATGAAGGTGTAGAACGACTGGAAGGCATCGGTCGATTCCACGCCCATCGGCTGGCCCACGGCATAGATGCGCTGGCCGGTCGCTTTGCGGATCGCCGGCTGCACCTTGTCGCACCAGAACGACCAGTAGCCTTGCCAGTCGTTCGGGATGTCGCTCTGCTTGAAGCCGGCCTTCTCCAGCATGTCGTTCCAGATCTGGACGTGCATGCTCTGCTGCTTCAGCGGGAAGCCGTAATAGGCCTTCTTCTTGGCGACGTCGTTGTAGAGGATCGATGCTTCCAGCGTGTTCGGCACGAACCGGTCCTTGATCGGCTCCATGACGTCCGACAGGTCCTCGAGCTTGCCCTCATAGGCCCACTTGCCCTGCGCCTGCACGTCGTAGGAATCGGAATAGGCGACATCCGGCACGGTGCCGGCATCGAGCGCGGCCACTGTCTTCGGAATCATGTCCTGGATCGCGTACTGCGACAATTCGACCTTGATGCCGGTCTTGGCCTCGAATTTCTTGATCGTGTCGATGAGCGCGTCGTCTTCAGATTTATAAAATCCCTTGCCCCACCAGACCGTGATAGTCTTCTGCTGGGCAAACGCGGGCGCCGTGGCTGCAAACAGCCCGACCGCAGCAACCGCGAGTGAAAATGCGCCAATAACCCTTGATTTCACGTTTTTCTCCCTCAAGTCGCCGGTGTTTAACCGGTCGGGGAAAACACTAGCGCATGGGCGGAGGCTGATCTAGCGACATCTTGTCAGACCTAGGTCGAGTGGAATTTCACCCGCGAACAGTCTTAACGTCGCGCCATCGATCCAATCGCCGCATCAATTCACGGCAATCAATTCGCGCTGTGGCGATTGCGCGTCGTTATGGCGCGGTGAGATTGGGTTGAATCAGTGCAAGCGAAGGCAGCACCTCTCGCCGCCGAGAGAGGTTCGTACTCGATCTCGTCGCGCTTTAGTTCGACTTCGCGCCGTCCTTCGCGCTTTCCTTCGCGTTCTCCGCCGTCGGCGCAGCCGCGGCATCGGGCGTGGCGGGCTTGGCGCCGGTGAAGCGCTCGAGCACCGAGCGCACGGCGTCGCGCGTCTTGGGATTGCGCACGGATTCGAGCAGCGGCGCGGACGCCGGCGAGCGGCGGATCAGGCTTTCCGGATCGGGGAAGATCAGCGGATCGTCCCAGGGCCCCTGAACCACGAAGGGCAGTTCGAAGCCAGACGCGCCGTTCAGGCTCGCCACGCCCTTCATGTCGTATTCGCGCGTCGGCACCGAGGCCGTGCCGGTCAGCGTGATCTTCGCCGTCGGTCCCTCGATGTGGATGTCGTCGGCGGTCGCGATGCCGTCGGCGAATTTCACCGACAACGTCATGTTGCTGTAGGGCGTCGAGCCGCTGCGGAAGTTGCCGCCGCCCGACAGCGGCCGCCGCTCCAGGCGCTTCAACAGCTGTTCGGCGTTGAAGCCGGAGATCGCGCCGTCATGCCCGGTCACCGAAGCGGTGCCGTCGAGCGATTGCACGAGGCCGAAAGGGCTCGAGCCGGAGGCGACCAGCGACACGTTGATGTTGCCGCGGCCGGACAGCTTGTTGATGCCGAACAGCTCGGAGGTGCAGGCCTGCAAATCGACGTCGGTGAACTGGAATTGCGCCTTGATGTCGGCGACCGTGTCGGAGCGCGCAATCCCGAACGAGCCCCTGGCGATGCCGCCATAGACCTGCGCCTCGCCGACCGAGAGCGCCAGCGTGCCGTTGCGCAAATTGGCGCCGATCGCGGTGCGGCCGAATTTCGATGGTCCGACCGTGAGCCGCGCCGCCGACAGGCGCATGTCGAGATCGGTGGTCGACAGGCCATTGAGGTCGAACAGCTGCCTGTTCCAGTCGCGCGCGCCGCTTGCCAGCAAGCGGAAGGTCGAGATGTAGGGCGTGAAGTCGAGCGCGTCGGCTGCAAGCGTTGCCTGGAGGGTCTGCCGTCCGTTGTTGGCGTAGGTCATCACGCCTTCGGCGACGTTGCCGTCGAGCTCGACATTGACGTTGGTGAGCGCGATCGAGGCGCCTACCACATTGGCGCGCGCCTTGAGCGCGAAACGGCCGAAGCCGCCGCTGCCCGGCTGCGGCTGCCCGGTCCAGCGCAGCGCGTTGCGCAAGGACGGGCTGTCGATGGTGAGCGTGCCTTCCATCATCGCGCTGGTGCGGTTGGCGACGCTGCCGTCGAAGGCGAGCTTGAGCGGCGGGCTGGTGATCCGCGCCTTCAGGCCCGAGCGGTCGCCGGAGAGCGCTGCGACGAAATCGGAGAAGCTGATCGAGCCGTCGACACGCTCACCGCGCCAGTCGAACTGCCCGGTGGCGGCAAAGGAGCGCGAGATCGAGGGCCAGGCCAGCGACAGGTCGATGTCCTCGAACTTTTCGGTGCCGTGGCTGGCGATGTCCTCGTAATCAAGCACGCCGTCCTGGACCCGGATCTCCGAGAATGACACCTGGTTGTCGGCGCCCGGCTTCATGGTGCGCGCGATGGTCTGGATGAAGGGGGTCCAGTTGCTGTCGCCATTGGCCTCGAGGCTGACGTGGATATGCGGCCGCAGCAGCATCAGGTCGGCGATCTCGAAGCGCTGGAGCAGGAGCGGCAGCAGCCGCAAATTGGCGGTGAGCACGTCGACGTGCAGAGCCGGATCGCTGTCCCCGCCGGGGCCCTTCAGGCTGACGTCGTGGAAGGAGACGTAGCTCGCCGGCAGCACCGAGATGTCGATCGGGCCTGCGACATTGAGCTCGAGCCCGGTGACGGCGCGGATCTGGCCCTCGACCGCCTTGCGCAGCGCGTCGCGGTTGATCAGCCAGGAGGTCGCGACCAGGGCGATCAGCACAATGCCGAGCAGCGCCGCAATCGGCGTCCCCAGGCGCTTCATTCCTTGGGCCATCGTCAATGGCATGTCCTGATCGGGTTGGGTTGTCGGGCGCTCAACGGGACGAGCCGGGAGCCTAACGCGCCCCACGTACAAGTCCCGCAACTTGATGGGTTTTCTTGTCGCTTTCAAGGCCGCGGAGGCGGTTATGCCCACGCCGTGGGCAGCCTCTATCATCGGGCCCGCGCGCCGGAAACCCCGTATGATTGACGGCTCAAGATCATTTCGCCTAATAATCCCGGCAACAACGGGCCTAACGCCTCACACCCCAAGGTTTTCCGCATGAACAAGGTCTATCCCGACGCCAAGTCGGCTCTCGACGGCATTCTCAAGGACGGCATGATGATCATGTCGGGCGGTTTCGGCCTCTGCGGCATCGCCGAGGCGCTCTCGGACGCGATCCGCGACTCCGGCGTCAAGGGCCTGACGGTGGTTTCCAACAATGCCGGTGTCGACGGCATCGGGCTCAGCCGCCTCTTGGAAACCCGGCAGATCAAGAAGATGATCTCCTCCTATGTCGGCGAGAACAAACTGTTCGCCCAGCAATACCTCGCGGGCGAGCTGGAACTCGAATTCAACCCGCAAGGCACGCTCGCAGAGCGCATCCGCGCCGGCGGCGCGGGCATCCCGGCCTTCTACACCAAGACCGGCGTCGGCACGCTGATCGCCGAGGGCAAGGAAGTGAAGGAGTTCGACGGCCAGAAGTACCTGATGGAGCGCGGCCTGTTCGCCGACCTCGCCATCGTCCACGCCTGGAAGGGCGACACCGCCGGCAACCTCATTTACCGCAAGACCGCGCGCAACTTTAACCCGATGATGGCGACCGCTGCCAAGATCACGGTGGCCGAGGTCGAGCACCTGGTTCCGGCCGGTGAACTTAATCCCGACCACATCCACACGCCCGGTCTTTTCGTGAAGCGCATCATCGAGGTCGGCACGGCCAAGAAGCGCATCGAATTCCGCAACACCCGCCCGCGCCCCGCCGCTTAAGGCGCGCATGATCCGGAAAAGTGGATACCGGTTTTTCGGCAAGATCATGCGTAAACGATAACAGGAGAGCCTCATGGCCTGGACCCGTGAACAGATGGCCGCGCGCGCCGCAAAGGAATTGCGTGACGGCTACTACGTCAACCTCGGCATCGGCATCCCGACGCTGGTGTCGAACTACATCCCCGACGGCATGGACGTCAGCCTGCAGAGCGAGAACGGCATGCTCGGCATGGGACCGTTCCCCTATGAGGGCGAGGAAGACGCCGACCTCATCAACGCCGGCAAGCAGACCGTGAGCGAGCTGCCCTCGACCAGCTATTTCTCGAGCGCGGACTCCTTCGGCATGATCCGCGGCGGCCACATGGACCTGTCGATCCTCGGCGCCATGCAGGTGGCCCAGAACGGCGACCTCGCCAACTGGATGATCCCCGGCAAGATGGTCAAGGGCATGGGCGGCGCGATGGACCTCGTCGCCGGCGTCAAGCGCGTCGTGGTGGTGATGGAGCATTCCGCCAAGGACGGCGCGAAGCTCCTGAAGGGCTGCACCCTGCCGCTGACCGGCGAGCGCGTCGTCGACATGGTCGTCACGGATCTTGCCGTCTTCACTATCGACAAGCACGGCGACGGCGGCATGGCGCTGATCGAACTCGCCGACGGCGTCACGCTCGACGAGGTCAAGTCCAAGACCGAAGCGGAATTTCGGGTTGCGCTGAAGAATACCTGACCGGTCATGGGGCGCGCATGACGATACGGTCTGCGCGTCCCGATGACGCGGCGTTCATTGCACGAACCATCCTGTCCTCGATGCGCGGCCACCGGCCTCGCGGTTGGTTCGACATCGCGCTCGGCTGGCCTGAAGCCGAGTGCCTTGCCTTCGCGGCCAGGATCGCCGTCACGCGCACGGTGTCGATCTGGCACGTCTCCCGATTCCTGATCGCTGAAGTCGACGACAAGTCGGCCGCCGCGCTATGTGCGCTGCCTGTTGCCGGTGCCGGCCTAGCGGCGTGGCGGGCGCTCGAGGAAGTCGCGCGCGAGACGGGACTTGGCGCATCCGAGCTCGAGGCCATCCACCGGCGCGGTGCTTACTTACGCAATTGCTGGCCTGCCGGCGATGACGATGACTGGCTCATCGAGCATATAGTGACTGACCCCGCCTATCGCGGCCGCGGCCTGGCGCAGGCGCTGATTGCTCGAGCGATGGAGGCGGGACGGGCGGCGGGATTCTCGCAGGCCACGATCCCCTTTCTGATCGGCAACGAGGCCGCCGAGCGTTGCTACGCCAAGGCGGGCTTTGTTCTCGCGGAGGAGAAGCGCGACGCGAGTTTCGAAGCGCTGATCGGCGCACCGGGCTTTCGCAGATTCGTGCGCGCGATTTGATTCACGCAGTCGTGTCCCGGACGCGCTGCAACGCGGAGCGTTGCGGCGCTGAGCCGGGACCCAGAAGGCAACACATACACCGTGGGTGACATGGGCTCCGGCTCTGCAGCGCACCGCTGAAGGAGCGCTGCGCCGCGTCCGGAGCACGAGACCTTGCTGAAGATTCGCCTATGACCTCGCCGACCACGCCCTGCCGAACCGTTGCGACACGCTCGCCACCCACGACGTCTCTTCCCTCACCAGGCGGAAGCCGAGATTGGCGGGCGGGACGCCTTGGGCGCAGCCGCCGGCGCGGGCGTCGCGGATGAAGTCGGTGACATAGGCCCGGTGAGCTCCCTCGGCGACGCGCACGCCGCAATTGATGGTCTGCCGACCCGCATTGCCGTTCTCGTCGACGCGCTCGCGCACGAAGCAGGTTGAGGTCCACTCCCAGACGTTGCCGGCCAAATCCGAGACACCATGCTCGTTCAGGCCGAACTTGCCGAACGGATGGGGCGCGGCGTCCGACCGGTCGCGTTCGGATTCGCGCTCGTAGCGGCTGATCCAGCGTTTTGAGGGATCGGCAGCGTCGATGGGCGAGCCGTCGTCCCGGAACTTGCTGCCGGCGGCAAAGGCCCATTCCTCATCGCTCGGCAGGCGCCAGGTCTTGCCGGTCTTGTGCGACAGCCAGCCGGCATAGGCTTGCGCATCGTGCCAGCTCACCTGCACCGCCGGGCGATCGGGGGCGACCGCGACATCGCGGTCGAGCGCGCGGCACGCGCCGTCCTGCACGCAGAGCTGATAGTCGGCCGAGGACACCTGCTGCCGCATGATCGCAAGCGGCTTTGCAAAGCGCAGCTTGCGCAGCGGCGCTTCGGCCTGTCGGCCCGCGCGCGTAAAATCACCGGCAGAACGATAGGTGAAACTGCCGGCAGCGATCTCGACGATCGCCGGCTCCCCCGCCGCGCCACGCGTGCCGGCATCGCCGACCAGGGGCGCAACGGCAAGCGGCGTTGCGAATCCGGCGACGCAGGCGAGCGCCAGTTTGAGCTTGAATGCAATCAGCATGATGATCCCCCGAAAGAAGAAGGGGCCGGTGATCGCCGGCCCCCTCGTTGCGATCAGTTGGTATTGGGGGCCGGGATGTCCGCAGGCGCCTTCACCTGGGTCATGAGATCGTCGTTCCACTTGCCTTCGACCTTGAAGTGCGCGGTGGCGCCGAGATCGGCGGCCTCGATCAGGTTGTGCGTGACATAGGCGTAGATGCCGGGCTGCAGGAATTTGTACATCGCCGCTCCGGCCGAGCCGCCGCGGATGAACCAGGTCTCGAGCCCGGTCTCCGGCGCGTTTGAGAACTTGCCGGTCTCCCAGACATAGTCGCCATGGCCGCCGATCAGATGCGGGCGGCTGTCGCGATTGGCCTGCGAGTGCACGATCAGCACGTTCTCGCCGACATTGGCGGTCAGGGCATTCTTGCCGGTGAGCGCGCCGACCTTGCCGTTGAACACGACGTGGGAAGGAACGAGCTTCTTCATCACCTCCTCGGTGTCGGTGTAGGCCTCGCCCGGCGAGTCGTATGACTTGAAGTTGCCCTTCTCGTCGCGCGGCACATACATGTCCTGCTCGCCGATATAGTAGACCTTATCGTACTTCAGCGCGTGACCCTTGCCGTCGTTCAGCCCGTCGCGCGGCAGCACCATCACGGCGCCGTTCATGCCGGAGACGACGTGCCAGGGGATCATCGCGCCGCCGGGCGCGCAGTGATAGACGAACACGCCGGTCTTGGTGGCCTTCCAGCGCAGCACGACCTGCTCGCCGGGATTGATCAGTGTGAGTGCGCCGCCGCCGAGCGCACCGGTCGCCGAGTGGAAGTCGATATTGTGCGGCATGGTGTTGGTGGCAGGGTTGACCAGCGTCACTTCGACATAGTCGCCTTCATGCACCACCATCAGCGGGCCCGGCATCGACCCATTGAAGGTCATGGCCTGGAAGGTGGTGCCCTTCTCGTCGATGACGACCTTCTTCTCCTGGATCGTGAGCGTGAACTCCATGATCTTCGGCGCCTGCCTGGTGGCCTGCTCATGCGCATGCACGAAGGGCGGTGCGACCAGCTCGATCTTCTGCCGCGGCAGCTTGAGATCGTCGGCGGCAAGAGCGGGGGTCGCCAGCATGAGGGCGGTCGCGGCGGCGCTGATCAATGCGGCTCTGCGGGTGAACATCGGAAGCATCCTTCATCTGAAAAGTGTTTTGATGACGGGACCCACTCTGCGCTTCCTGGTGCAAGAGAACTTGCGCTGCAACAACCTTTCGCCTGATTTGCATCCGGAGCAGTACTTAGGTCGGTTGCCGGAGCAGGGGCCGCGAGCAACTCATTCGCATGTTCGAGTCGGATCTTTCGCACTTTGAGCAAGCGCAAGGTCGACAGTTCAGATCCGGGATAGGCGAAGGGCCTGTGGGTGCGGATTTTGTACCCCCCAAACCGTTGAAGCAGGATGGATCAGGACATGAGGGCGGATCTGGCGGCAAGCTACGGCGACGAACGTCTGCCGCGCTATACGAGCTACCCGACCGCTCCGCACTTCTCGCCTGCTGTCGGCGCCGAGGCCTACAGCCGATGGCTCGCCGAGCTTCCCGCCAGCGTCAACGCTTCGCTCTATCTGCACGTGCCGTTCTGCCGCAAGATGTGCTGGTACTGCGGCTGTCACACCCAGATCGCCCGCCGCGACGATCTGATCGACGCCTATCAGCGGACGCTGCGCCGCGAGGTCGACCTGGTGGCCGACACCATCGGCCGCCGCATCAAGGTCGCGCACATCCATTTCGGCGGCGGCACACCGACGATCATGGCGCCCGAGGCCTTCACCGAATTGATGGCGGCGATCCGGCAGGCTCACTTCGTGCTGCCATCGGCCGAGATCGCGATCGAGATCGATCCGCGGACGCTGACGGCTGAGATGACCGACGCGCTGGCGCTCGCTGGCGTCAACCGCGCCAGTCTCGGCGTGCAGAGCTTCGATCCGCGCGTGCAGCTTGCGATCAACCGCGTACAGAGCTTCGAGCAGACCGCGACCGTCACGCAGAATCTGCGGAGCGCCGGCATCACGGGCGTCAATTTCGACCTGATCTACGGCTTGCCGCACCAGACCATCGCCTCCTGTCTCGACACGGTGCGGCGCAGCCTGGAGCTTGAGCCCGACCGTTTCTCGGTGTTCGGCTATGCCCATGTGCCGACCTTCAAGAAGCATCAGCGCAAGATCGACGAAGCCTTTCTGCCCGACGGCCCGGCGCGTCACGACCAGGCCTGCGCGATCGCCAACGCGCTGAAGGACGCCGGCTATGTGCAGATCGGGCTCGACCATTTCGCACGTCCCGACGACGCCATGGCGCTTGCCTTCGCGAGCAAGACGCTGCGCCGCAATTTCCAGGGCTACACGACCGATGTGAGCGACGTGCTGCTCGGCTTCGGCGCCAGTGCCATCGGCCGTCTGCCGCAGGGCTATGTCCAGAACGAGGTGTCGATCGTGGGCTATGCGAAGGCCATCGAGGCTGGCCGTCTCGCAACCGTCAAGGGCTACGCGCTGACATGCGACGATCGGCTGCGCGCCGACATCATCGAGCGCATCATGTGCGACTACGGTGCCGATCTCGGCGCGATCTGCGCCCGGCACGGCGCGCGGGCCGATAGCGTGCTGCAATCGGCGCCGCGGCTGAAGACGCTGATCTCCGACGGTGTCGTCAGGCTCGACGGCGACCGGCTCGCGGTCGCCAGGGAGTCCCGCTTCCTCGTCCGCAGCGTCGCCGCCGCCTTCGACGCGCATCTGGACGCCGCCAGGCAGCTTCACAGCCGGGCGGTGTGACGAGCCAACGGAACCGGCGCGAGCTTGCGCTTCGACAAAGAGGCTATCGACAGAGTGATTACCGTCTCATCGGAACGGAGTTGCCCATGTCCTTCCGATCTGACGATCTCGTCGACGACATCATGCGCGCGGCGCCGCATACGATCCGCGTGTTCCTGGAATTCAAGATGGCGTGCGTCGGCTGTCCGATCGCCTGCTTCCACACCGTCGACGATGCCTGCCGCGAGCATGGCATCGATCGCGCAACATTCTTGGCGGCGCTATGCGAGAGCGTGCCCGCCTAGTCAGCGTTCGCCATTCGCGCTTTGCTCCGCGAGCACGACGATCCTGTGCGGTTCGCGCAGGATGATGCGCTGGCGGCCGCTTTCGACGAGGCCCTGGCTCTCCCAGCCGCTCAGGATGCGGCTCACGGTGTGCAGCGTGGTGCCGGTCATCTGCGCGATATCCTGCCGGCTGATCGGAAAATCGATCTCGATGCCGTGATCGAGCTTCTTGCCGGATTGCTTGGCGAGCCGCAGCAGCGCATGCGCGACGCGCTGCTCGACCTGCTGGGTCGACATCTCCAGCACGCGGGTGTGGCTCTCCTGCAAGCGCGTGCCGACGGTCTGCAGCGTGTTGGTCGCGAGCGCGGGAAACCTCTGCACCAGCCGCGGCCATGTGCCGGTCGGCCAGGCCAGCACGACGCTGTCGTCGACCGCGGTCGCGGTCGCCGGATATTGGGTGAGCCCGATCGCCATCGCGAGCCCGAAGGTCTCGCCGGGCGCCACATAGCGCACCACGATCTGCTCGCCCGTCGGCGTGGTCTTGGCGGCGCGGACATGGCCGTGCAGCAAGAGAAAGAAGGAATGCGCGTCCTCTCCTTGCGCGAAGACCGCGCTGTTCTTCGGATGGCGTGACGAGCGCGCCTCGCGCAGGATCTCTTCCAGCTCGTCGTTCGTGAAGCCGGCAAACAGCGGCAAATGTGCAACCAGTGACGGGTCGACCTTGGCCATTCTGCCTCCATGGCGCGAGCCTTTCAGGACTTTGTGATTGCACGCCATTCGCTCGGCAATTTGCGTTAGCGCAAAACCTGGCTCCCGCGCGCCGGTATTTTTGTGTGCAAAGCCCGATTGAGCCGGAGTTTACCGATATGGCTGGCGTTCGTACCCGCAACCACCAAGGCTGGCCGCTGCTGGCCCACAGCTTTCGTCCGTTCTTCCTGCTGGCCGCGATCCAGGCGGCAACGTCGATCCTGGTCTGGCTGCCGCTGTTCTACGGCGAGCTGTCGCTGAGTTCTGCGCTCGCGCCGCGCGACTGGCATGTGCACGAGATGCTCTACGGCTTCCTGCCGGCTGTGATCACCGGGTTCCTGTTCACGGCGATTCCGAACTGGACCGGGCGGCTGCCGATCCAGGGCACGCCGCTCGCCGCTCTCGCCATCGTATGGCTAGCCGGCCGCATCGCGGTGACATGCTCGGCCGGGCTCGGCTGGGCCGTCGCGCTGGCGGTCGATGCTGCGTTCCTGGCGCTGGTCGTCGCTGCGGCCTTGCGCGAGATCGCCGCTGGCAAGAACTGGCGTAACCTGCCGGTGGTGATGCTGGTGTTGCTGCTGCTCGCCGGCAACGTCGCGTTCCACCTGGAGGCGCATATCGCGGGCGCTGCGGATTACAGCATCCGGATCGGCATCGCCGTGGTCGTGTTGCTGATTTCTTTGATCGGTGGCCGCATCATCCCGAGCTTTACGCGCAACTGGCTGGTCAAGATGAATCCGGGCCGCCTGCCGGTGCCGTTCGGCCGCTTCGACGGCGGCGTGATCGCCCTCAGCGCGCTGGCGCTCGTGTGCTGGATCGTGGGCCCGCTGAGCGCGATCACCGGCATCGCTATGGCGCTCGCAGGCGTGCTGCACATCGTGCGTCTCGCGCGCTGGGCCGGCGACCGCACTGCGCGCGAGCGGCTGCTGCTGATCCTGCATATCGGCTACGCCTTCGTGCCGCTCGGCTTCCTGCTGCATGCGGCAGCCAGCTTCGGCGCGCTGCCGGCAAGTGCGGGCATTCACGCCTGGATGGCAGGCGGGGCCGGCGTCATGACGCTCGCGGTGATGACGCGCGCAACCCTCGGCCACACCGGGCAGGCGCTCACGGCCTCCGTCGCGACGCAGGCGATCTACGCCGCGATCGTCGTGGCGGCGCTGGCGCGCATCTGTGCCGTGGTCTCGCCTGCACATGGCGAGGTGCTGCTGCATGTCGCAGCGTTCGGCTGGGTCGCGGCATTTGCAGGCTTTGCGATCGCCTTCGGCCCGCTGCTCGTCGGCAGCCGTTGGCGCGCGCTGGCCATCCCGCGCGCGGTGGTGCCGGCGCGGTGATCGTCGTCCCGGGGCGCGCGAAGCGCGAGCCCGGGACCCATAACCACAGGGAGCAGTTTGGCGAAGATGGGTGGCTGGCAGCCCGCGCCGCAACTTCTCCCTGTGGTTATGGGTCCCGGCCTTCGCCGGGACGACACCGAATTTGTTGAAGCAGCTCCCGCTGCAGCGCGCGCGGCCTATGTCCTCGCCAGCGACGGCGCGAACACGACCTCGATCAGCGTGCCGGTGTTCGCCGCGCTCTTGATGTTGAACCTTGCGCGGTTGGCTTCGACCAGCGCGCGCGTCAGGGACAGGCTGAGGCCGGCGCTTTCGGAGGCGTCCGGGGGCGGCGGGGTGCGGAACGGCTCCATGGCGGCGGCGACTTCCCGCTCGGAAAGGCCTTGGCCGGTGTCGCGGATGCGCAGGGCGACCTCGCCGCGGTCGGTGAGCGCGGTCGAGACGATGACCTGGCCGCCGGCGCTCGCGAGCCGGATCGAATTGCCGATCAGGTTCATGGTGACCTGCCGCAGCGCGCGGGCGTCGGCCGAGACCTGCGGCAGCGCATGGGCGAGCGAGGTGCGGATGATGATGCGCTCGCGGTTGGCCTGCGGCTGCATCACCACCACGCAGGCCTCGACGAGATCGTTGAGGTTGAGATTGCCGAAGGTGAGGTCGAGCTTGCCGCTCTCGATCCGCGAAAGCTCCGAGAGATCGTCGATGATCGCGATCACGCGTTCGCCGGAGGCGCGGATGTCCTTCATGTAGTCACCGTAGCGCTCGTTGCCGAGCGCGCCGAAGCGCTCGGAGATCATCACCTCGGCAAACCCGATGATGGCGTTGAGCGGCGTGCGGATCTCGTGGCTGATGCGCGCCAGCATGTCGGCCTTGGCATTCGCCGCGCCGTCGGCGAGGCGCTGCGCCTGCTTCAATTCGCTCTCGCCCTTCTTGCTCTGCGAGAGATCGCGGAACACGGCGAAGAAGTTCGGGCCGTCGGGCTGGGTGCGGCCCATGATCATGGCGAGCGGAATGACGCCGCCCTTGCGCTCGCGACCCAGCACCTCGCGGCCATGGTCGAGCAGGCTCGCGATGTTGCCGCCCCTCATGCTGTCGAGATAGTCGATGACCACGCGCTGGCTTTCGGGCGCGAACAGCGTGGTGAGGTTCTGCTGCAGCAGCGCCTCGCCGTCATAGCCGAACAGCGCCTCGGCGCTGCGGTTGCAGGCATGGATGTTGCCCTCGGCATCGAACATGATGATGCCCTCGGCCGTGGTGTCGAGGATCGCGGCGAGGTCTTCCGCATTGGCCTGGCCGGCCTCGAACTCCAGCTCTTCCTCGAACGCCGGCTCGACCTCTTCCGCGGCAGTGACGGCTTCGGCAAAGACGGGCGCCGGCGCCGGCAGCGCGCAGATCAGCGCGTGCGCGGTGTCGCCGTCCCAGATGATGGTGTGCAGGTGGGCGTCGGTCACGTCGGAGCCGTCGATCGCGCTGATCGTCACCGGCGTGCCGGCCTCCGACGTGCTGCTCTCAGACGACACGCCCGGCGCGACATAGAGCGCATCGAGGCCGCCGGCCTCCTCCAGCGCGCCCAGGCTCGGATGGCCGATGCGCGCAAGGAAAGCGGGGTTGGCATAGAGCAGGCGGTCGAGCCGGTAGATCAGGATGCCCGTCGGCACGAGATCGAGCAGCATGCGATCGCGCAAGGACGCGCCGCGCGGCGGCGCCTCGGGCTCGACCAGCCACTCGGCCAGCTCGCGCGGCGCCTGCTCTGCGGGCGGGGCAGGCGGCTCCTCGATGGTCGTCGCCTGCGCAGTCTCTTGCGGCTCGACGGAAGCTGCGGCCGCGTCCCTCTCGCGCTCGAGCCGCTCGGACAATTGCCGGGCGAGCTCGTTGAAGGCGGAGTTCTCGACCGGCGTCAGCGTCGGCGATTTGTTGTCGCCGAGCGGGCGGAACGGCACGACGTTGGGGGGCGTTTCCACGTGTTGATCCAAATCGGCTTGTTGTGAATTCGCGTCGATGATCGTCTCTGGCAGTTCGGCAATGGGCTCTGGAATGTCGGATGCGAGCGGCGGTGGCTCTGCATTGGATTCGGGCTCGGTGACCGGCGGGGCGGTGTCGGCCGCGAGGCTCTGCGGGGCAGGCGGATCGGTGAACAGCTCGAAGCGCCTCAGCGCATCGAGCCGGTTGAGGCCGTCGAGATCGCGGCAGACGCCAAAGCCCTTGAAGCCCGAGAAGTTGCGTAGGCGGTCATAGACCGGAAGGCCGGCAAGCTCGACGGCGAGGTGCTCGCCGCCATCGACCGGCCAGTTCACGGTGATGCCGGCCCAGGTGTCGCGCGTGGCGAGGGCCTTCGCGATGCGCCCCTCGGGATCGAGCCCGAATTCCTGTGAGATCTCCGACCACAGGCGGCCGAAGCCGGCGGCGGTGTGCGCGCCCATCAGGCGGATGAAATCGTCCGAGCCGAGCACGAAACGCCCCACGGCATCCATCTGCCACAGGAAGCGCAGGGGCTGATTGCGCGGCGTGGCGGGCGCGTCCACGGCTGGCGGCGGCTGGTCCATTGCGGCAGTGATCGGCTCGGCTTTGGGCGAGACGATGTCGTCGTCCGGCTTATCAACCACTTGTGCGCTCGCGGCAGTTGTGGCGGCGGGCGTCTCAGCCGCTGCTTCGATCTTCGGCTCCGTTTCGAGCGGCTCGGCGAAGGCATCGAACAGCGCGAACTCGGCCGGGGCCTCGTTCGCCAGCGCCGGCTGCTCGTAGTCGGGCAAAGCCGCTGTCGCCGGGGGCTCGGATTGAACGGGGGCCGCGGCGGCCTGCTCGGGCGTCGTCTCCGGCGCGGCATCGTGCGGCACCTCGGCGGCCTCACATGCACCGCGCTCGAACAGCGCGACGAGGCCAGTATCGGCACCTGCGCCGACCCGTTGCAGCACCAAATGGCCGATGCCGAGCGGCGTCCTGGCCCGCCCATGCGCGAGCGCATCGCGGCGCGCCTCGTCGAGGCCTGCCGCCTTGAGATGAGGAAAGCCGAGCAGGGTGCGCGCGGTCTCGCTCGCGCCGATGAATAGGCCGTCCGGCGCAAAGGCCGCCATCGGCACGTCGGCGCCTTCGACGAGGCGCTGCAGCCGTTCGACCAGCGGCATGATGCGGCCGCTCGACGACATCGCGGCCACCAGCACGCCGTTGCTGCCGTCGGGAAATTCGAGCCGCGCGCAGGCGCAGGTCATCAGCGTGCCGAGCGAGCTGCCGAAGCCGCGCAGGCGTTCGAGCCGTACTGCGCCGCCGGGTGCCAGGCGCCGGCCGAGCTGTGCCACCTGGCGGCGGTGCGGATCGGCCGGGCCGAAGGTCTTCTTGGCGAGCACCGCGGCATTCGCCTCGCCAAAGAGTCTTGCGCCGACCGGATTGGCCCAGACCACCCGCGCGCCGTCGATCGACCACAGCCATGCCGGCAAGGGAGAGGTCGCGTGCACGGCCAGCCGCGGATCGCTCACGCCTTGGAACTGGAAATCCGAACTATTCATCCAACCGGCTTGTTCTCGTGGTCAGGCGGGCGTTTGATCGTCATCGTCGGGCAGCTTGCGGGAATGGCAGCCTTAAGAAAGGGTTAGTATCGCCTGCGCTCGCTGGCAGGTCCACGGCCGCCGGCCCCGGAGAGCGACCATAGCCGCGATAACCTTAATGTTGCTGAACCTGCAAGCCCGCCCGCGCGTTGCATGTGGGTAAGGGCTGCGGGGCCAGATGGAAGCGGGCCGCCATCGCGCCGGTCATGCTGGCGGCACTTCCGAAAGAACGGCGGCCCGAAAGGCCGAGCCCAAAGCAACAGGAGTGGCAGCATGAGCGAACCAGCCCGTGAACGATTCGAGATTCCCCAGGAGATGCGATCCATGGCGGAGACGAGCTTCAAGCAGGCGCGTGATGCGTTCGAGAAATTCCTCAGCGGCGCCCAGGCCGCGGCCGGCTCGATCGAGGAGCGCGGCGAGACCATGCGCGCCGGCGCCAAGGACCTCAACGCCCGCGCGCTGGCCTTTGCCGAGAGGAACGTGCAGGCCTCGCTCGACTACGCCCAGTCGCTGATCCACGCCAAGGACCTGTCCGAGATCATGCGGCTGCACGGCGAATATGTGCAGGCGCAGATGAAGGCACTGGCCGAGCAGGCGAGCGAGATGGGACAGGCCGTCAGCCGCGCCGCCATCGACGCGACCAAGCCGAAGCATTGAAGCTCGGGTCTTCGGCGGGGGCCCAATGCACTGGATGTCATTCCGGGGCGCGACGAAGTCGCGAGCCCGGAATCCATTCACCCACCCGATCCGCGGCCGGATGGATTCCGGGCCGGGGCCGCAGGCTCCTTCAACCTCTCCCGCTTGCGGGGGAGGTCGGCGCGAAGCGCCGGGTGGGGGCTCTTTCCACCCAGGGATTTTCTCCACAAATCTCAGACGATTCCGACGCGGAGACACCCTCTCCCCAACCCTCTCCCGCAAGCGGGAGAGGGGGCAGACTGCTTTCGCAGCTCGTTCCAGCCTCGCAACCCCAGGGTTCCCCCGCCAGGAACTACTCCCTTACCGAGATTAAATTGCGGCGTTGCACCTCATGTCGCATTGCGATGCACAATGTTGACATGATATCCGTAGATGATCGTGGGCGCTGGGCGAGCCATCTCGTTTTAAGCGTTTCCACCTTGACCGTACCCGTCCCGCCTTCATGGCCGGCGGGCGCCAGACGGCTCACTCGTTTCTTCGACAATTGTGAGGGATATCCATGACAGGTGCGACTGATCCATTCTCCGCCTCGATCATTCCGTTCGAGGTCCCCGAGCAGATGCGTGCGTTCGCTGAAAAGGGCGTGTCCCAGGCCCGCGAAAGCTACGCCAAGTTCAAGGATGCTGCCGAAAGCCAGAACGGCACCATCGAGGCGGTGTTCGCCTCCGCCAACAAGGGCTTTGGCGAGTACACCGCCAAGCTGATGGAATTCACCAAGGCCAACACCAGCGCGCATCTGGACTTCGCCCAGGAGCTGCTCGGCCTCAAGTCGCCGTCGGAAGCGATGGAGCTGTGGACCACCCACACCAAGAAGCAGCTCGAGACCTTCCAGGTGCAGGCCAAGGAGCTTGCGGAACTCGGCCAGCGCGTGGCCAACGAGACCGTCGAGCCCATCAAGGCCAGCGCCTCGAAGTTCTACAAGCCCGCCGCCTGAAGCCGATCGGCACCTTCTTAGTTAAGAAACCCGGGCCTTGTGGCCCGGGTTTTGTTTTGGAATAAGGTGATTTACGCCGGATTTTCGGTCGCTTGCGGCCTTGCCAAACAGGGCCGTTGCACCTAGTTTCCGGCCCGTCCAGCCCCCTCGGCGCTTTCAGCCTTCCAGGCAGCCTCAAGGGCGGTTTGCCGCGAAAATGCAGTTGTAGCTCAGTTGGTTAGAGCGCCTGTCTGTGGAACAGGAGGTCGGTGGTTCGAGCCCACCCAACTGTACCAGCGCTTCCCAAATTGCCTACGCACCCCCAAGCACTGTAACGACCTTGCCGCGCTATCACGGTTGCGGAATGATAACCGGCGTAACTCACCCTTCCTCGGGACAGCAATGTCAGAGCTTGGCGAGGTCAGCCGCAAGCTCGTCGCAGTCTTCGCAGCGGATGTCGAAGGCTATAGTCGCCTTATGGGCGCTGATGAGGTTGGCACGCTCAAGGGGTTGACTGAACGCCGCGCAATTCTCGACCGGCTCATTGGGGAGCACAGGGGCCGCATAGCCAATACGGCTGGCGACAGTGTCCTTGCGGAGTTCGGAAGTGCAGTCGACGCCGTGCAGTGCGCAGTGGAGGCGCAAACCGCGTTGGCCGAAGCGAACTCTTGTCTCGCGCCGGATCACCTCATCAGCTTCCGCATCGGTATCCACATCGGTGACGTAATGATCCGCGCTGGGGACCTCTTCGGCGACGGTGTGAACATTGCCGCACGGCTGCAATCGGTTGCGAAGCCTGGAGGTGTTTCTATCTCGGGTGCGACGTACGATCAGGTGCGTAAGGTCTTGCCGATGACCTTCGTGGACCTTGGTGTTCAGCAGGTGAAGAACATTCAAGAGCCGATCAGGGCCTATCAGGTGGGTCCGCCGAGGCCGATGCGAGAGGCTGCTCCGGGACGTGTTGTTGACGCCGAGAGCGCGCCTCCGCTGCCTGACAAGCCGTCCATCGCCGTGCTGCCGTTCGAGAACATGAGTGACGACCCCGAGCAGGAGTATTTTGTCGATGGCATCGCTGAAGACCTGCTAACGACTTTGTCGAAAATCCCGGAACTACTGGTCATAGCGCGAAATTCGAGTTTTGTATTTAAAGGACGGGCGCGGGACGTCCGCGAAATCGGCCGAATAATCGGCGCTCGTTATGTGTTGGAAGGGAGCGTACGTAAGGCGGGCAAGCGCGTCAGACTGACGGCACAGTTGATCGACAGCCTTAACGGACGCCACGTTTGGGCAGACCGTTTCGAGGGTGACCTCGACGATGTATTCGAGCTTCAGGACCGGATAACGCAGGACATCGTCGAAGCGCTCGAGGTGCGGTTGACGCTTGGTGAAGAAATACGGGTGTGGCGCAAACGCTCTGGCAGTCCGTTGGTATATGAGCGTTGCCAAAAGGCTCGTATCCTGTACGTCAACTTTGCTAAGCATACTCACGCGCAAGCTCGCAGCGAAGCCGAAGGGGCCTTGGCGATCAACCCTAGCTATGTACCGGCACTTCATATGTTGGGCTTTACTCTGACAGACCAAGTTCGCTTCGGTTGGGCCAAGGACCGAGCGACGACTTACGAAGCAGCATTAGAATGCGCGGCTCGCGCTCTAGCAGCCGATCCGGATGCCTATCTGGCATTCGAGCTGGTGGGGTATGTCCGGCTATTCCAACGCCGCCATGAGGATGCGTTGGTTGCCGGAGAAAAGGCGATTGCCCTCGGCCCAAATAGTGCGAGCGCCTATCATATGGCAGCTATGTTTCACGGCTACGCTGGCGATTTCCGAAAGGCCGCCCAGTATGAAGAGCAAGCGCAGCGGCTCAGCCCGCTTGCCCGCAACGAATCGAGGATCGACGAGGCGCGGGTGAGATTTCACCTCGGTGACTTTGTAGCGGCACGAGAAATCGCCTCTCGTGTCTTGGTCGAGAAGCCACATTGGCTTACCGCGCAAACGGTTCTTGCGGCTGCGCTCTGGAACCTTGGCAGTGAGGACGAGGCGCGCATCACGGTAACGAAGATACTGGTCGACCACCGCAATCTGACCGCGAGCCGCTGGGAGCAGGGATTGCCCTACCGCGACCAGAAAGACCTCGATGCACTAATGGCGCCGCTGCGCTTTGCCGGGTTGCCGCTATGAGCCCGAGCCACGCACTTGTGCGAGTGACTGGACTTGAGACGAATACAAATCACAGACACAAAGCGGCCGTCACTCGATGCAAATTCCTGGGTTCAATCGCTTAGCCTGACACCACGGATTGTGCTTTGAAGGCGAAGCGCTTGTCCCTGCCGGCATGCCCAAGCGCTTCCGCGTCGATAGCAGGAGCCAAGTCCGCACCCTAGGCGATCACGGCTTTGACCTGCGCGGTGTCCGCATACTCAATCAGCTCAATGATCTTGCCATCCTGAAATCTGAACAGGTCCAGGACCTCGGTGCTGAAGGTCTTCCCGGTCGGATGATATCGGACGACAAGGCGCGACCGTACTGCGGCATGCTGACCGTCGACCAACTCGCTGAGGATTTCGCGCTCTACGAACTCGAAATTGGCAATGAATTGACCGAAAGCCCCATGCAAAGCCGGGTGCCCCTGAACACTTCCGACTATTTCGAGCGCGCTCTTGTCGCCCATCAAATTGAACACGCCTTCGGGATGAAAAGCTGCGACGAGGCCGTCTACGTCGCCGCTGCCGCGCGCCGCGTAAGCGCTCCTGATGACTTCGAGCATGTCTTCGCGATGTCCCATATCCGCCTCCCGAAACACGCCTCATGGCAGGGTAGCTACCTTCGCGTGCAAAGGCAAAATCATAATACTGGGCGCAAATTCGATTGATGCCGGCCTCGCCTGACATCACGCACCGATCCCCGAAAGGTGAAGTACGCTGCTGTCGGCTTGCATCCCCGATCCCCACGTCAAGTCTGAGCAGCGACCCGGTGGATGGGCCGACAGCTCGGTGAATGTGCATGGAGATCCTGTTCGACCTCATCCTCGATGATCTGGCCGGCCCCATCTTCGAACTGCTCCTTGAACTCGTTTTCCGACTGGTCGAAGCTCTCTTTCACCTGATCGGCTGGCTGTTTGAGCGCTTTCGGCGCTGGCTGGATTTGCAGCCCAATATCGATCCCTCGCAGTTGTCGATGCTGCAGAGGTTCGGCCGATTGTCGATCGGCGTGGGCTTGAGCCTTTGCATCCTGGCGCCCTTGCTCTGGCTGATCTGGCGCTGACTACGTGATCCACGCCACGTCTTTCGCGTCGATGGCCGGAACAGCCGTCCTGCCGTCCGGCTACTTGAACCGAGCGCGCCGGCCTTGCGACGAATCTTCATGGGGCTGCGAGCCCAAGAGGCACACGGCCATGACGCACTATAAGCGCAAGCCGCTCCCAATCGATGCACAGAAGTCAACGCTATGGGCTGTCTCGGCACTTGCATCCGTCGGTGTCGGCGTCGGCGTGGCGAGTGCGGGCTTGGGCGTGTTCGATCTGGTCAACCGGCAAACGGGCCGGGCCCACCGAATGGCGATGAAAGGCGGCGGCGCGGGCGTTTCCCTTCCCGTTTCAGGTTCTTTCAGTGCCTCACCCTACGGCTACTTCAAGACCAGCCGCGAAGTGAACTTTCACGACTTCAACGGGATCTGGATCGAAGTGGGCGAACTGAATCTGGCCGTTTATGCGTGGAACAAGGTGACTTTTCGGGACGGTGCTTCGCCGACCAGCCCGGTCCTTGGATCAACGAAAATGGATGGGCGAACCTGGGCTCTTCCCGGCGCCGGCAAACAGCACGGCATCACGGAGATCATGTTCAGCGACGGCAAGCCGGTCGGAGACGTCGACATCGAGATCAACATAAACGTGAAGCCGAAGGAAGACGTGCGCACGAAAGCCCAGTTCAGCGCGCAGATCGGATACAAGGTGCCGTCCGATGCCCTGTTCGATTTTGACAGGGATAATCTCAAGCAGACGGCGGTGTGGGCGCTTCAGGACGCCGGCGATTGGATCAGGACGTTCAAGGACACCGGTGGCAAGGTCCAGATCACCGGGCATACCGACAGTATCGGAAGCCCTGAATACAACATGGGCCTTTCATTGCGGCGTGCCCGAGCCGTGGCGAATTGGTTCATTGCTGAAAAATACTGCACCGCCGCCGACGTCATCGTGATCGGAAAGGGCGAGACCCGGCCCATCGAACCCAACACGCGTCCGGATGGAAAAGACAATCCTTATGGACGCGAGAAGAACCGCCGCGTCGAAATCGTTGTCCTGACCTAGAGCATGATCCGGGCAGGGCTACTTCAACCCCGCCACGATCACCACCACCACCGGCAACGTCACCGCCGCCAGCAGCGTCCCGAGCGCAACCGCGCCCGAGACCGGGTTCACCAGCCGCTGATACTGAACCGCGAAGATGTAGGCATTCGCGCCGGTCGGCATCGCCGCGAACAGCACGACCACGCCGGCCGCGACCGGCGGCAAGTCGAACAGCTTCGCCAGGACGAACGCAAACGCCGGCATCGCCAGCAGCTTGAGCGCGCTCATCACGACGATGCTGAGCTTCTCGCCCTTCACCTCGAAGCGGAACAGGTTGATGCCGAGCGCGATCAGCGCTGTCGGCGATCCCGCCTGCGCAAGCAGCTCGATCGTCCTGTCGACGACGGGGTGCAGGCCGAGGCCCGTGAAGCGCCAGAGGAGGCCGCACCCGATCCCCAGCATGATCGGGTTGCGCGAAAGATCCAGCAACACCGGGGGGATGACCGACAGGACCGAGCCCTTCTGCTTGCGGCCGACCAATTCCATCTGCAGCGTGCCGCAGAGCCAAAGCAGCGGCGTGTTCACCGACAGGATCAGCGCCATCGGCCCCGCGGCCTCGTTGCCCAGCGCCGAGAGGGTGAGGGGAATGCCGAGCATCACGATGTTGCCGTAGACCGAGCCGATCGCGAACACGATGCCGTCCTCGCGGTCCTCGCGCCGCTCGCGCAGCAAAGCCGACAGCGCCATCGCCGCGATCCAGGTGATCGCCAGCGCGCCGTAATAGGCGCCCCACATCCGAAAAGCGCTCAGCTGCGGGAATTCCGAGACCACGATGGTGCGGAACATCAGCGCAGGGATGGCGATGCTGAAGGCGAATTCGGAGATGCCCCTGTGCGCGCCCTCGGAGACGAAGCGAAACAGCACCGCCGCATAGCCGGCCGCGATCAGGGCAAACACCGGCGCGACGATCAACACGGTAGCCATGCGGTCCTCACCTTAGAGGGGATATCCGCTGACCACCCCACACGCTTTTCGATGCCGGCATATTGCCCCTGATCGGCCCGACCTGTCAAATGAGTTTCGTAAAATCCGTAAATTGACGTATTGGTCTCGGCGGCTACTTTGGATGGGGTTGTTTTCGAGGTTCTTGTTTTGGCGGTCATGGCGCGACCTCTCTCGCAAGCGGGAGACGTCGCAGAAGCTGCCCCTTCTGTTGCAGGGAGCGCACAGCCTCCGGTTTTCGCTACGCGGCTCGGTTGCCATTGCTCCGGCGTTCACCCACAATTCCCGCCGACTCGGGAAGATTGGGGGGATCATGCTGGCGTTTCGCATCGACAGGTTCCTGGTTGCCGCGATCTCGGCGATCGCGCTGGCCGTCATCGTCCGGCCCGCCACCAGCCACGCCTACACGCCGGAGCAGCAGCAGGCCTGTACGCCCGATGCGATGCGGCTGTGCGGCGAGTTCGTTCCGAACGTCGACGCCATCACCGCCTGCATGGTCCAGAAGAAGTCCCAGCTCTCGCCGCAGTGCCGCGCGTTCTTCCGCCAGGGGCCGGAACCGGGCGAGGCGGCTGCCGGCCAGCCCGTCAACATCAAGCCGGTAGCGAGGAAGAAGACCTCGAGCAAACCGGCCGCGAAGAAGACGACGGCGAGCAGCAAGTCCGGCAAGAAGAAGCCGAAGGCTGACGACACCTAGCAGAAGTGTCCGGGCTCCGCTTGCTGAGTAAAAATCGCTCAGTGATGTTGTGTGACGTCACCTGAAGGACTCCTTTTGTTCGCATCCCACCGCGAACTCTCTGCGGCAATGCTTCACGGAAAAGAGCCGGGATTCGATTTGCTCGGACAGGTTGCGTGCCGTTATTTCCCGAACGATTGCTCGAAAAGTGCACGATCCGCCGGCGCGAACGGCCATTCATGGCAATTCATGTCCAGGACGCGGCATGCAGTGTGACTCAAAAGCCAACACGCCTTGTTATTTCGTGGCCTCCGCGCAACTCCCGGTAAATTTTTCTTTCACGAATCAGCGCGCTGATTCATTTTCGCGACCTGGGGTCAATCTGGAGGCCAAGGGTATGAACGTTATTGTTTTTGCATCGCGTAAAGGCGGCTCGGGCAAGAGTACCCTTGCTGCTCATCTCGCCGCGCAGATCAAGGCGAGCAAACAGGTCCTGCTTGTCGATGCGGATCCGCAGGGCTCGCTCACGCTGTGGCACAAGCTGCGTGGCACCAACGAACCGCCGATCAAGGCCGCCGTCAATTCGGTGAGCGGCATCGTCTCCGCCGCCAGGCGCGACGGCTATGAATGGGTGTTGATCGACACGCCGCCGAATCTGTCGGCCGTCGTCGACGACGCGATCAAGAACGCCACCATGGTGATCATTCCGGCGCGTCCCGGCGTGTTCGACGTCAACGCGGTGCAGGAAACCATCCAGATGTGCCGTGCGGCGCGCAAGCCCTACGCGGTCGTGCTGAACGGCGCTCCCGCCCGTCGCGACGAGGCCGAGAGCCCGATCGTCACCATCGCCCGCGAGGCGCTCGCCAAATTCCGTGCACCGGTCTGGGGCGGCCAGATCACCAACCGCTCGGATCTGTTGATGGCGCTGAGCCATGGTGAAGGCGCACGGGAATATCAGGCGGAAAGCCGTGCCGCGCAGGAGATCGCAAGGCTGTGGGCTGCGGTCGAGCGTTCGGTCAAGGCGATCCGTGGTACGGCGTCGGCATCCGGCGCAATGCATAAGCAGGCTGCGTAGTTTTTATTGTTCATTTCCTGGGTAACGAAAAACGCGCGGTTGGCCCGCGCGTTTTGCGTTTCAGGTGCCGGATGATGGATCAGGCCACCATCAGCATGTAGAACACGATCACCGGTGACAGCGTGAGGATCACCGACCAGATGCCGGCGGCCCAGAGGATGTCCTCGGTGGTAAAGCCCTGCTGCTCGGCGGCCTGACAACCAGGCGCCATATCATTTTGAGTATTCACTAATCGCCCCCGCGAATTCTTCGCTTGTGGCATCGAGTGATACTAGAAACGTTTTAACATCCGCCTCGCGGGTTCCAGCGCAATTCGAACGCGGATGCTACCGCGGATTAACTATCCTCGCCTCAGCCCGCGAGCCAGACGCGAAACAGCAGCACCGGCATCAGGCCGAGCATCACCGCCCAGAAGCCGAACGACGAGATCACGAGAAGTCCTTGCATGAGATCGGCGGGCGCGAAGTCCTTCGCGGCCGTCGGTTGGTTACGATGTCCCATGGTTTCCCCCAATGGATTGGTTCTTGAGAGAAACGATAGGGCGCGATGCGTAAACGAGCCGTGGATGCGCCATGCGGCGCCTGCGAAGGCCGTTGAGGCGCAGTTAACCACGAACACGCTCTCTTCCCCTCTCCCCTTGCCGGAGAGGGTGCCGCGCGAAGCGCGGCGGGTGAGGGGTTGTCTCCACAGACTCAAGTCTTGCACCTGAATTCGCGGATGCAACCCTTCATCCGGCGCTTCGCGCCACCTTCTCCCGCAAGGGGAGAAGGAAAAGAAGAGTTAGAGCCATTCGCTGTGCCTGCGCCTGATCTCGTCGATGCGCTCCGATGCCGATCTCGCGATGTCTTCGGTCAGGCCGATGTCGCGGCGCAGCCAATCGGACATCGGATATGTCTCGACCCGTCCCCATTCAGGTCTGCATGAAAGGCGTTGCCATAAGGCGGTCAGGGCGTGGAGCCACGTGCGATTCCCCGTCAGTCGATTTTTCCAACCTCCGCGCGATCTCGCGATCGAGCGTGGCGGCGAGCTCGCTTCCGATCTCGACCATGGGCAGTCGCACCTCCGGACTTTCAATGAGGCCTGTTCGCCACAGCCAGTACTTGGCCGGCGCCGGGCTCGGTTCAGTGAACAACAGCCGCGTCAGATCCGAGACCTCCTGCCAGCGCGCGAGCGCGGTGTCGGCATTGCCGCGCTTCAGCTCGGCCTGGATCGCGGCGAAGGTTGCGGTCTCGATGTGGGCGGAGAGCAGGATGGCGCCGTCGGCGCCGTCGCTCAGGGCCTCGTGGGTGTGCGCGTCCTCGCCGGTCAGCACGCGAAAGTGATCCGGCTTGTCGCGGAGCAGCGCAACCGATTGCTCGCGGTTCGCGCTGCAATCCTTCAGGCCGGCGATGTTGGGATGTTCGGCGAGGCGGAGCAGCGTCTGGTTGGTGAGATTGACCGAGGTGCGATAGGGAATGTTGTAGAGCACGATCGGCCAGGCGGCGTGATCGGCGAGCGCTTCGAAATGCGCAAGCAGGCCGCGCTGCGAGGGCCGCAAATAATAGGGGCTCGCGATCAGGTAGCCGTCGATCGGCCAGTCCGCGGTCTCATCCAGGCTTTCCTTCAGCCGCGCGGTGTCCGCGCCGGAGAGGCCAAGAACGATCGGAATGCTGCGGCGGTGCGCGGCGAGCTCCTCGCGCACGATTGTGACGAGGCGTTCGAGCTCGGTGCCCTTCAGCGTCATGCCTTCGCCGGAGGTCGCGCCCAGGATGAAGCCGTCGACGGCCTCGCGTGCGTAGTGCCGGGCGAGCTGCCGCAGCGAGCGCTCGTCGAGACGGCCGTCGCGAAACGGCGTCACCAGGGGCAGCCAGAGGCCCTGCAATTGTTGTCTCAGCTCGGTCATGTTCCATCTCCTTTTCAGTTGAGGTCTGAGACGGAGGGCACATGAAAAAACCCCGTCCAGACGGCGGGGTTTTCGGGATCGCGACGATGACGAAGGTCTAGCGCGCGCAAGTATCCCTGAGCCCCGGTTGGGGGGCTTTTTTCGAGGCGATCGCCTTCGAGAGGATTGCGCACGAATTCGTGATCATGGTGCAAATGATGCGGGGGATATGTGGAACTGTCAATACACGCGGAAAGCGAAGGCCGAATTGGCAGAAAAAAAGCCGGACCCGAAGGCCCGGCTTAGGTATTGGCCACGTGAGGCCGACACAATCACCTTCCAAGAGGGATTACTGAACTCCCGCGCCACTGGAGGAGGGGGACAAATGCGCAACGCGAAGGCTCAGCGTGCAAACAGTATGGGCTTGCCCTGAGCCTTGCAGCAACAGCCGAGGTCGCATGTCAGTCATGCGGAAATCAGGACGGCCAGCGCTGCGCCTTGCTCACTACGAAGTCGCGGAACACCTGCACGCGCGCGACCGTCTTCAACTCCTCGGGATAGACGAAATACGTATCGAGTTGAATCGAGTCCGATTCGCCGAACAGCTGCACGAGGCGGCTGTTTTCTTCGACGAGATAATCCGGCAGCGCCGCAATCCCGAGGCCCTGCTGACAGGCGCGCACGAGACCGAGGATGTTGTTGACCTTGAAGTAGGCCTCGCGCGGGCCGGAGCCGTTGCGCGCAGCTTCAACCAGCCAGTTGCGGTTCTGCAAATGCGGCGCGAAGTTGCCGTCGGCGAGCGTGATGATGCGGTGAGCATCGAGCTCCTCGAGCGTGCGCGGCGTGCCGAAACGCTTGATGTATTCCGGCGAGCAATAGGCATGGAAGCCCATCGCGAAGAGCTTGCGCTGGATGAGATCCGGCTGCGTCGGCTTGCGGGTGCGGATCGCAACATCCGCCTCGCGCATCGACAGGTCGAGTTCCTCGTCGGTCACGATCAGCGAAATGCGGATCTCCGGATACAGGGCCGTGAACTCGCCGAGCCGCGGGATCAGCCAGTTGATGCCGACGCCGGGCGTCGTCGTGATCTTGAGGTCGCCGCTCGGCCGCTCGCGGCTGTCGGTCAGTTTGGCGCGCGCCGCCTGCAGTTGCATGAACACGTCATGCGCGGTGCGGAACAACAGGTCGCCCTGCTCGGTGAGGATCAGGCCGCGGGCATGGCGGTGGAAGAGCGAGACCGAGAGTTCCTGCTCCAGCGCCGAGACCTGGCGTGACACGGCCGACTGCGACAGGCCGAGCTGCTCGCCCGCATGCGTGAAGCTGCCCGCTTCCGCCGCCGCGTGAAACACCTTCAGCTTGTCCCAATCCATATCGGTAAATCCGTCGCGTGTTCGAGGCATGGTCGTTATTCCGCTGCCGCGCGCTCGCTGGCGCGCAGGGCCAAGAAACGTTCGGCTTCGAGTGCGGCCATGCAGCCGAGGCCTGCGGCCGTGACGGCCTGGCGATAGGTTTCATCGGCGACGTCGCCGGCCGCAAACAGGCCGGGCATCGAGGTTGCGGTCGAGTTCGGGGCGACCTCGACATAGCCTGACGGTTTGAGTTTCACCTGGCCTTTGACGAGCTCGGTCGCCGGTGCGTGCCCGATGGCGATGAAGACGCCGTCGGTTGGCACATCGGTCAAGGCGCCGGTCTTGACGTTCTTCAGTCGCACATGGGTGACCTTGTTCGGGTTCTCGGTGCCGCAGATCTCGTCGACAGCCGAGTCCCAGACCACCTTGATCTTCGGGTGCTTGAACAGACGCTCCTGCAGGATGCGCTCGGCACGGAAGTGATCGCGACGATGCACGATGGTGACCTGCGAGGCATGGTTGGTCAGGTACAGCGCTTCCTCGACCGCGGTGTTGCCGCCGCCGACGACCACGACTTCCTTGCCGCGGTAGAAGAAGCCGTCGCAGGTGGCGCAGGCCGATACGCCGCCGCCCTGGAATTTCCCTTCAGAGGGCAGCCCGAGCCAGCGCGCCTGCGCGCCCGTGGCGAGGATCACGGTGTCGGCGAGATAGACGTCGCCCGAGTCGCAGGTAAGGCGGAACGGCCGCTGCGCGGTCTCCAGCTTGGTGACCAGGTCGGAGACGATCTTGGTGCCGACATGGACCGCCTGCTTCTCCATCTGTTCCATGAGCCAGGGGCCCTGGATCACGTCGGCAAAGCCCGGATAGTTCTCGACGTCGGTCGTGATGGTGAGCTGGCCGCCCGGCTGGATGCCCTGGATCAGGATCGGCTCGAGCATCGCACGCGCGGCGTAGATCGCCGCGGTGTAGCCGGCGGGGCCGGAGCCGATGATGACGACCTTGGCATGGATGGGCGCGCGCATGTGGACCGGTGCCTCTCTCTTGGGGGAGTTGCAGCGCGGGCGCGGATAGTGCCTGGGAAGGCGCCGCGGAGGCGCTGAAATGTCAGTACCCAATCTAAGCCTTCTGGCGAGCTATGCAAGAATTGCAGCCCATATCGGCGGATTTTTCCCCCCGGGAACAAAAGAGCGTTGCGCTGCACGCGCAATAAAATTGCGCATCTTGCCGGGACTGGTTATGAGGATTGCCACGAACCCACCCGATACCGCCGATAAGGCCAGGAGTTCCAATCACGTGTCGCGGAACCTAGACGAGATCGATCTCAAAATTCTCGCCGAAATCCAGGCCGACGGGCGAATCACCAATGTCGAGCTGGCCAAGCGCGTCGGCATCTCGCCGCCGCCATGCCTGCGCCGTGTCCGGGCGCTCGAGGAGGAGGGGTATATCCACGGTTATCGCGGGCTGCTGGATTCGCGAAAGCTGGGCTTCGACGTCACCGTGTTCGCCGCCGTTCATTTGTCGAGCCAGGCGGAGGCGGACTTGCGCGCATTCGAGCAGTTCGTCCGCGCCGAACCCCTGGTGCGCGAATGCTGGATGCTGTCGGGCGAGGTCGATTTCATCCTGAAATGCGTCGCGCCGGACATGGCGACATTTCAGGATTTCGTCACCCATCTCACCGCCGCGCCGCATGTGCGCAACGTTCGGACCTCATTGGTGCTGCACAATTCGAAATTCGAAGCCGCCGTGCCGCTCGAGGTGAAGGGGCGGCGCTAGAGCATGATCCGGAAAAGTGTGGCGCGGTTTTCCGAAAAGATCATGCTTGAACAACAACCTAAAGCGCGATGACGATCCATGCTAATCTCATCGCGCTTTAAAGCAAGACTCACTCTCGCCGCATCGCGTCCACGCTGATCGGACCGCCACCGGCTGAGGCAAGATAAAGACAGGCAAAGCAGAACAGGATCGCCAGGGTCCCGTCATTGACGAGCGGGAAGAAGCTGTGCGGCAAATGCTCGATGAAATAGGCGAACGCCATCTCGCCCGACAGGATGAAGGCGACGAGGCGTGTGAACAGGCCCAGCATCAACAGGCCGCCGAACACCAGCTCGATCATGCCGGCAATGCCCCAGAGCGACAGCGGCGTTACGTCGGCGAACATCTCGACGGGCGGAAACTTGAACAGTTTTGCGACGCCGAACTGGAACAGCAGAAGCCCGGTGATGCAGCGGAACAGGCTGAGCAGGTAGGGCTGGCTCCGCGCGGCGATGCGATCGATGTCCATCGTGTCCTCCCTTGGTGCCTCCAGGAGAGCATGGCGGAGGACGTCGTGGTTCACAATTGCGGCCGTTCACGATCGAGCAAGGACCGAGAGACAAAAAAGCCGCGCAGGGTGCGCGGCTTTTTCACTCGGGGCGTGCGGCACGGATTACCGCCACTCGACCTTGGTGATCTCGTAGGCCTTGGCGCCGCCGGGCGTGTTGACCTCGACGGAGGCGCCCTTCTTCTTGCCGATCAGCGCGCGGGCGAGCGGTGAGGTGATCGAGATGCGACCCTTCTTGGCGTCGGCTTCGACCTCGCCGACGATCTGCCACACCGTCTTCTTCTCGGTGTCCTCGTCGACCAGCGTCACAGTGGCGCCGAACTTGATGGTGTCGCCGGACAGTTTCGAGATGTCGATGATGTCGGCGCGCGCAAGCTTGTCCTCGAGCTCGGCGATGCGTCCCTCATTGTGGGACTGCTCTTCCTTCGCGGCATGATATTCCGCGTTTTCCGACAGGTCTCCGTGGGAGCGCGCCTCGGCGATATGTTCGATGATCCGCGGCCGATCCACGGACTGGCGATGCTTCAATTCTTCTCCGAGCGCGGCAAATCCGGCCGAAGTCATCGGAACCTTTTCCATCTCTTCTCTCGTCCTTCGGCGGCGCGCCCCACAAAACGGAGCGCGCAGCAACCTTGATTCGTCGGTGATTCCGGGGCTGAACACGCGGCCACCGGAACATTATGTGGGGCTGGCGCCGGAACAGAACAACCACATGGCCGGACAGTTCCTCCGGCCATTGTAGCTTCATTGCCAATCACTTAGCGCGGGCCTCGCCCCCGCTAGCAATCAGGTTTCCGAAAAGTAGCTCTGCAGGGTGCGAACCTCAAGGTCCCCGCCCAGATAAGCGCGGATGCCCTGCGCGGCCGCCACGGCCCCGGAAAGAGTGGTGTAATACGGCACTTTATGCAAGAGGGCCGCGCGCCGCAGCGAACGGCTGTCGGCAAGGGCCTGCGGACCTTCCGTGGTGTTGAAGACGAGCTGGATGTCGCCATTGGTGATGGCGTCGACGATGTGCGGCCGGCCCTCCAACACCTTGTTCACCTTTTCGGTCGGAATGCCCTGATCGGCCAGGAAGCGCTGGGTGCCCGAAGTCGCCAGCACCTTGAAGCCGACGGACTGCAACAGCCGCACCGCCTCCGCGATGCGGTTCTTGTCGCTGTCTCGCACCGAGACGAACACCGTGCCCTTGCGTGGCACGCGAGTGCCGCCGCCAAGCTGGCTCTTGGCGAACGCGACCTCGAAGGAGCGGTCGATGCCCATGACCTCGCCGGTCGAGCGCATCTCGGGGCCGAGCACCGTGTCGACGCCGGGGAAGCGGGCGAAGGGGAATACCGATTCCTTGACGCCGACATGCTTGAGCTGGGCCTTCTTCAGCTTGAAGTCGGCGAGCTTCTCGCCGGCCATGATGCGGGCGGCTATCTTGGCGACCGGCGTGCCGATCACCTTGGCGACGAACGGCACGGTGCGCGAGGCGCGCGGATTGACCTCGAGCACGTAGATGTCGCCGTCCTTGATGGCGTATTGCACGTTCATCAAGCCGACGACGTCGAGGCCGAGCGCGAGCTCGCGGGTCTGCCGCTCCAGCTCCTCGATCATCTGGGCATCGAGAGAGTAGGGCGGCAGCGAGCAGGCGCTATCGCCGGAGTGGATGCCGGCTTCCTCGATGTGCTCCATGATGCCGACGATGAAGACGTCCTTGCCGTCGCAGAGGCAGTCGACGTCGACCTCGGTGGCGTCGGAGAGATATCGATCGAACAGCAGCGGGTTCTTGCCGAGCACGGTGTTGATCTGCCCGGTCTTGTCGTTGGGGTAGCGCGCCTTGACGTCGGCGGGCACCAGCTCCGGCAGCGTGCCGAGCAGGTAGTCGTTGAGCTGGTTCTCCTCGCGAATGATCTGCATCGCGCGGCCGCCGAGCACGTAGGACGGGCGCACCACCAGCGGCAGGCCGAGATCGGCGGAGACGAGCCGCGCCTGCTCGACCGAATAGGCGATGCCGTTCTTCGGCTGCTTGAGACGAAGCTTGTCGAGCACGCGCTTGAAGCGGTCGCGGTCTTCGGCGAGGTCGATGGCGTCGGGCGAGGTGCCGAGGATCGGCACTTCGGCGGCCTCCAGTGCACGGGCGAGCTTCAGCGGGGTCTGGCCGCCGAACTGCACGATCACGCCGTGCAGCGTGCCCTTGCTGCGCTCGGTCGCGATGATCTCCAGCACGTCCTCGGCCGTGAGCGGTTCGAAATAGAGCCGGTCGGCAGTGTCGTAGTCGGTCGACACCGTCTCCGGGTTGCAGTTGACCATGATGGATTCGTAGCCGGCATCATGCAGCGCGAAGCAGGCGTGGCAGCAGCAATAGTCGAACTCGATGCCCTGGCCGATGCGGTTCGGACCGCCGCCGAGGATGATGACCTTCTTGCGGTCCGACGGCTCGCTTTCGTCCGCAACTGCGCCCGCGAACGGGGCCTCGTAGGTCGAATACATATAGGCGGTGGGTGAGGCGAACTCGGCGGCGCAGGTGTCGATGCGCTTGAATGCCGGACGGACGCCGAGCGCATGACGTTTTGCCGTCACATCGGCTTCCGTGCTCTCCGAGAGCACCGCCAGACGCGCGTCCGAAAACCCCATGGCTTTCAGAGTGCGCATGCCGAAGGCATTTTGCGGCAGGCCGTTTTTGCGGACCTTCTCCTCCATGTCGACGATGCAGCGCATCTCGGCGAGGAACCAGGGATCGATCTTGCAGGAGTTGAAGATCTCCTCGTTGGACCAGCCGAGCCGCATCGCCTGCGCCACCTGGAGCAACCGGTTCGGCGTCGGTGTGCCCAGCGCGGCGCGGATCGCGTTCTTGTCGTCGCCCTGGCCGAGCCCCTCGATCTCGATCTCGTCGAGGCCGGTGAGGCCAGTCTCGAGACCGCGCAGCGCCTTTTGCAGGCTCTCCTGGAAGGTACGGCCGATCGCCATGACCTCGCCGACCGACTTCATCGAGGTCGTCAGCGTGTGGGAGGCACCGGGGAATTTCTCGAAGGCGAAACGCGGGATCTTGGTCACCACGTAGTCGATCGTCGGCTCGAACGAAGCCGGCGTCGCGCCGCCGGTGATGTCGTTGGCGATCTCATCGAGCGTGTAGCCGATCGCGAGCTTGGCTGCGACCTTGGCGATCGGGAAGCCGGTGGCCTTCGAGGCCAGCGCCGACGATCGCGACACACGCGGATTCATCTCGATCACGACCATGCGGCCGTCGGCCGGATTGAGGCCGAACTGCACGTTCGAGCCGCCGGTCTCCACCCCGATCTCGCGCAGCACCGCCAGCGAGGCGTCGCGCATGATCTGGTATTCCTTGTCCGTCAAGGTCAGCGCCGGCGCCACCGTGATGGAATCGCCGGTGTGCACGCCCATCGGATCGAGGTTCTCGATCGAGCAGACGATGATGCAATTGTCCTTCTTGTCGCGCACCACCTCCATCTCGTACTCTTTCCAGCCGAGCACGGATTCTTCGATCAGCACTTCGTTGGTCGGAGACGCATCAAGGCCGCGCTCGATGATGTCGAGGAACTCTTCCTTGTTGTAGGCGATGCCGCCGCCGGTGCCGCCCATGGTGAAGGAGGGACGGATGATCGCGGGCAGGCCGATCTCGGACAGCGCCATCATCGCCTGGCCCATCGCGTATTCCTGGTAGCGCTTGCGGCGATCGCTCTCGCCGAGCGTCCATTGCCGCTCGCATTCTTCGCGCGCCACGCCGGTCAGCCTGTCGCGCTCGGCGTGATATTTGTCGCGGAAGGATTTCTTCAGCGCCGAGGCATTGGCGAGCCGCGACTTCGGCGTCTCGAGCCCGATCTTGGTCATGGCCTCGCGGAACAGCTGGCGATCCTCGGCCTTGTCGATGGCGTCGGCTGTCGCGCCGATCATCTCGACGTCGAACTTCTCCAGCGTGCCCTGCTGGCGCAGGCTCAGCGCGCAGTTCAGCGCGGTCTGGCCGCCCATGGTCGGCAGCAGCGCGAAGCCGCCCGGCGTGACGTGGCGCTCTTTCTCGATGATCTTGGCGACGATTTCAGGCGTAATCGGCTCGATATAGGTCGCATCCGCCAGCTCCGGGTCGGTCATGATCGTCGCCGGATTGGAATTGACCAGGACGATCCGATAGCCCTCTTCCTTCAGCGTCTTGACCGCCTGAGTGCCCGAATAGTCGAATTCGCAGGCCTGTCCGATCACGATGGGACCGGCGCCGATGATCAGGATGGTCGAGATGTCGGTTCGTTTGGGCATCACCGCTCGCGGGCTGGATTTTTGGGCACAAAAAAAGGGCGCGCTTGCCGCGCGTCCCCTTTAGCCGAGAGCGCGGGTTTCCCTCGCGCGCGGGTGGGTCTTAGACCAGTTTTCGGGGCGGCGAAACCCCGAAAAATGCCCATCAACCGGCAATTTTCACGGGTTTTGGCCGCGCCTGCCAGCCGCGGGCAAGATGCACCAGAAGCGAGGCCGCAACGCTCGATCCGCCGATCCAGCCGAGATCGGTCGGCGACAGGGTCGCGAGCACCGCGCCGCCCAGAGCCCCGCCGATGGCGAACCCGAGATACATCGCCGAGGCATTGAGCGAGAGCGCGATCATGGAGGCCTGAGGCTCGATCCGGATGATGCTGGCGACCTGAGCCGGATAGAACGCCCAGCCCGAAAGGCCCCAGAGGAAGATCGCGCCCAGTACCGCGTAATGCGCCTGTCCGGGCAGCAGCTTCAGGACCAGCGAATGCAGGATCAGCGCACTCGCCATGCCGGCAAGCCCGAGGGCTGCGGTGGCGATCGTGCCGAGCCGGTCGGCCAAGACCCCACCGAGCATATTCCCGATCGCAGCCGCGCCGCCGAACACCAGCAGCGCAAGGCTGATTTGCGAGGCATCGAAGCCGAGGCCGTGCAGCGGAACCGCAAAATAGGTAAACAGGGTGAAACCGCCGAGCGCCCATAAAATCGTGATCAGAAGGGCGATCAAGATATTGCCGTGACGCGCTACCGCCAGCCGATCGGCCAGCGAGGCCGTGTTCCGCGGCAGGCCGCGGGGCAGGCCGAACAGGAGACCTGCGAGCGCCACCCCGCTGATCAGGGCGACCATGGCGAAGGTCGCGCGCCAGCCGAGCAAGCTGCCGACGAGATTGCCGAGAGGAACGCCGATGACGGTCGCGACCGTCAGGCCCGAGGTCACGAGCGCCACGGCACGCCCGCGCCGCTCCGGCGAGGCGACTGCCACGGACACCGCGAGCGCCGTCGGCATGCACAGTCCCGAGCCAAGCGCCATCAGCATGCGCGAGGCCAGCAGCAGGGCGTAGTTCGAAGCCACTATCGCCGCGAGGTTTCCGGCGATGAAGGTCGACAGCGCGAGCACCAGCACCGTGCGGCGGTCGATGTTGTTGAGGACCACAGCGAGGATCGGGGAGCCGACCGCATAGGTGAGGGCGTAGGCGGTGACCAACTGGCCGGCGGCCGAGACAGAAATCGAAAGGTCAGCGGCGATCGACGGTAAAAGCCCAGCTATGACAAAGGCTTCCGTGCCGATCGCGAAGGCCGCCAGGGCCAGCCAGAATACGCTCATTAGAAAGATCCCATTGTTCAATGTTTATTGAACTATTGATCGCCGGTGTTATCATGTCAATTGGTTCAAGAACTATTGAACATAGCTTTCGCGATGCTATGATTCAGCCATGAGCCGCACGCCGTTGCACCCCACCCGCGAGCAGATCGAGCTGCCGATGGTCCTCGATTGCCTGAGCGATCCGATCCGGCTGGCGATCGTCTATCAGCTTGCCCAGCAGGAACGTGTCAGCAGCGAATTGCGCTGCGGCGATTTCAGTGGCCTGGGAGCCAAGTCGAACCTCGCCTATCACTTCGCCAAGCTGCGCGAATGCGGGCTGATGCAGACCCGTGTGGTGGGGACCAGCCGCTTCATGCGGCTGCGCCGCGAAGATCTGGAAGCGCGCTTCCCGGGCCTGCTCGATGCCGTGATCAACTCGGCCGCCAAGGATGCCGATCGGCTGCAGCTTCTGTCCGAATGTGAGGTGGTTGACGCGGACCAAAATTGAGCCGATCGCGCGAGAGCGCCCAATTTGCCCGACGAGTCAAAACCTTCGCAAAATCCAGCGAGGCATCGGAAGTCGCCGGCTACTGTGCATGGGGTGTTTTCGAGATTCTGAATTTGGCGCGGTCTGTCGAAGCGTGCCCGCCTTCGCCCTTCGGGCTTCGTCGCGGCAGCCTTCGCTACGATGGGGCTTGCCGAGCCGAAGCTGGCGGAGCCAGCGAAGGCTGGAGACCCGGCCTGGATTTGAACCAGGATAAAGAGCGATGCACCGCCCTCGCGTTGACGCTTCCGCCACCGGGCCGACTGGATCATTACCGATCGCAGTCGGGCAGGCTACCGGCACTCCCGATTAACCCTAACCGCGTGCAAAGGGTGGCCGCGCGATGAAGGTCATGCGCCAGCGGTTGTGGCCGATATTGGTGTGCGCGCGCTGCACCGAAAATCCCGCGGCCGCGAGCTTGGCGGTGATCTCGTCCTCGCTGTAGCGCTGCAGTCCGATGCGCGAGCGCAGGTGGCGGTAGTCGGACAGCGCGGTCGAGACCAGTCCGACCAGCGCATCCTTCAGAAAGCCGTGACGCGCGCCAAAACTAAGAAGGGCCAGCACGTCCCTGAACATGCCGACGTCGGGCTGGAGGATATCGCCGAGCACGAGCTTGCCTGAAGGTTTCAGGAGCCGGCGGATCACAATGAACGCGGAATCCAGTTCCGCCGGCGTCATGTATTGGACGACCGAGTTCATCACCAAGAGATCGATGGATTGTTCGGCCATCTTGCGCACGTCTTCAAGCGAGCGGACGCGGATCTTGGTGTTCGGCGCAAAGCGCGCGATCAGACGGCCGCGCACCCCCGGTGCGGGCTCTGCCAGGATCAGCTTGCCGCAGGCATTCGCCACCTCGCTCGCCGACAGCGCCTCGCCGCAGGCATAATCCAGCACCGTCGCATCGGGCGAGGAGATATAGCCGATGATGTCCCGCGCGATGATCTGGAAGTGCAAATCGCGATGCAGCTTGCTGACATAGATCGTGTGCGTGGAGTCGTAATAGTCGATCCAATCGTTCATGGTCTTCGAAGGTCCCGGCAAAACGGTTCCGGCCCAGGAACCGCGCGTGCTCGCCTGCGTTAGGGGTGCGACGGCACGCCGTCAATGTCCGCGTCCTAACAGGAAGGTCTCCCGTGAGCAAAAAGCCTGATAACCATAAGATCTCGTCCGATCTCGACACCCCGACCGATCTGGCGCCCGGCTCGGTCGACAAGGTTTCGGAAGCGCTCAACGTGTTGCTTGCCGATGCCTTCGCGCTGTACCTGAAGACCAAGAATTTCCACTGGCACATCAGTGGCCGGCATTTTCGCGATTACCACCTGCTGTTGGACGAGCAGTCGGACGCGATCTTCGCCACCACCGATCAGCTCGCCGAGCGCGTCCGCAAGATCGGCGGCGCCACGCTGAAGTCGATCGGCCAGGTCGCCAAGCTCAAGACCATCAAGGACAATGATGAGGATTACGTCCCGCCGCGCGAGATGCTGCGCGAGCTGATGCAGGACAACAAGCATGTCGCAGCCGCCATGCGCAAAGCCCACGAGGTCTGCGACGATGCCGGCGATGTCGCCAGCGCCAGCCTGCTCGAAGTCTTCATCGATGAGACCGAGCGCCGCACCTGGTTCCTGTTCGAGGCAAGCCGCCAGGAAGGCAGCAACGCGGCGTAGGCACCGCTACGGCCCCAACGGACCGAAGCGGTAGTTGACGCCGAACATCGCGGTGTCGATCCGGCGGGTCAGCTGGATCGGCGTCGTGAAGCCAGTCGCCGCTCCGGTACCTTGCAGAGTGGGCGTCGTCGATCCGAAATCCAGATAGTTGTACTCGGCGAACACTGACCAGTTCGGCGCGAGCAGGTATTCGATCCCGCCTCCCGCCGTCCAGCCGGCGTGCGATCCGGCCCCCGCATATGGACTGGTGATGCCCATCCCGTTAACGGCATAGTCAACGGTCGATTGCGTCCAGGCGGCGCCGCCCTTGGCATAGATCAGGAGTTGCGGCTGAATGGCGTAGCCGATGCGTGCGGTCGCCGTTGCGAACCACGACATTCGCGAGCTGAGATCGTAGACATTGGGAAATAGCGGATGAGCCGGTCCGGGGACGAACTGATGGCTGCCTTTCAGGTCGGCGGCGTCGTACAGGCCCTGAACGCCGAACACCCAGCCGCCCGCCTGATAATCGCAACCGACCTGACCGCCGCCGAGCGCGCCGCTGGTGCGCTCGCTACCGAGATCGAGCGGCGATGCAAGGTGCGGCCTCACGTCGGTGAAGCTCGTACGGCCGGAGCCGCCGCCGACATTGGCGCCGACATAACAACCGGTCCAGCGGTAGGCGACACTGGCAGGCGCCTTGGTCACCAGCGCCCCCGGCGGCAGATCGGCGGAAAATGCCTCGGCTTCAACGCCAATGACGCCGGCCAGAGCCAGCGCTGCGACCATACGATTTGCGATCATGCCCACCCCTTATTCCTCCGAAAATGGATTCATGTCCGATCATTAGGGGCGCGAGGGCCGCTCAGCTTGGACTGTGCGGCCCTGCCAATCCGGACCAGACGGCAACCAACGGATTGTTCGAACCAAATTCGGTTGGCTGTCGACCCAACGGAACAACCATCGATCGCAGGAGAGGGATTTGACTGATACGGCGCCGTTCCGGCCCGTCCACATTTCGACGCAGGAGTTTCCTCAAGACAAGCGCCTCGCGATGTGGCGCGAGATCTACGGGCGCAACATCGGCAATTTCGACATCGAGCCGATTGGCAATAGGCCGTTCCACGCCGACGTGACGTTTCATTCGTTGCCGGGCGTCGGAATCGCCGTTGGCTCGCGCTCTGCGGCGCATTACCAGGTCACACGGGCGCTGGCGGGCAGGGGCAGGGATAGCATCGTTCTCTCGATGCTGCGCAGCGGATCGGCCACCGTCACGCAGTTCGGCAAGGAGACGGCCATTGGGGTCGGCAGCGCCTGTCTGCTGACCTCAACTGATGCCTCGACAAGCACCCTGCACAACCGCGGCAGCTTCATCACATTGGCGCTGTCGCGGCCGCTGATCGCTGCGATCGTCCCGCATTTCTCGTCGACATTGGGCCGATCCATTCCGGCCGGCAATGCCGCACTTCGGCTGCTGGGCCGATATGTCGAACTGTTGCAGGCCAGCGGCGATCTCGTGTCGCCGCAACTTGCCGACAGTATGTCCGCCCACATCACGGACCTCGCAGCGCTCGCGATCGGCGCGCGGGGGGATCGCGCGGACGCCGCAAGGCGACGCAGCGAGGGGGACGTCCGCTTGAGCGCGATCCGGGCGGACATCACGTTGGCGCTCGACCGCCACGACCTGTCGGCCGGCATGATCGCGGCAAACCAGGGAATTTCACCGCGTCATTTGCGCAGGTTGTTCGAGCAGGGCGGCAGTTCGTTCTCGGCCTTCGTCCTTGCCCAACGATTGGCGAAGGCCCTTCGCATGTTGACCGACCGACGATATAAGCGACTGAATATCACGCAGATCGCCTATGAGGCGGGCTTCAGCGACCTGTCATATTTCAATCGGACGTTTCGCCGCCTCCACGGCGCGACGCCGTCCGATGTCCGCAAGGCCGCGATGTCGGCCTCTGACATCGAGAGGTAGCGACGCGTGGCTGATTGGTTCGTGACAGCCCGTGACGATTGCTCCGCTGTCTTTCACTCGTAGGATGGCGTCGCAAGCGTCGGCTGTCGCTCGGCGAGCATGCGTGCGGCGGCCATGCCGACCAGCATCGCGATCATGAACAGCATGGACGCGCGCGTGCCGTAGCCGAGTGCGGCGAAGGCCGGGCCCGGACAGAAGCCGGCAAGGCCCCAGCCGATGCCGAAGATCGCGGGACCGGCGATGATGCGCTGGTCGAGATCGGCTTTCGTCGGCAGCTGAAAGCTGTCGGCGAGCAGCGGCCGCGGCCGCTTCAGCACCAGGCGGAAGCCGATGAAGGCGGTCGCCACCGCGCCAAGCATCACGAACATCAGGCTCGGATCCCACGTGCCATCAGCGATGGCTGCGAGATCGAGAAAGTTGAGGACCTTGGCTGGATTGGCCATGCCGGAAATCAGGAGGCCGCCGCCGAACAAGAGACCGATGATGAACTGGATCAGGATCGACATGTGCGCGCCTCAGAACAGGTGCCGGACGACGAAGGTGGTCGCAACGCCCGTGGCCATGAAGGTGAGCGTTGCGACGATGGAGCGCACCGACAGCCGCGAGATGCCGCAAACGCCGTGGCCCGAGGTGCAGCCATTGCCCCAGACCGAGCCGAAGCCGACCAGGAAGCCTGCAATGGCGAGCATGATGCCGCCCGCCGCGATCGCCTGCGGCGGCAGCGCGCCGGTCCCGAGCCGCCAAAGCATGGGCGCGGCGACGAGACCGGCGAGGAACGCGAGGCGGCCCGTCCAGTCGCGATCGATCACCGGCGGCAACAGCCGCGCCGCGATGCCGCTGACGCCGGCGATCCGGCCGCTGACCGCCATCAGCATCACCGCGGAGAGACCGATCAGTGCGCCGCCGATCAGCGCGGCGATCGGCGTGAAGGTCGTGGCCATGGGTGCTTCCTCGTCACGTCGCGAACAATCCGGGCGTAATTCTACGCCCGATCGCTCACCGCTGCCACAGCCGCACCAGCGGCCCGTTCGCGCCCATCACCGGGTCGGTCTTCGGCACCGCGACCTTCGGAATCGTCTTCAGCGCCTTGGCGTGGTTCTCCGGCGTTGGGCGCGTGACTTCCATCTTCGAACCGGGTGGATAGGCGCCGACCACGCAGAAATCGTTGCTCGCGGAGAGCCGCTGATGGCCGGTGCCGGCCGGCAGGATCGCAACGTCCCCGGCGGAAATCTCGAGCTCCTGGCCGTGATCGCCGCCGAAGCGCACGCGGGCGTGGCCGCGCGCAACGCCGAGCACCTCATGCACGGTCGAATGATAGTGAAGATAATCGTACACGCCGTTGCGCCACATGCCGCCCCACCCGTTCGCCGCGAACAGGCTTTCGATGGTTTCTTCGGGACGCTTGGGATCGAGCTTGACCGCGCCCTGATAGACCAGGAACGGCAGGATGTTGTTCGGCACGAGACCGTCGTCTTCGAAGACGATCGCCAGCGGCTCGGCATTGTCGTGGACGACGGACATCGCGGGCTCCTGCATTGGGATAGCAGGGTTCAACGACCCGTGTGAATTGACGTTCCCTCGTCATTCCGGGCTCGCGCTTCGTGCGCCGAGGAATGGCGGAACAAAGATGCCCGGGACCAGCCCGGGCATGATGTCGTGGCAGCGATTGTGCGAAGGGCTTACGCCCGTTTTCTCTCGCGCATCAGATCGGCAAAGCGCTGGAACAGATAGTGCGAATCGCGCGGGCCCGGCGAGGCCTCGGGGTGGTACTGCACCGAGAATACCGGCTTGCCGTCGAGCTGGATGCCGCAATTGGAGCCGTCGAACAGTGACACGTGGGTCTGCGTCGCGCCCTTTGGCAGTGTCTTCTCGTCCACGGCAAAGCCGTGGTTCATCGAGGTGATCTCGACCTTGCCCGTGGTCTCGTCCTTCACGGGATGGTTGGCGCCGTGATGGCCCTGATGCATCTTCTTGGTCTTGGCGCCGACGGCAAGGCCGAGCATCTGATGGCCAAGGCAGATGCCGAAGGTCGGTGTGCCCGATTTGATCACGTCCCTGATCACCGGCACGGCATATTTGCCGGTCGCGGCCGGATCGCCGGGTCCGTTCGACAGGAACACGCCATCCGGCTTCATCGCCAGGATGTCATCGGCGGACGTCGTCGCCGGCACCACCGTCACCTTGCAGCCGACGCCGGCGAGCAGGCGCAGAATATTGCGCTTGATGCCGTAGTCGATGGCAACGACGTTGTAAGTCGGATTCTCCTGGTGGCTGAAACCCTTATTCCATTCCCAGGGCATCTCGTCCCAGGTGAAGCGCTGGCCGGAGGTGACCATCGGCACGAGGTCCATGCCCTCGAGGCCCGGCCATTCGCGCGCCTCTTCCTTCAGGCCGTGCAGGTCGAACTCGCCATTCTTCGCGTGAGCGATCACGGCGTTCGGCATGCCCTTGGTGCGGATCAGCGCGGTCAGCGCGCGCGTGTCGATGCCGGACAGGCCGATGATGCCGCGTGCCTTCAGCCACTGGTCGAGATGGCGGGTGGCGCGATAGTTCGAGGGATCGGTGATGGCGGTGCGCAGGATTACGCCGCGCGCGCCGGGCGTCGCGGCCATGTTCACCGTCTCGATGTCTTCCTCGTTGGTCCCGACATTGCCGATATGCGGGAAGGTGAAGGTGATGAGCTGCCCGGCATAGGAGGGATCGGTCAGGATCTCCTCATAGCCGGTCATTGCCGTGTTGAAGCAGACCTCGCCGACGGCGTGTCCTTCGGCGCCGAGGCCAAAGCCTTCGAGCACCGTGCCATCGGCAAGCACCAGGAGCGCGGTCGGTTTATGGTCCGGCCAGGCGGGATCGTTTTCGGATTGTGTCATGAGCCCGCTACATAGTCCGGCGCGGCGCTGCCGTCAAAGCGAAGAAGCGCGGATTCACATGCGTTTTTGCATGTTTGACAGGCCTCCGCGGCCAGGGGGGAGTGCGAACCGCAATTTTGCGCCAAATTGGCGCCGGCTGGGGGAATAATGGACCGAAACCTCATATCTTCCGGTCTGGCCTCCCCGGCGCGAACGGCCTAAATCAGGCGCGACACAATGGAAGGAACCAGGACCATGATGCGCGACGACATCAACGCCGCGGTGAAAGAGGCCATGAAGGCCAAGGACGAGCGCAAGCTCGGCACGCTGCGCATGGTCAATTCGACCATCAAGAATGCCGACATTGAGGCGCGCGGCGCCGGCAAGCCGCCGTTGAGCGATACCGAATTGCTCGGCGTGCTCCAGAAGATGATCAAACAGCGCCAGGAGTCGGTCGAGCTTTATGAAAAGGGCGGCCGCGCCGAGCTCGCCGCGCAGGAGCGCGAGGAGATCGCTGTCATCTCGGCCTACCTGCCCAAGCAGATGTCCGATGACGACGTGAAGAAGGCGATTTCGGATGCGATCGCCGAGACCGGTGCCGCCGGCATGAAGGACATGGGCAAGGTGATCGCGGCGTTGAAGGCGAAGTACACCGGGCAGATGGATTTCGCGAAGGCGAGTGGCTTGGTGAAGGCGGCGTTGACGGGCTAGCGCGCTCTCTTGCCCTCTCCCCTTGCGGGAGAGGGCGGCTTCGCGCAGCGAGGCGGGGTGAGGGGTCTCTCCGCGCGCGAATCTCTGGACATGTCACTTGCGGTTAGAACCCCTCATCCGGCGCTTTGCGCCACCTTCTCCCGCAAGGGGAGAAGGAGGCACCTGTGATGAGGGAGCAACCGATGACCACCGCAATTGAACCGTTTCACATCAACGTCAGCGACGACATCCTCATCGATCTCAAATCGCGCCTGGCGCGCACGCGCTGGCCGGAGGCGGAGCTCGTCGACGACTGGAGCCAGGGAGCGCCGCTGAGATGGCTCAAGGAGATTTGCGGCTATTGGGCCAACGAATATGACTGGCGGGAGCGCGAGGCAAAGCTCAATCGCTTCGATCAGTTCACGACCGAGATCGACGGGCTTGATATCCACTTCATCCACGCGCGTTCGAAAGAGCCTGCCGCGTTCCCGCTGATCATCACTCATGGCTGGCCCGGCTCGATCGTCGAATTTCAGAAGGTGATTGCGCCGTTGGTTGATCCCGCCGCACATGGCGGCAATCCGGCTGATGCTTTCCACGTCGTGTGCCCATCGCTGCCGGGCTTCGGCTTCTCGGCGAAACCCAAGGCGACCGGCTGGGGCGTCGATCGCATTGCCGCGACCTGGGCCAAGCTGATGGATCGCCTCGGCTATATCAATTACGGCGCGCAAGGCGGTGATTGGGGCTCTGCGGTAACGACCTCGCTCGGCGCGCAGGATCCAGCCCACTGCTCCGGCATCCACATCACGCTCGCCTTCAACTCGGCACCCAAGGTCGAGGGCGAGCCGACGGCCGAAGAGAGACGCGCGCTCGCCGGTCTGAAGCGCTATGTCGATCTCGACTCCGGCTACTCGAAGCAGCAATCGACCCGGCCGCAGACGCTCGGCTATGGCCTCACGGATTCGCCGAGCGGGCAGGCGGCCTGGATCCTGGAAAAATTCTGGGCCTGGACCGATTGCAACGGCCATCCCGAAAACGTCTTCACCCGGGACGAGTTGCTGGACAATGTCATGCTCTATTGGGTGACGGAGACGGCGACATCCTCGGCGCGGCTCTATTGGGAAAGCTTCGGCAAGCGGCGCACGACGCCGGTCGTCAAGGTGCCGACGGGCGTTGCGGCGTTCCCCAAGGAGATCATCACGCCAGTGCGGCGCTGGATGGAGCCCAATTTTCACAACATCACGCATTGGAGCGAGATGGAAAAGGGCGGCCATTTTGCCGCCTTCGAACAGCCCGAGCTGTTCGTGCGCGACGTGCGAAAATTCTTCGCGACGGTGCGGACGCGGGGATGAACTCTTTCGACGCAGTCAGATAATGCCAAAGACGTCTCACGCTGCGGGGCTTCACCGCGCTTCACTCGAGAAGCTGCACGATCTGGATGCGGCGCTCGAGCTCATGTATTACGGCTGGCGCGGGATGACGCTCCTGGCTGACGAGTATCTTGCGAAGCAGGGCCTATCGCGTCCGCATCATCGCATCCTCTACGTGGTGGCCCGCCGGCCTGATATCGCGATCGGCTCGCTGATCGAGACGCTCGGCATTTCCAAGCAGGCATTGAACCGGCCGCTCAAGGTGTTGATCGAGCGCAAGCTCCTGACGTCGAAGCGCTCGCCCGAGCAACATCGCTCCAAACTGTTGCGCCTGACGGAAGCGGGACAGCGCATCGAGCGGAAGGCATCGGACCATGAGCGCAAGGTCTTGCGCGCAGCGTTTGATCGCGTCGGGGTGCCAGGTGCTGCCGCATGGATGGCCGTCATGGAGACGATCGCCGACAACAATTGATTTTCAAGTCAACATAGTTGACATGAGAGGCGGCCTTTGCCACTCTCCTGGTCGCGAACCAGGCGAGGGCAGCGCCATGAGCGGACAGACAATGGATCGCGCGGCCGCCGAAAAGTTTGTCGAGGCATCGGGCGCGAACCGGTACGGAAACTAACTATGCGCCTTTCAGATTTCGTCCTGCTGCTCAACGCGTTCTGGTTCGGCGGTGCCTTCATTCAGTTCAGCATTGCCCAGCACAATACGCTGAAGATACTCGTGCCGCGCGAGGAGCGCGGCAATCCGATCGCGCCGACCTTGTCGGCCAGCGTGGCGTTTTTGGGCGCGATCAATCTGCCGATCGGAATTCTTTCGCTCTATCTTCTGGCTGTTCGGCCGTCCTTCTTTCAGCCGATCGAAGCTCAGCTGGTTTTGTTCCTGTTCTTCGCTGCCTGCCATTTCAGCCAGTTCGCCTATAATCTTCCGGTACTGATGCGCGGCGGACGCATCGGGGTGGCTTACTGGCCCGTGTTGAAGGGACCGATGCTCAGGATCTTCGTCATCGACGCGACTCTGTTCCTGGCCAATCTCGGTGTCGCGCTTCTGCTCGCGGCGCACTCCTGACCAAGGGCGAAGATCGCGCAGCTCGGTGCCCGAAAGAGGATTGCGGTATCCGCTGACCGCTCAACTCTCCCGTGCGCGCTCTTCGAGAGCGGACTATCATTGGCGCCAGCGTTTCGCGCGGCGAAGGTCGCGCGAGGGGAATTCGCGGAGGAAGCCAATGTCCATTTCGGGCAAAGTCGATCCTGTGGTGCGCCCTGTGGCCGCGACCGACATCGCGGAGGCGCTGGCCGAAGGCCTGCGTGATTTTCAGGCGCTGCCGCTATACGGGCTTTGTTTCGGCGTGCTCTACGCCGCCGGCGGCATCGCCATCATGCTCTGCCTCACTGCCTTCGGCATGATCTATCTCGTCTATCCCCTTGCGGCGGGTTTTGCGCTGATCGGGCCGTTCGTCGCGATCGGCCTTTACGAAGTCAGCCGGCGCCGCGAGCGAGGTGAGCCCGTTTCCTTCGGCGCGATCTGGTCGACGATACGTTCGCGCGGCGAGATCGGGTGGATGGCCTTCGTCACGTTGTTCGTGTTCGTGGTCTGGATGTATCAGGTGCGGCTCTTGATCGCGCTGCTGCTCGGCCTGCACGCCTCGTTCTCGAGCTTGCAGGAATTCATGACGGTGGTGCTCACCACAAATGAGGGCCTGTTGTTCCTGGCCATCGGCAACGCAGTCGGTGCTGCGCTGTCCCTGATCCTGTTCTCGCTGACGGTGGTGTCGTTTCCGCTGCTGCTCGATCGCGATGTCGATTTCGTCACCGCGATGGTGACGAGCGTGCGCGCGGTCGTCACCAGTCCGTTGCCGATGATCGGCTGGGCCGCTGTCATCGTGATGCTGCTGGTCGTCTCGGCGCTGCCGTATTTTCTCGGGCTGGTGGTGACACTGCCGGTGCTCGGCCATGCGACGTGGCATCTCTATCGGCGGCTGGTGGTGCCGGTGCCGTAGCTCCGCTGTCGTCCTGGCGAACGCCAGGACCCATTACCGCAGGGAGCAGTTTTGGCGTAAAGCTGGTAACTGCGGTTCTTCGCCAAACTTCTCCCTGTGGTTATGGGTCCCGGGTTCGCACTTCGCGCGCCCCGGGACGACAGTAGATTGTGCCACTACGGCGTCTTGATGCCCATCGCCTTCAGCGCGTCCAGCATCCGTTGCGGCGGGCCCATCTTGACCACCAGCGGCTTGCCAGTCTCCAGCACGCTCTTGAGGCTCGACAGGATCGCGGGCCAGCCCGAGCGACCGCCGGCGAGGATGTCGTCGCTGAGCGGCCGGTCGTGGCCTTCGCTCATGGTGAGCCGGACGGCGTCGCCGGCCTCTTCGATCTCGTAGGTAACGAGCGTCGGCCCGAGCTTCTCGATCAGTTCAGGCCAGTTCACGTTGAAGGTGACCGAAAGCTTTCGCGGCGGGTCGTATGCGAGGACCTCACCGCTGATATGCACCGCGCCGTCCGGCGTGCGCACGGTGAATGCGCCGCCAAGCCGTGGTTCGACCTCGACCGCATTGCCGAAGAAATACATCCGGCTGAACTCGGCGGAGGTCAGCGCTTCCCACACCTTCGCGGGCGTGGATGCGATGTAGATAGTGTAGACCGTGAGCGGCTTGAACTGATCGATGTTCAGCGGCTTACTCATCGCGCTTCTCCAGTTGACGTTTCAACTCGCTGAGCGCGGCAAGTTTCCCGCGCTCGAACTTCCTGATCCAGCGTTCGCCGATCTGATGGATCGGCACCGGGTTGAGGTAGTGCAACTTCTCGCGGCCATGCCTGAAGGTGGTGACCAGGCTCGCCTCTTCGAGAATGGCAAGGTGTTTGGTGACGGCCTGGCGGGTCATCGCAAGGCCCTCGCAGAGCTCGTTCAACGTTTGCCCGTTGCGGGCGTGAAGTCTGTCCAAGAGCGACCGTCTCGAGGCGTCGGCCAGCGCTTTGAAGACCTCATCCATCAAACGACAGTACGCAACCAAATGGTTGCATGTCAAGCGTATCGTCGTTCCGGATTAACCGCTGCATAGTTTCCGGAATGACAGCCGTGATATCGAGATCATGTTTTCGGCACGGTCCCTGTGTTAGCGTTCTATCTCAGCCAACGAAGATTGGTTCCGGGAGGAAACATGTTTCGTCGCGTCCAACTTGCTGCCTGCCTCGCCCTTCTCGCTTGCAGCTCCATTGCCCACGCCCAGAAGCAGCAGGTGATCGGCGCGCCGCCCGAAGCCTCCAACATGAAGCTGGTCGGATATAACGACCTTCAGGCGCGCAGCGCCTATCAGCCGACCATTCATCATCAGGGCGATCGCTGGATCGCCTATATCGGCCATCACGGTGGCACCGACGACGTGCCCAATCCCGTCAACCCCCTGACGGGGCAGGCCGAGCCGAACGGCACCTCGATCGTGGACGTCACGGATCCCGCGCATCCGAAATATCTGCGCCACCTGCCGGGGCAGGAGGGCAAGTATGAATCCGGCGGCGCCCAGATGGTGCGGGTCTGCGACGGCAAATCATTGCCGAAGGGCGATGCCAACGCCGTCTACATGCTCCGCACCTTCGGCAGCGAGGCGCACGAGATCTGGAACGTCGCCGATCCCGCCAATCCCGTGCTCGTCACGCGCCTCGGTGGTTTGAAGGACACGCACAAGAGCTGGTGGGAATGCGACACCGGCATCGCCTACCTCGTCTCGGGCGCGCCGGACTGGCGCACGCGCCGCATGACGCAGGTCTATGATCTCTCTGATCCCGCACATCCGCAGAAGATCCGCGACTTCGGCCTGCCCGGTCAGGAGCCCGGTTCGACCGGCGCGGTGCCGACCGAATTGCACGGGCCGATTTCGACAGGGCCGACGGGCAACCGCGTCTATTTCGGCTACGGCACCAACAAGGGCGGCATCCTGCAGATCGTCGATCGCGAGAAGCTGTTGAACGGCGGCAAGGAGCCGACGCCGGAGAATCTGCGTTATCCGGAGATCGCCCGCCTGCCGATGTCCGCCTTCAACGGCGCGCATACGACGTTTCCGATGCTCGACATGCCCGTCGCCGAGTTCGCCGAGGACAAGGACGGCAAGACCCGCGACATCGTGATGATCGTCGACGAGGCGATCTTGAACGAATGCGGCGAGGCGCGGCAGATGGTGTGGTTCGCCGACGTCACCACCGAGGCGCGGCCGATGATGATCTCGAGCTATACCGTGCCCGAGGCGAGCGGGCAGTTCTGTCAGCGCGGCGGCCGCTTCGGCTCGCATTCGTCGAATGAAAGCATGGCACCGGTCTATTACAAGAAGATGGCCTTCATCGCCTTCTTCAATGCCGGTGTGCGCGCGCTCGATATTCGCGATCCCTACCACCCGAAGGAAGTCGGCTACTTCATCCCGGCGATCACCCAGGCAACGGACAAACGCTGCATCCCGGTCGAGGGCGGCGAGCGCTGCAAGGTTGCGATCCAGACCAACAATGTCGAGACCGATGACCGCGGCTACATCTACATCGTCGATCGTGCCAACACCGGGATGCACATTCTGGAGCTGACGGGCCCCGCGCGCGCCGTCGCCGGCCTGCCGAAGAACTGATGATGCGGCGCGCGGCGATCATATTGGTCTTCGCAATCGCGCTCGTCGCGTCCGGCACCGGCGCCTATCAACTCGCAGCGGTGCCGGCTGACGCATCTGCTTATTGGCGTGAGATCGCCTGGCCGTTCCCGCGCGACGGCTGGCCCGCCGGCCGCGCGTTCCGCTGCGAAGGCGCCTGCGCCGGCGCCGAACTCTATGTTCGCGCCAAGCTCGGCTTCTGCAATTGCGACCGCGGCGTTGCCGACGACGACGAGGTCGATCGCGTCGCCGACCTCGATTTGATCAGCCAGCGTTTCGCGCCGGCTGCTCCGGGCGATCGATTGCGCGTCGGCGAGCTGCATGGTCGCGCCAGACGCTACGATCTCGACATGCCCGACGGCACGCGCCACGCAGCCACCGGTATTGCGCTCTCGCGCCGCTGCGATCTCCTGGTTGCGGTGGTGCAGGGAGCGGGTGAGGCGAAGGCCGTGGAGCATGCGGCGCTGGAGTTTTTGGAGACTCAGGAGATGAAGAGATGGATGGTCGCAGCGCTGGACGGGAGATGAGGAAGGCGGAATCGCGCAATCTCCTCCGCCGTCATCACCCGCAAAAGCGGGTGATCCAGTATTCCAGAGACGGTTATGGGATACGGAGGGGCCGCAGCGTACTGGATACCCGCTTTCGCGGGGTATGACGACGGTGTTTGTGGCCCGTGCGTGCGACACACGTCGAGCTTTCGCTTCCGCCTCGATCATGCATTAATTGCACCGCAACTCCCTCAGCGAGCCCCCCATGATGTCCTTGCAAGCCTATCTCGCCTTCGTCGCCGCCTGCATTGCGCTGGCGCTGTTGCCTGGCCCGATCGTGACGCTCGTCATCGCCAATGGCCTCAGGCATGGAACCCGTGCCGCGCTGACCAACGTCGCGGGTGCGCAGGCCGGTCTTGCGATCGTGATCGGCGTCGTCGCGATCGGGCTGACCTCGCTGATGGCGACGATGGGCTACTGGTTCGACTGGGTGCGCTTTGCCGGCGCCGCCTATCTGATCTGGCTCGGCATCAAGCTGATCTGGGCGCCGGTCGAGGGCGTCAAGGTCGACGAGCCGCCGGCTCCGCCGCGCGGTGGCTTCTTCCTGCAAGGCTTCCTGGTGCTGCTGTCGAACCCGAAGGTGCTGGTGTTCTTCGGCGCCTTCATTCCGCAGTTCATGGACATGAACCGCGACCACTTCCCGCAGGTCGCGCTGCTGGGCGCAACCTTCATGGTGACGGCGGCGATGACGGACGCGCTCTACGCCACCGCGGCCGGCCGCGCCCGAAAGTTCTTCTCGGCGCGCCGCACGCGGATGATGTCGCGCGTCTCCGGCGGCTTCATGATCGGCGGCGGTATCTGGCTGGCGCTGACAAGGGCGAAGTGAGGGCTACACCAACCTCTCTGCCCGCAGCTCCACTTCGATCTCGCCAAAAATCCTCGCCAGCCGTTCCGCCCATTGCTGCTGGCCGGATTGGTCCGTGATCAGATCCTGGCGGATCTCGATGCCGGTGTTCAGGAGGCCGCGGGCTTCGCCGTGGACGGGGATGGTGTAGTCGGTGAGGTCGCTCACCGCATAGGGCTCGTTGTCGCCGACGACGAGATCACTTTCGCTGCGCAGATGTTTCAGCAACAGGTGCGGCAGCACGGTGTCGCGGTGATAGAGCGTGCCGATGTGCCAGGGCCGCGCGACGCCGGCATAGACCGGCGTGAAGCTGTGCAGTGCGACCAGCACCGTCCGGCGCCCGGCGCGAACACGCGCATCGATCGCCGCGTTGATGCGGCCGTGATAGGGATCGAAAATCTCGCGGCGTCGCGCGTCGCGCTCTCCTTCCGAAATGCCCTCATTGCGCGGGATCGCGGTTGCCTCCGAAATCACGGGGATCGAGCTTGCGACGCCCGGTGGGCGGTTGCAGTCGATCACGAGCCGCGAATAGCGCTGCGCGATCAGATGCGCATCCAGCATCCCGGCGAGCCGCTCGGCGACCCCGGCAATCCCGATGTCCCAGGCGATGTGCCGGGTCAGTTCGCTCTCGGCAACGCCGAGATCGCCCAGTGCGTGCGGCAGCGCGCGCCCGTAATGGTCGCAAGTGAGCAGGAAGGGCGAGCCTCCTGCGGCATTCGTCTCATGCACAGGCGTACTATCGCCTTTGCCGAGAAGCTGATTGGTCGCGCCGGCCGCCTCTAAGGTCATCCTGACTGCCTATGGAAAATGCACTCTGCTCTTAAAATTGAGCAGCCAACGCTATAGATTAGCGGGTCCAAAATCACCATGATTGCCTGACGATGCCGCTGCTCACGATTCATCACAAGACCGAATATCGCTACAACCGCCCCGTGGCGTTCGGCGAGCATCGCATCATGCTGCGCCCGCGCGACAGCCATGATCTGCGCGTGCTCGACAGCCGGCTCGCCATTTCGCCCCAGCCGATGTCGCTGCACTGGATCCATGACGTGTTCGGCAATTCGGTCGCGATCGCGAATTTCGACGAGCGCGCGGACGTCTTGACGTTCGACTGGCATGTCACCGTCGAGCACAATCCGGTCGAGGAGTACGCACTGACGCCGGATGATCCGGCGTATTTCTATCCCTTCGTCTATGACGACGAGGAATTCCCCGACCTCATGCACTACATCACGCCGCAATATGCCGATGCCGACGGCGAGCTGTCGGAATGGGCGCGCAGCTTCCTCGACGAGGAGGCGCCGACGCCGACGTTCAAGATCCTGAGCGGCATGACGCACGGCATCCGCAAGGCGTTCAGGTATCGCAAGCGTCATGAGCAGGGCACGCAGCATCCGCTCGACACCTTGCAAAGGGGCACGGGCACCTGCCGCGACTATGCGCTGTTCATGATCGAGGCGTTGCGCCGGCTCGGCATCGCCGCGCGATTCGTCTCCGGCTACATCTTCGTGCCGGAGGATATCGAGACGCACCATGTCGGCGGCGGCTCGACGCATGCCTGGGTGCAGGTCTACCTGCCGAGCGCGGGCTGGATCGAATTCGATCCGACCAACGGCATCGTCGGCACCCGCGATCTGATCCGCGTCGCTGTGGCTCGCGATCCGCGCCAGGCGATCCCGCTGCATGGTGTCTATCTCGGCTCGGCCGAGGCGTTCGAGGCCATGGAGGTGAACATCAAGGTGGCCTCGGACGACCAAAACAGCGACGAAGAACTTGAGCCAGAGGTATTGTAGATGGACATCAAGGTCGGCTTCGAGATCGCTTATGCTGCGCCACAGCCGACGCCGATGGTGATCATGCTCAACATCCACCCCTCGCGCCAGGCCGACATCATCGGCAGGGAGACGGTGGTGGCCGAGCCGGACGTGCCGATCCGCTTCTATCACGACAGCTTTGGCAATATCTGCGGCCGCCTCGTCGCGCCCGCGGGCGGCGTCACGCTGAAAGGCAGCGCGCTGGTGCACGACGCCGGCCTGCCGGACGAGGTGATGCCGACTGCGCAGCAGCTGCCGATCGAGCAGCTGCCCAACGAGCTGCTGCTCTATCTGATGCCGAGCCGTTATTGCGAGACCGACAAGCTCACCGATATCGCGTGGTCGCTGTTCGCCAGGAGCGAACCCGGTTGGCAGCGCGTCTGCGCGATCACCGAGCTCGTGCATCAGCACGTCACCTTCGGCTATGAGCACGCCCATCACATGAAGTCCGCGCACGACGTCTATGAAAGCCGTTCCGGCGTCTGCCGCGACTTCGCGCATCTTGCCGTCGCCTTCTGCCGCTGCATGGGCATTCCGGCACGCTACTGCACCGGCTACATGGGCGACATCGGCATTCCGCCCGAGCCGTTCCCGATGGATTTTTCCGGCTGGTTTCAGGTCTACCTCTCCGGCAAGTGGCTCACCTTCGATGCGCGCCACAATGTCCCGCGCATCGGCCGCATCCTGATGGCCACGGGCCGCGATGCCGCCGACGTCGCGCTCTCGACGAGCTTTGGCCGGATGGAGCTGAAGAAGTTCGAGGTCGTCAGCGACGAGGTGGTGAAGGCGGCGTGAGCGAGCGCCATGCTCGTCATTGCGAGCGTAGCGAAGCAATCCAGCCCGCATCCACGGTGGTAGTCTGGATTGCTTCGTCGCTACGCTCCTCGCAATGACGGTGCTTGTTGAGGGCACAATGCCTCCCCAATGTCGTCCTGGCTTTCGCCAGGACGACAGCGAGTCTGTGGCGCTGTTATTCCCTACAATTGACGGCTATAGACACCCCATGATCACCGATCGTCTCTTCGTCTACGGCACCTTGATGCGCGGCTTCGACCATCCGATGGCGCGGCTGTTGGCGGCGCATGCGGACTTCCTTGGCGATGCGACCTGCCGCGGCCGGCTCGTTCTCGTGAAGCATTACCCCGGGCTGTTGCTATCGGACGCGGCGTCCGACCTGGTGCACGGCGAACTCTTTCGCCTGCGCGCGCCTGACGAGCTCTTGCGCGAGTTCGATATGTACGAGGCCTGCGGCGAGGGCTTTCCCGAGCCGACCGAATATATGCGCGCGCTGGTCGACATCACGCTCGCGGACGGCGCGACCGAGAAGGCCTGGACCTACGTCTACAACTGGCCGGTCACGGACCTCCCGCGCATTGCCTCCGGCAGATTCATCGAGCACTAGCCTGCCAGCACCTCGCGCACCACGCGCACGTCGACCTCGCGCTCGACGTAGGACCACTCCTCGGTCGTGCGCAGCATCGCGACCAGCTCCTCGAACAGCGAGGCGTGCGCCGGCGCATATTCGAACCAGGTCAGGAAATCGAAGGGCTCGCCGAGATCGCGGCAGTGATAGAGCTGCCGCGCGATCGCCGGCAAGAAGCGCAGGCTGCTGGCGATATGGTGCGACTTGTCCTCGAAGATCCTGCGCCGTTCCTCGGCCGTGAGGTCCCACCAGGCCTGCGATTTGCGGATCGGGATCAGCGCCGCGCTGGTCGCCTCGGCGCGGCCGAGCCCGGCCTGCACGGCGACGAGCTGTTCTTTCTCGGCCCGCTCGGTGTAGCGTAGATAGCTGGCGACGCCGACCAGCCGCCACGAATTGCGCGACGGCACAAGCGGCAGCGCGACCGCCTCGCTGTCGTTCACCGACAGCGCCGGCATGAATGGCAGGGGATCACCCCTCACGGGTGAGATCGAGGTGACTCGCCAACCCCCGCTGTGGCCGCCTCGAAACGTCGTGAACATGGGGGCATGGAAGCGCGGAACCCCGCGAGGTTCAAGGGCGACGTGATGGGAGAGCCCCTGTGAATAACCGGGAGAAACCCTACGTCCGTCGTATTTCCGTGAGCCAGCCCTATATGCCTAGCCGGCTGGCACAAGGCCCCGACTCACCTAGAATCACCTTATGCGCTTCACGCCCCAATTCCTCGACGAGCTGCGTGCCCGGCTTTCGGTCTCCGAAGTCGTGGGCAAGCGCGTGAAGTTGAAGAAGGCGGGGCGGGAGTGGAAGGGGCTGTCGCCGTTCCAGCAGGAAAAGACGCCATCCTTCTATGTCAACGACCAGAAGGGTTTCTACCACGACTTCTCCTCGGGCAAGCATGGCGACATCATCAACTTCGTGATGGAGACCGACGGCCTGCCGTTCGGCGAAGCGGTCGAGCGGCTTGCCAACATGGCTGGCCTGCCGCTGCCGGCGGCAACCCCGGATGCCGCGCGGCACGAGCAGCGCCGCCGGACGCTGCACGACGTCATGGAGCTTGCCGCAAATTTCTTTGCCGAGACGCTGGCCTCGCGCCTCGGCGCCAAGGCGCGGGGCTATCTCGCGGATCGCGCCATCTCGCCTGCGACGCAGTTGCAGTTTCGCCTCGGCTATGCCCCGCCGCCCCCCGAGCGCTTCGCGCTGAAAGAGCATCTCGGCAAGCAGGGCGTCTCTGTCGAGGACATGATCGAGACCGGCCTGCTCGTCGCCGGCAACGACATCCCCGTGCCCTACGATCGTTTCCGCGATCGCGTGATCTTTCCGATCACGGACTTGCGCGGCCGCGTCATCGCCTTCGGCGGGCGGGCGCTCGAGAAGGACGTTCCGGCCAAATACCTGAACTCGCCTGAGACGCCGCTTTTTCACAAGGGCGACAATCTCTACAACCATGCCACCGCGCGGAAAGCTGCGCATGACGGCGCGGCGCTGATCGTGGTCGAGGGCTATGTCGACGTCATCGCCATGGTCACCGCGGGCTTTGCAGGCAGCGTCGCGCCGCTCGGCACCGCGCTGACCGAAAGCCAGCTCGCTCTGCTCTGGAAGATGGCGGACGAGCCGATCCTCTGCTTCGACGGCGACAAGGCCGGGCAGAAGGCGGCTTATCGAGCTGCGGACCTTGCCTTGCCATTCCTCGCGCCCGGAAAGAGCCTGCGCTTCGCGCTGCTGCCGGAGGGGCAGGACCCGGACGATCTCGTGCGCTCCGGTGGCCGCGGTGCAGTCGAGGAGGTGATTGCGGCGGCGCGGCCGCTTGCGGACGTGATCTGGTCGCGCGAGCTCGAAGGCGGCAGCTTTGTCACGCCCGAGCGCCGCGCAGCGCTCGAGGCGCGCATCAACGAACTCAGCAACGGCATCCGTGACGAGGTGGTGCGGCGCTACTACCGCCAGGATCTGGCGGAGCGCCTCCAACGCACCTTCGCGCCTGAAGGGGGCGGCCGCGGTGGCTTCGCCGGTCGCGGCAATTTCCGCTCGCAAGCGGGCCGCTCCTTCCAGCCCCGCGGCGGGGGCGGCGCGAATCGATTCGCCGGCCAGGGGCGCCGCGGCGGCCCGATGCCCGCCACGCTTCCCTCCGGTCCCTACCAGGCGGCGAGCCCGCAGCTTGCGGCGAGCCCGATCATGCGGGGACAGCGCAGCGCGATCTCCCGCCGGGAGGCCCTGATCCTGCAAAGCCTGATCAACCATCCCTGGCTGCTGCACGACCATTTGGAGGAGGTGGCGGCGCTGGAGCTCGCCCATCCCGAGGCCCACAAGCTTCGTGCCGGTATTATCGCGGCCTTCGCCAACGATCATCATCATAGCCCGGATCCGAGCGAGCAGGCCGAGAAGATGCGCGCCGATCTCGATCGAGGCGGATTTTCTCCGCTACTTCAAAGGGTTGAGCGCGCCATCACGACCCAGGCGGTGTTCGGGGCACGCGAGGGCGCCGCGCGGGATGATGTTCTTGCCACATGGAATCAGCTCGTCGCCTTGCATCGGCAGTGGCATTCACTACTTAGGGAGCTGAAAGACGCCGAGCTGGCCTTGGGGGAAGACCCCAGCGAGGCCAATTTGGCGTGGCTGCGTGACGTCAAGGCCCGGATGGCCGAGGTCGACGGTACCGAAGCCCTGATCGAGGGTTTTGGCGAGCTGTCGGGCCGGTTTCAGAAGAGCGTGTGAAACGAAGAATCATGCGGACGGCCGGGGCCGGAACCGGAAAAAGACTCGCCAAATCCAAGGTTTGGCGGCAGAAACAGGGTTAATCGAGGCTTAACTGTCTTGTAGCACTTTGGCCAACAGGCGGCCGCAGGCATAACAGACGCGTCAGGAATAAATCCGCGCATTCGCTGTTTGGCACTCTACCTGCATTCGCCGGCGACAAAGGTGCTCACGAAGCGTTAGGCAAATCCGGCGAGAGAAGTTCTGGGGTGGCGAAAAGAGGTTTGCGCCGCCCTTTCCGTGTCGAGAGCTGACGAAGCGAGAGCGTCGAAACAGGTTCAAGTGAATTCAGGCAGGCGCCGTGCGAGCCGCCTGTATGAAGCGCGTTTAGGAGCAATGGATGGCCACCAAGGCAAAGACGCTGCAGGCGAAGGACAAGGAAAAGGACGACAAGGCAGCGGACGCTCCGGAGAAGGATTCCCAGGACGCGCCCTCACCGTTGCTCGACCTGTCCGACGCGGCAGTGAAGAAGATGATCAAGCAGGCCAAGAAGCGCGGCTTCGTGACCTTTGATCAACTCAACGAAGTCTTGCCATCCGACCAGACCTCGCCTGAGCAGATCGAGGACATCATGTCCATGCTCTCGGACATGGGCATCAACGTCACCGAGGCCGACGACTCCGAGGGCGAGGACGACAAGGACGAGGGCGGCGAGGACGAGACCGACAACGAACTCGTCGAGGTCACCCAGAAGGCCGTGACCGAGGTCAAGAAGAGCGAGCCGGGCGAGCGCACCGACGATCCCGTGCGCATGTATCTGCGCGAGATGGGCACGGTCGAGCTCTTGTCCCGCGAGGGCGAAATCGCGATCGCCAAGCGCATCGAGGCCGGTCGCGAGGCGATGATCGCGGGCCTGTGCGAAAGCCCGCTGACCTTCCAGGCCATCATCATCTGGCGCGACGAGCTCAACGAAGGCAAGATCTTCCTCCGCGACATCATCGATCTCGAAGCGACCTATGCCGGCCCGGATGCCAAGGGCGGCATGAACACCGCGATGATCGGCGGCCCCACTGGGGAGAACGGCGAAGCACCGGCCGAAGGCGGCGAAGCTGCTGTCGCGACGGCCGCTGCGCCTGCGCATGTCGCGCCGCCGGCCGCGCCGCCGTCGCCGACCCCGTTCCGTCCCGCGCCCGGTGTCGGCAATGGCACTGAGGCCGAGAAGGATCCGGCGGAAGCCGCCGCCGAAGCCGACATGGACGAGGACGACGAGTTCGAGAACCAGATGTCGCTTGCGGCGATCGAAGCCGAGCTCAAGCCGAAGGTCGTCGAAATCTTCGACAAGATCGCTGACAACTACAAGAAGCTGCGCAAGCTCCAGGAGCAGGACATCCAGAACCAGCTCGAGAGCACGACGCACGGCCCGTCGCTCTCGCCGCACCAGGAGCGTAAGTACCGGAAGCTGAAGGACGAGATCATCGTCGAGGTGAAGTCGCTGCGCCTCAACCAGGCCCGCATCGATTCACTCGTCGAGCAGCTCTACGACATCAACAAGCGCCTCGTCTCGCACGAGGGCCGCCTGATGCGCCTTGCCGACAGCCATGGCGTCGCGCGCGACGATTTCCTGCGCAACTACACCGGCTCGGAGCTCGATCCGCGCTGGCTCAACCGCGTCTCGAAGCTTTCGGCCAAGGGCTGGAAGAACTTCGTTCATCACGAGAAGGACCGCATCAAGGACCTGCGCCACGAGGTGCATCAGCTTGCGGCCCTCACCGGTCTCGAGATCGGCGAATTCCGCAAGATCGTGCACTCCGTGCAGAAGGGTGAGCGCGAAGCCCGTCAGGCCAAGAAGGAGATGGTGGAAGCCAACCTCCGCCTCGTGATCTCGATCGCCAAGAAGTATACCAACCGCGGCCTTCAGTTCCTCGACCTGATCCAGGAAGGCAACATCGGCCTGATGAAGGCGGTCGACAAGTTCGAGTACCGCCGCGGCTACAAGTTCTCGACCTACGCGACGTGGTGGATCCGGCAGGCGATCACCCGCTCGATCGCCGACCAGGCGCGCACCATCCGCATCCCCGTGCACATGATCGAGACGATCAACAAGATCGTGCGTACCTCGCGCCAGATGCTCAACGAGATCGGCCGCGAGCCGACCCCGGAAGAGCTCGCCGAGAAGCTCGGCATGCCCTTGGAGAAGGTGCGCAAGGTCCTCAAGATCGCCAAGGAGCCGTTGTCGCTGGAGACGCCGGTCGGTGACGAAGAGGATTCACACCTCGGCGATTTCATCGAGGACAAGAACGCGATCCTGCCGATCGACGCAGCGATCCAGTCGAACCTGCGCGAGACCACCACGCGCGTGCTCGCCTCGCTCACCCCGCGCGAAGAGCGCGTGCTGCGCATGCGCTTCGGCATCGGCATGAACACCGACCATACGCTGGAAGAAGTCGGCCAGCAGTTCAGCGTGACGCGCGAGCGTATTCGTCAGATCGAGGCGAAGGCGCTGCGCAAGCTGAAGCATCCGTCGCGGAGCCGGAAGCTGCGCTCGTTCCTGGATAACTGAAGCGGATTGAATTTGGCCGGGTTCAGCCTGGCCTCAGCCTTAATAAACGGCGAGCGAAAGCTCGCCGCTATTTTTGGGTGGATTAAGATTTGCAGCTTCTTGCGATTAGCCGCCGAAATATACCCTGTGGATTCCATTCCGGCAGAGTCCCCACCTTGTTCGCTTCGGCCAGCTTCTCCATTGGCGAAAGGGTCTTAATTCTATCGATTGCAGTAAAGAACTCCTCCCATCTGTGGACGCCCCCGTAAGTGCAAGTAGAATCTTTCGTGAGGCGCTGCGCGTAGTCGGGTGCTGACATCTGTCCGGCCTCTGATGCGACCGGTCATGTGTCGCGGGCCCGTATGGGAG